>DASRLN010000078.1:0-7419 GCA_035648435.1 Caulobacteraceae bacterium
CAGAGCCGCCGAGGGTGTCCACACAGCCCCGCCCCGGCCTTCGGCCGACCCTCCCCATGAAGGGGAGGGAGGGGCAATTTCATGCAATCGCGCCGAGGATCTGGGTTGGAGGGCGTCCCCGCCTTTCTATAGGGTGGTCACTCAGCCTCGGAGTGAACCTTCATGCGCTATCGGCAACTGGGCGCCAGCGACCTCAAGGTCTCGGTGATCTCGCTGGGTTCCTGGCTGACCTACGGCGTCGGGGTCGAGCGTGAACGCGCAATCGCCTGCGTCGGGCGGGCGCTCGATGTCGGCATCAATCTCATCGACACCGCCAACGTCTATGGCCGCGGCGCCGCCGAGACGCTGCTGGGCGAGGCTCTCGCCGGCATGCCGCGGGACCGCTACATCCTCGCCACCAAGGTGTTTGGTGAAATGGGTCCCTCGGACAGAGGTCTTTCCCGCGCCCAGATCGACAAACAGCTCGACGCGTCGCTGAGGCGCCTGCGGGTCGATCACGTCGATCTCTACCAGTGCCACCGATACGACGTCGAGACGCCGCTCGAGGAGACCATGGAGGCGCTGACCGGAGCGGTGCGCTCCGGCAAGACCCGCTACATCGGCTTTTCGGAATGGTCGCCGCAAAACATCGAGGCCGCCCTGGCGCTCGAGGGGGTGGAGCGGTTCGTCTCCAGCCAGCCGCAGTATTCGCTGCTGTGGCGCCGTCCGGAGAAGACGGTGATTCCCCTCTGCGCCCGGAACGGCATTTCCCAGATCGTCTGGTCGCCGCTCGCTCAAGGCGTGCTCACCGGCAAGTATCCGCCCGGCGCGCCGCCGCCGGCCGATACCCGCGCGGCCAGCGACGAGATGAGCGGTCCGATCAAGGGCTGGATGCGGCCCGAGGTGCTCGAGGCCGTGCAGCGCCTGGGGCCTCTGGCGGCGAGGGTCGATGCCACCCTCGCCCAGTTCGCCCTCGCCTGGGTTCTGCGCGAGGAAAACGTCGCCTCGGCCATCGTCGGCGCCAGCCGCCCCGAACAGGTCGATGACAACGCTTCGGCCGCCGAGCTTTCCATCGATCCGGCCATCTTCGACGAAGCCGAGGCGATCGTGGCGGCGATACCGGCGCGGTCGCCATAAGATGGATGCGAAGTCCGGGAGTTCCCGGCCGTCCGGCCCGGCGCCTCTGGACCCGGCGTCCCGCGGCCGGACGCGGCGCGATCTGACCCGGGGTCCGATCACCCGCACCCTGCTGCTCTTTTCCCTGCCGCTGCTTGGCGGCAACGCGCTGCAGTCGCTGAACGGCACGGTCAATCAGATCTGGGTCAGTCACACCCTCGGCGAGACAGCGATCACAGCGCTCGGCAACGCCAACATCGTTATGATGTTGATGATCGGTTCGATCTTTGGCGTGGGAATGGCGGCCAATATTCTGGTCGCCCAGGCGGTCGGGGCCAGCGACCTGGCCCTGGTCAAGCGGGTCATGGGCACGACCACGACCTTCTTCATCGGGCTCTCCCTGCTGCTCGCGGTGTTCGGCGGCGCCCTTTCGCCCCACATCCTGGACCTCATGGGGACCCCGCCGGAGGCGCGGGGCGAGGCGATCATCTATCTGCGGATCATCTTCGCCTCCGTGCCGTTCATGTACTTCTTCGTATTCATGCAGATGGCCCAGCGCGGGGCCGGCGATTCGGTGACCCCGTTCTGGTTCCTGGCCCTGGCCATCGTCATCGACATCACCCTCAATCCCCTCCTCATCCGGGGCATCGGCCCGTTTCCGCGCATGGGCATCGCCGGCTCGGCGACCTCGACCCTGGTCGGCCAGGGCGTCGCCCTGATCTTCCTGATGATCCATCTCTATCGCAAGCAGAGCGTGATCCTCCTGCGGCCGGGCGAGCTTCACCTGCTCAGGCCGGATTGGCCGATCTTCCGCTCCCTGGTCACCCGCGGCCTGCCCATGGGCGTCCAGATGCTGGTGATGTCCGGCGCCGCAGTGGTGATGATCAGCTTCGTCAACCGCTACGGCTTCCTCACCTCGGCCGCCTATTCGATTTCGTCGATCGTGTGGAGCTACCTGCAGATGCCGACCATGGCCATCGGCGCGTCGGTCTCCTCGATGGCGGCCCAGAACGTCGGCGCCGGGCGCTGGGACCGGGTCGCCCAGGTGGCGCGCGCGGGCGTCATCTCCGGCCTGGTGGTGACCGGCGTCATCGCGCTCTTTCTCTATGTCTTCAATGATCTCGTGCTGGGCATCCTGCTGCCGCACAATTCGCCGGCGATCCCATTGGCGCGGCACATCAACACCACCGTGCTGTGGGGTTTCGTGCTGTTCTCGGTCACCTTTTCCCTCTCCGGCGTGGTGCGATCGACCGGCGCCGTCTGGGCGCCGCTGGCCATCCTGGTGGTGTCGATGATCGGCGTGCGCATCCCCTTCGCCAGCCTGATGGCCCCGCGCCTGGGCGCCGACTCGATCTGGTGGAGCTTCCCCATCGGCACCATCACCTCGGCGGTGCTGACCTCCCTCTACTACAAGTTCGGCGGCTGGCGGCGCGCGCGCATGCTGCGGGACGAGCCCCACGGCCAGGCCCCCGACGCCGGCGTCTCGGCCCCCGCCATGGTCCCGAGGGAAGAGGCGGAGGAGAGACCGGTCGAGGCGGAAGCGGTTTGAGGATGGATCGAAGCCTCATCACGGATGAGGAGTCTGTCGCCCGGACGCTTGTCGATGCCGGACTGAAGGTGCACCGGGCTCTGGGGCCGGGCTTGCTGGAGTCGGCCTACGAACACTGTCTCGCCCATGAGTTGCGTGCCCGGGGTCTGAGTCTGGAGAGACAGGTCCTTCTGCCGATCGTCTACGACGGCGCGACCATCGATGCCGGGTACCGGCTAGATCTGATCGTCGAGAGGGCGATCGTCGTCGAAGTGAAATCCGTCGATGCGCTCTCTCGGGTCCATGAGGCGCAAATCCTGACCTACCTCAAGCTTTCCGGGTGTCGCATCGGCTTCCTGATGAACTTCAACGTACCGCTCTTCAAGGAAGGCATTCGGCGCTTCATGCTCTGAATTTGGCGGCTAGGGGAACAAGGAAAGACCAACCACGAAGGCACAAAGCGCACGAAGGTGTCACAAAGGAGCAGAGGATTGCGCTTCGCGCGAAGCGCCAAAATCTATTCTTCGTGAATCCCTTCGTGTGCTTTGTGTCTTCGTGGTTGATTCTCTTATTCTTTGGTTCGCGCGCGCGCGCGGGTACGCGTCAACCCGACCACTTCCTGGCGAACCCGACGACCTGCGCCGCCACGATCTCCACCTGGGCGGCGTCGCGGGGATCGGTGAATTCGCCGTCGTCACCGAACAGACCCTGGGCGGCGTTGAGGGCGGCGCCCATGGGGGTCGGCCAGCCGCGCATGGCGTGGACGATCGAGCGCAGGGCCGCCAGGGTCGAGCCGCAGGCCTGCCAGCCGCTGGCCACCACCAGACAGCCGACCGCGCGACCGTCGAGATAGGGGCGGGGATCGCCGCGCAAGCCCTCAAGGCAATCGAGGGCGTTCTTGACCACCCCCGAAATCGAGCCGTGATAGCCTGGGCTGGCGACGATCAGTCCGTCGCATCCGCTCACGGCCTTCAGAAACCGGTCGCGCTCGGCGTGCTCATCCGGTTCCCTGGGATCGTAGATCGGCAGGGCGGCCATGAACGCTCCGCCGAAGAGTTCGGTGTCGGCGCCGGCGGCCTCGGCCGCGGCCAGGGCCTTGACCAGCGCCCGCTCGCTCGTCGAGCCGGCGCGGACCGTGCCGCCGACGCCGACGATCAGGGGGCGACGCGCCACGCCGGCGGTCAGGCCGGCGCCGCTTCGGACTTCATCGCCGCGTAGTGGCGTTTGAGGTCGTCCAGTTCGCCGGCATATTTGTCCTTCGCCGCCTCGCGCAATTTGGGGAGGTGATAAGATGGGAAGAGGTCGTTGTCGGGCGTGTAGTCCTTCAGCACCTGCTTGGCCACGGTGACCTTGTGGACCTCGGTCGGCCCGTCGGCGATACCCATCACCAGGGCCCCGGTGACCATGCCCATGAACGGCATCTCGTTGGAGACGCCGAGCGCGCCGTGCAGGTGGAGGGCGGCGGCGGCGATGTCGTGATAGACCTTCGGCATGGCCACCTTGATGGCGGCGATGTCCTTGCGCACCAGCTTGTAGTCCTTGTGCTTGTCGATCAGCCAGGCGGTGCGCATCACCAGCAGGCGGAATTGTTCGAGCTGGATCCAACTGTCGGCGATCTGCTCCTGGACCATCTGCAGATCGGCCAACCGGCCGTCGCGGGTCTGGCGTGAAACGGCGCGGCGGCACATCAGGTCGAAGGCGTGGCGGCAGGCCCCGACCGTGCGCATGGCGTGGTGGACCCGGCCGCCGCCCAGACGGGTTTGGGCGATGATGAACGCCCCCCCGCGTTCGCCGAGTAGCGCGTCCCTGGGCACATGGACGTCGTTGTAGCGGATGTATCCGTGGTTCCCCTCGCCCTCGCCGCCGACGCCGATGTTGCGGATGGTCTCGACGCCGGGGGTGTCCTTGGGGACCAGGAAGATCGAGGTTCGCCGGTAGGGGTCTTTGGCGTCCGGATCGGTGACCGCATAAACCACCAGCACCTTGGCGTAGCGCGATCCGCTGGAGAACCACTTCTCGCCGTTGATCACCCATTCGTCGCCCCCATCCTTGCTTGGGACGAGTTCGGCGTGGGTCTTGAAGGTCAGGGGATCGGAGCCGCCGGTCGGCTCGCTCATCGAGAAGGCCGAACGGATCTCGCCGTTCAGCAGCGGCTTGAGCCACTTCTCCTTCTGCTCGGGCGTGCCGTAGTGGGCGATGATCTCGGCGTTGCCGGTGTCGGGCGCCTGGCAGCCGAAAATGGTCGGGGCCAGGGCGTTGCGGCCGAGCTTCTCGTTGATCAGGGCGAGCTTGACCTGCCCGAAGCCCTGGCCGCCCAGTTCGGGTCCGAGGTGGCAGGCCCACAGGCCCTGGGCGCGGACCTTGTCCTGCATCGGCTTGATGAACGTCTCGCGGCCGGCCGACCCCCAGACCGCCATGCCGAGATGGGAAATCGGCTCGACCTCGTCGGCCATGAATTCCTCGATCCAGTCGAGCTTTTTCTGGAACTGCGGATCGGTCTCAAAATCCCAGGCCATGGCGGTCTCCGTTTGGTCGAAACATTGCCGGTTCGCGCCGGGCCATGCAAGCCGGGGCCGAGGCGGCCGGCCATCGACGATTGACGCGGCCCGCGCTCGCGGCCATGCGTTCGCCCGGCATGGCCGACGACCCCAAACAGATCGAGCGCCTGGTCATCTTCGGGGCGACGGGCGACCTCGCCGCGCGCATGCTGCTGCCGTCGCTCTACTTCCTCGACCTCGACGGGCTACTTCCCGAGGGAGTGAAGATCATCGGCTCGGCCCGCTCGGTCATGGATCGCGAGGCCTTCGTCGCCAGTGTCCGCGAAACCCTGGCGGGGCGCGCGGAGGGCGTGGACGAGGCGGTGTGGAAGCGCTTCTCCGCCAGGCTGGACTATTGTCCCGCCGATGTCACCCGGGCCGAGGGATTGAAGGACCTGGCGACCAGACTGGGTGGCGCCTCGACGGTCTATTATCTGGCCCTGTCGCCCAGCCTCTACGGCGCGGTGTGCCGGGCGCTGGAGGCGGCCGACCTGGCCTGCGGCGACTGCCGGATCGTGCTGGAAAAGCCGATCGGTCACGACCTGGCCAGCTCACGCGCCATCAACGCCGAGGTCGCCCGGGTGTTCGAGGAGCGGCGGGTGTTCCGGGTCGATCATTACCTCGGCAAGGAGACGGTGCAGAACCTGATCGCGCTCAGATTCGCCAACACCCTCTTCGAGCCGCTGTGGAATAATCTCGCCATCGACCATGTGCAGATCACCGTCGCCGAGACCGACGGGGTCGGCGACCGCTGGGGCTACTATGACGAGTACGGCGCCCTGCGCGACATGGTCCAGAACCACATGCTCCAGCTGCTTTGTCTGGTGGCCATGGAGCCTCCCGCCGACGCCACCGCCGATTCGGTGCGCGACGAGAAGGTCAAGGTGCTCAAGTCCCTGCGCCCGTTCACCGCCGCCGCCGCCCACCAGATGACGGTTCTCGGCCAATATCGGGGCGGCGTGGCGGGCGGCAAATCCGTGCCGGCCTATTCCGAGGAAAAGGGCGCGCCCAGCGCGGTGGAGACCTTTGTCGCTCTCCGCGCGGACATCGACAACTGGCGCTGGGCCGGCGTGCCGTTCTACCTGCGCACCGGCAAGCGGCTCCCCGAGCGCCGCACCCAGATCGCCATCCAGTTCAAGCCTCTGCCGCACTCGATCTTCGGGACCCGCGCGCAGGAGGATCTGATCGCCAACCGGCTGGTCATCGACCTTCAACCCAAGGAGGACATCTCCCTGCTGCTGATGAACCGCCGCCCAGGCCTCGCCGGCACGCGGTTGCAGGCCCTGCCGCTGAGCCTCTCCCTCGACGACGGCGGACGGCGGCGCATCGCCTACGAGCGCCTGCTGCTCGACGTCCTGGCCGACAACCCGGCCCTGTTCGTGCGCCGCGACGAGGTGGAGTTGGCCTGGGCCTGGATCGACGGCGTGGCGGCGACCTGGGCCGACCTCTCGATGACGCCCAAACCCTATGCCGCCGGGAGCTGGGGACCGGCGGGAGCGTTCGCCCTGCTGGAGCGTTCGGGGCGGGCGTGGCTGGATGACTAGGATCGAGATCTTCGAGGATCGGGATCGGCTGGCCGATGCCGCCGCCGCGGCGATGGCGGAGGCTCTCGGCGCGCCGGGCGCCCGCAGCGTGGTGCTGACCGGCGGATCGACGCCGGGACCGGCCTACGATCGGCTCTCGAGGGCGCCTCTCGACTGGCCCACGATCACCGTCACCCTCACCGACGACCGGTGGGTCGATCCAGCCTCCGACGACAGCAACGAACGTCTGCTGCGCGCCCGTCTGCTGGTGGCTGGGGCGGCGAAGGCGACATTCCTGCCACTCAAGACCGCGCACGCCTCGCCGCGGGAAGGCGCGGCGAGCGTGGACAGCGCGCTGCGCTCCCTGACGCCGTTCGCTGGCGTTCTGCTGGGCATGGGCGCGGACGGCCACGTCGCCTCGCTGTTTCCCGGCGATCCCGACCTCGCCGCCATGCTCGATCCGCATGGCGAGCGTCTCGCCGTCGGCGTCGCCATGTCCGGCGAGAAACCTTACGTGCCGAGGATCAGCCTCACCCTCCGGGCCCTGCTCGACAGCGCCATCGTCGTGATCCTGGTCAGCGGCGACGAGAAGCGCCGCGTCCTGGACCGCGTCCGCGACGACCCCGCCTTCACGCCGCCGGTGGCGTCGATCCTGCGCCAGGATCGCACCCCCGCCCGCGTGCTCTGGGCGGCCTGACGCGCGACTCTTCCCTCCCTCCCCTTCATGGGGAGGGAC
>DASRLN010000079.1:0-13117 GCA_035648435.1 Caulobacteraceae bacterium
GGCGCTTTCGCCGCAAGATATCCAGGTCCGATGGCGCTGAGGCCGCCACCGACGCTTCCATGGAGCGAACCTGAAATGACAGGCCGGCACAGCCAATTTGCCGTGCGGCAAAGCCAGGAGGCTTGGGTCGGGGCTCGCTGACCTATCATATAGGTCTCCAATCAGACCAAGCGCCGCGCCACACGTGCGTATGGCGCTCCGGGGAGGCCAGCATGCGTTCTTTTCCACACTTCAACGGCCGTCGGATGACCTTCGCCGGATGGCTTCTGGCGGGCTCGGCCGTCGCCGGCTTCGCCCAGGCGCAGACGGCGCCGGCGGCGACGCAGGTGCAGGAAGTGATCGTCACCGCCACCAAGCGGAGCGAGAACATCCAGAACGTGCCGGCGGCGATCACCGCGCTTGACGCCCAGTCCCTTTCCAAGGCCGGCTTCGTCAAGCTGGAGGACTACGTCGCCCAGGTGCCGGGTCTTTCGATCAGCACGGTGAATCCGGGGTCGATGCAGATCGCCATCCGCGGCATCACCAGCGGCGAGAACGAATCGTCTCCCGCCACCTCGATCTATGTCGATGAAGCGCCGTTCGGCTCGGTGAACGCCTACGCCGCCGGCAGCGACCTGACCCCCGATCTCGACCCGGCGGAGCTCTCCCAGATCGAAGTGTTGAAGGGACCCCAAGGCACCCTCTACGGCGCCTCGGCGGTAGGGGGCGTCGTCAAGTTCGACAGCAAGCCGGTGGATCTCGACCATTTCGGGGGCGAAGTCACCGCCGGCGGCGAGGTGACGACCGAGGGAACGGCCGGCTACACCTTTCGAGGGCTGATCAACATGCCGATCGTCAAGGACGTGTTTGGCCTGCGTATCAGCGCCTTCACCCGCGAGGATCCCGGCTACGTCAAGAATCTCCTGACCGACAAATACCAGAATGACTCGAAGGTGGCCGGCGGTCGCGCCGACCTTTTCTGGAAACCGACTTCGCACATTTCGGTGGACGCCTGGGCGCTCATTCACAACATCAACAACAATGGCAGTTCGGCCGAGGACGTGAATTACCAGACCCTGCAGCCGCTGTACGGCCCCTTGACCATGAAGGCCTATACAGAACAGCCCAACAAATTCCAGTTCGAAGTCTACAACACCACGGTCAAGGGTCAGTGGGGCGCCCTCAACCTCACCTCCTCCACCACCTACCAGGACATCCGCGGCATCGCCTACGCCGACGCGACCCAGTCCTCGGCGGGAATCCTGGATCTGACCCTGTTCGGCGCCTTCGGCGTGGTCGCCAATCCGGCCAACACCGCCCTCCAGGACTCCCTGGCGAGCAAGATCAGGCGATTCTCGCAGGAGTTCCGTGTCTCCGACAGCTTCTTCAATGGCCGTCTCGACGCCCAGGCTGGCGTTTTCTTCACCCACGAAAACGACCTGCTGACAATCCCCGGCTACTTCCTGTTCAACAAGAGTACCGGCGCGCCGATCGAGCAGCTGTTCCCCTACAACACCATGCCCCTCATCAGCGCCGAGATCGCGTCGCGCTACACCGAACTCTCCGGCTATGCGAACCTTGACCTGCACATAACCGACCGCTTCGACGTCACCGGCGGGATCCGCGAGAGCGCCAACCGGCAGCAGTTCCTCGAAGATTATTCCGGCACCTACATCGCGATCGTGAAAGCTCTCGAGAAACAAGCCGGCGACACCCTGACGTATGGCAGTTCTTCGACGGGCCGAGACTTCAACTATCTGGTCTCGCCGCGGTTCAAGATCGACGACAACAACATGGTCTACGCCAGGTTCGCCGACGGCTATCGCCCGGGCGGCGCCAACGCCTTTCCGCCGGGGCTCGGTGAGCCGGCGACGTTCGGGCCGGACACGGTGACCAGCTACGAAGCCGGCTACAAAAGCCAATGGTTCGATCGGACATTGACCCTGGACCTCGCCCTTTTCTGGAACGACTGGAACAACATCCAGATCCAGACCGGCGTCGCCGGCTTCCAAGGGTTCATCAATGGCGGAACGGCGCGCACCCGTGGAGCCGAGCTTTCGACCCTGTGGCGGCCGGTCCATGGTCTGACCTTCGGACTCAATGGCGCCTACACGCAAGCCAACCTCACCACGGACGCGCCAGCAGCCGGTGGGGTGGCCGGAGACGAGTTGCCGTTCGTACCCAAATGGGCGGGATCGATCACCGCCGACTACAACTGGCCGATCATGGACGGCTGGACGGGCGACGTCGGCGGTTCGGTGAACTATGTCGGGGTCCGCAAGTCGGGTTTCGTGGGCAATGGCGCGACTATCAACGGTTACGGCGTACCGGCGCCCAGTTTCACCACCCTCAACGTAAACGCCGGCGTGACCCACGGCCCGGTCACCTTCCAGGCCTTCGTCCGCAACATCGGCAATTCGCACGGCATCGTCTACGTGCCGGTCCTGGCGGCCCCGATCCTGACCAACTACAACACCGCCTCGGTCATTCCTCCGCTCACCTTCGGCGGTCAGATCACGGTGGCTTTCTAAGGGGCGAAAGGGACCCGGACATGCCGGCCGGTCTGAGCGGAGAGGTTGCCGATCGGCTGCGGGCCATCGTCGGCGACCGCCTGCATCTGGGCGAGGCGATACGCGCCGCCCACGGCCGCAGCGAGTCTCACTTCGCCATGTCGCCGCCGGACGCGGTGGCCTTTCCGCACTCCACCGAGGAGGTGGTCGGCCTGGTGCGGGCCTGCCTCGCCGCCGACGTCGCGATCATACCCTTCGGGGCCGGCACCTCGATCGAGGGCAACACCACGCCGGTTCGCGGTGGCGTCACGATTGATCTGTCGGAGATGGATCGCATCGTGGCGGTCAATGCCGAGGATTTCGACTGCACCGTCGAGGCCGGGGTTCGCCGCGAGCAGCTCAACGGACGCCTGAAGGACAGCGGCTTGTTCTTCCCCATCGATCCGGGGGCCAACGCCACCATCGGCGGCATGGCCGCGACCCGGGCCTCGGGGACCAACGCGGTGCGCTACGGGACCATGCGCGAGGCCGTGCTGTCGCTTCGGATGGTGACGCCGGAAGGCAAGGACATCCGCACCGCGCGCCGGGCGCGAAAGTCGGCGGCCGGCTATGACCTCACGCGCCTGATGATCGGTTCGGAAGGCACGCTCGGGGTGATCACCGAGGTGACCATCAGGCTGCACGGTGTCCCCGAGGCGATCTCGGCGGCGGTATGCGGCTTTACGACCCTGGCCGGCGCGGTCGATACGGTCGTCCAGGCGATTCAACTCGGCGTTCCGATGGCCCGCATCGAGATTCTCGACGACGTGCAGATGATGGCGGTCAACCGCTGGTCGAAGCTCGACTATCCCGAGGTCACCACTCTGTTCTTCGAGTTCCACGGGACAGAGCGGTCGGTGGCCGAACAGGTCGAGACGGTGTCCGCCCTGGCGGCGGAGAATGGCGGCGGCGACTTCGCGTGGTCGAACCTCCCGGAGGAACGCTCGAGGCTGTGGAAGGCGCGGCACGAGGCCTATTACGCCGCCGTCGGCCTGCGGCCCGGCTGCGTCGGCTGGCCCACCGATGTCTGCGTGCCGATCAGCCGCCTGGCCGAATGCATCGGCGAGACCAAGCGCGACCTTCTGGCCGCGAGCATTCCCGCGCCGATCCTCGGCCATGTCGGCGACGGCAATTTCCATGTCGTCTTCGTGATCGATCCCAGCCATCCCGAAGAGCTGCTGGAGGCCGAACGCCTCAACCGCCGCCTGATCGAGCGGGCCCTGGCCATGGACGGCACCTGCACCGGCGAGCACGGCATCGGGCTCGGCAAGCAGGACTGGCTGGTCAGCGAACTGGGCGAAGCGGTAGAGATGATGCGCACGATCAAGCGCGCGCTCGATCCCAGGGACCTGTTCAACCCCGGAAAGATCTTCACCCTGTAAAGTCTGTGAGCTATCCGATAGCTTCTTGCTAACCTGTCCGATAGGTGGCATGAGGGGACCGAGATCGCGGGAACGGCGAGGGGTGGAAATGCGGCACGGCGATGTTCACGCGATGGAGTGCATCGAGGTCTCCGCGGAGATGACCGCCCTGATCGGAACCGGGGCCGCGCACGAGTTCCCGACGCCGGACGATCCGCTGGCCATCGTCATGGTGTTCGGGGCCGGCGGACCGGCTACTCTCCACATCGATCCGGCGCCGGACATCCCGGCCTTGGTGGAGACGTCCGGCGCCGAATTCAGGCTGATCCTCTTCGTCGCCGGCGCCGCGGTCTCCAGACTGGGCGGCGGGTCGCTGATCGACGGATCGCGACGGGAGTTCTATTCGCCGGCCGAGCTGCGCGGCATCGCCCTGGCGCTTCGCGATCCGCCCATCGCGCCGCGGACCCTGGCGACCTACCGCCTCGCCAAGAGTATCGAATTGCTCTGCGAAACCATCCGGCTGGCCGGCGCCGGCCAACTCGTTCCGCTCACCGGCTCGGGCGCCCTCTCCCAGGCCGACAGCCGCCGGATCATGGAGGCGCGGCGCCTCATCGACGAACGATCGGCCGAAAAACTCACGCTTGAGAGTATCGCCCGGGCCTGCGGCCTCAATCGCGCCAAGCTCTCCCGAGGCTTTCGCGAAGCCTTCCACTGCACGGTGGGCGAGGCGATCGCCGAGCGGCGGCTTCGCCAGGCCGAACGCCTGCTGATGACCACCGATCTGCTCGTCTCCTCGATCGGCTATGAGACCGGCTATCTCAACAACGCCAGCTTCGCGCGCGCCTTCGGCCGACACTTCGGCCGCTCGCCCACCGACTGCCGGGCGGGCCGTCTGGCCGCATGACCGGCGTTGCCCCGGGCGAGAACGGATCGCTGGTCGACCAGGCGGTCCGGGCCGTCAATCTCCACATCCAGTCGCGGCGCCTGCGGGTCGGCGACAGTGTGCCCGGCGAGGGGCATTTCGCCGCCAGCCTGGGGGTTAGCCGCGGCGTGATCCGCGAGGCCTTCGGGGCCCTGGCCGCCCTGAAGCTCATCGATGTCGGCAATGGCCGCAAGCCTCGCGTCGCCGCCATCGACGGGTCGGTGATCGCCGCCTCGCTGGACCACGCGGTCAACACCGCCCAGATCACCGTGCCCGAGGTGTGGGACGTGCGCCGCACCATCGAACTTCGCACCGTCGCCCTGGCCGCCGCCTCGCGCGACGACGCCGAGGCCGCGTGCATCCTGGGTCTCGCGCAAGCCATGGCCACCGATGCCGATGACCGCGCCGCGGTGACCGGCCACGACATCGCCTTCCACGTCGCCATCGCCAGGGCCGCTCACAACGCCCTCTTCCTGCAGATCGTCACCTCCTTCACCCCCCTGATGGAGGTCGCCGTTCCCACCGCCTGGAGCACCCGCACCACCCCCCGCCAGCGCCGCACCATCGTGGATCGTCATTTGGCGGTGGCCAGGGCCATCGAGAGCCGGAACGTCGGCGCGGCCATCGCGGCCATGGACGCCCACTTCGACAGCGCCGTCCGCGACCTGCTGACGGCTTCATCCGAACCGCCGCCGCGATCCTGATCCTCGCCGGGGTGGCCGGCGCCGCTCACCAACGCCCCTACCAGATGCGTACCCGCTGATCCGGCGCCAGGTAGTATTTGTCTCCGGGCTTGACGTCGAAGGCGGCGTACCAGCCGTCGTTGTTGCGCACCGGGCCGATGACCCGGAACCTGGCCGCCGAATGGGGGTCCGACTTGGTCTGCTGGACGGCCGCGTCGGGGCGCTGTTTCTGGCGCCACACCTGAGCCCAGCCCAGGAACACCCGCTGGTCGCCGGTCAGGCCGTTCAGAACCGGCGCGGGCCGGCCCTTGAGGGAGGCGTGGTAGGCGTCCAGCGCCAGGAGCAGGCCGCCCATGTCGGCGATGTTCTCGCCCATGGTCTGCTCGCCCTTGATGTGAAATCCGGGGACCGGCTCGTAGGATGAGTATTGGGCGCCCAGGCGATCCGCCTGGACCTTGAACTTGGCCGCGTCCTCGGGTGTCCACCATTCGGTGAGCTTGCCGTCGCCGTCCGATTTGCGGCCCTGGTCGTCGAAGCCGTGGGTCATCTCGTGGCCGATCACCCCGCCGATGCCGCCGAAGTTCACCGCCGGATCGGCGTTCGGATCGAAGAACGGCGGCTGCAGGATGGCGGCGGGAAACACGATCTCGTTGTTGGTCGGGTTGTAGTAGGCGTTCACCGTCTGGGGCGTCATGTGCCACTCCAGCTTGTCCACCGGGCCGTCAAGCCGCGCCAGATCGTAGTCCCAGTCGTAGGCGGCGGACCTCGCGGCGTCGCCATAAAGGTCGGCGGCTTCGACCCGATAGGCGCCGTAGTCGCGCCACTTCACCGGATAGCCGATCTTGACCGTGAGCTTGGCGAGCTTCTCCTCGGCCTTGGCCTTGGTGGGCGCGCTCATCCAGTCCAGCCGCTCGATGCGCGCGGCCATGGCGGTTTCCAGGTCGCCGACCAGAGCCTCCATGGTGGCCTTGGACGACGGCGGAAAATACCGGGCCACATAGAGCCGGCCCACCGACTCGCCGACGACGCGGTTGACGAAGGCGACACCGCGCTTCCACCTCGGCTGTTGCTCGGGCTGGCCGGCCAGCTCGTGGTCGCGGAAGGCGAAATGGGCATCGACGAATCGGCGGGAGAGATAGGGCGCGGCCTCGTCCACGACGTGGAATGCTTGCCAGGCCTGCAAGGTCGCGACCGGCGTGGCTGCATAGATGGCGGCCACCTTGGGGACCGCGGTGTTGGTGGTGACGATGAAGCGGTCCACGGCGCCGAGGTCCTCGCGCGCCAGGAACGGTCTCCACGGGAAGTCCGGCGCGGTCGCCTGGAGTTCCGCCAGACTCATCGGATTGTAGGTCTTGTCCCGGTCGCGACGCTGGGCCCGGGTCCAGCTGACCTCGGCGATCCGGGTCTCATAATCGACCACCGCCTTTGCGGCGCCGTTGGGATCGGGCCAGTTCACCTGGCGCAACAGGGTGGCGACATAGGCCTGGTATTTGGCCTTCTTGTCGGCCAGCGCCGCCTCCAGATAATAGTCGCGGTCGGGCAGGCCCATGCCGCCCGTCCCCAGCTGAACGGCATAGCGGGTGGGGTTCTTGGCGTCGGCGCCGATCCCGGCCGCGAAGATGGCCGATTGAAAGCCGCGATTGGCCCCGCCCATCAGCGCCGCCAGGTCGGTGCGGGTGGTGGCCGCGCGGATCGCCGCCAGGTCGGCGGCCAACGGCTCGGCGTCCAGCTTTTCGATCCGCTCTTCGTCCATGAAGGCGCGCCAGGCGGCCCCGATCTTGGCGGCGTTCGGATCGGCGGACTTGCCGGCGGCGGCGGCCTCGATGATCGCCCGCGTGCGGTTTTCCGAAAGGATGGTCAGGCGGTCGAAGTTTCCGTAGCGGGTGCGGTCGGCGGGAATCACCGCGCGGTCGTCCCACACCCCGTTGGCGTAGCGATAGAAGTCGTCGCCCGCCTTGACGCTCGGATCGCGCCCGGAAAGATCCAGGCCCCAGGCGCCGTACTTCGGCGCCACGGTCGATCCTTGCTCGATCGTGCCCGGATCAGCCGCCGCCGCCGACCCGGCCAGCGCCAGGGCCAATGCGGTCGCGACCGCTGATACTCTCGACATCCTTAGAGGGTCCTTTCGACGAAGAACTCCCAGCCTGTTAGACGCAAAGGCCGCTCGCCGCCACCGAAAGACTTCGCTCCCCGTGACCTTCACCAAACGCCTTCGCGAACCGGTCATGCGCGGAGAAGTCACCTGCAGTGTCCGCATCTGGCGCCGTCCGCATGTCAAGGTGGGCGGGCGCTACCGCCTGGGTCCCGGCGCCGTGGAAGTGACCGCGGTTCGCCAGATCGACCTGGCCGATGTCACGGGCGACCTCGCTCGGCGCTCGGGCTTCGCCGGCGTCGTCGATCTCCTGAAGGTCGCCAGGCACGGTCCGGGCGAGAACGTCTATCTGGTCGAATTCGAATACCGCCCCGGCGCCCACCGGCCGGCGTGAGATGATGACTTTCGGATCGACCGCCGGACTCTTCCCCGCCGGATGGATTGTTCGGCACGGCGGCCACGGCAACCGGCGATAGGGGCCGGACCGAAGGTGACACCCTAACTCGTCGAACCTCCATCAATCACGATGGTCTGGCCGGTCATCCAGGCGCCGGCGCGGGAGGCGAGGAAGACGGCGGCGCCGGCGATGTCGTCGGGCTCGCCCAGGCGGCGCAGGGGCGTGCCGGCGCTGGCCCGGCGCTCGCCTTCTGGAGTGTCCCACAGGGCGCGGGCGAAGTCGGTCTTCACCAGGCCCGGGGCGATGCAGTTGATGCGGATGTTGCTGGGCGAGAGTTCCTGGGCGAGGTTACGGGCCAGCTGCATGTCGGCCGCCTTGGAGATGGCGTAGGCGCCGATGACCGAAGTGCCGCGCAGGCCGCCGACCGATGAGACGATGATGATCGCGCCGTCCTTCCTCCGCGCCATCTCCGGGGCGACCATGTTCACCAGCCAGTTGTTGGAGACGATGTTGTTGTCGAGGATCTTGCGGAAGGCCTCGTCGCTGATGCCGCTCATCGGCCCGTAGTAGGGGTTGGAGGCGGCGTTGCAGATCAGGATGTCGATCGCCCCGAAGGCGGCGCGGGTCTCGTCGATCAGGCGCTGAAGATCGCTCTTGGAGGAGATGTTGGCCGGGACGGCGATGGCCGCGCCCGGGTGCTTTGCGTTGATCGCGCCCGCCACTTCCTCGCAGGCGGCCGGCTTGCGCGAGGAGACCGCGACCTTGGCGCCGTGCTCGGCCAGGCGTTCGACGATGGCCTTGCCGATGCCCCGGGTCGAGCCGGTGACGACGGCGACCTTGCCGGTCAGATCGAAGAGTTCCATGGCGCCCTCTGAGCTCCCCACCAGACGTGGGCGGGTTGCCTCACCTGGATGCGTGCCGGTAAATGGCCACATGCCCGAAGGCGAGGTCAAGACCGCGAGCCGGACCGCCTTCGGCCACGGCTTCCTGACCGAAATCTGGTATTTCGCCGCCCTGTCTTCGGAGGTGAAGGCCGGGACCCTGCGGCGGACCCTGATGCTCGGCGGCCCGTTGATGCTGGGCCGCACGCGGGCCGGGGCGGTGATCGCCCTTCGGGACATCTGCCCTCACCGCGCGGCGCCGCTGTCCGCCGGCCGGATTGCGCGAGAGGCGGATGGCGAGGAAACCGTCGAGTGCCCCTATCACGGCTGGCGCTTCGGCGCCGACGGCCGTTGCCGGGCCATCCCCTCTCTCACCGAAGATCAGGCCTTCGACGTGGACCGGGTGACGGTGCGGTCATTTCCGACAGCCGAAAGCCAGGGCATGGTGTTCGTCTGGATGGCCGGCGACGCCCGGCCGGGCGAGGCGCCCGATCTTCCGCCTCCGGTGTTTCCGGGAATCGTCGGGGGACGGCCGAAGCTCGTCGAGCGGATGGACTTCGCCGCCCACGTCGATCATGCCGCCGTCGGCCTGATGGATCCGGCCCACGGACCTTTCGTCCACCAGCAGTGGTGGTGGCGCTCGCGGGCCTCGCGGCATGAGAAGGCCAAGCGGTTCGAGCCCAGTGAAGCCGGCTTCGTCATGGTCCGCCATCCGCCGTCGCGCAACTCGCGCGCCTATGCCCTGCTCGGCGGCCAGCCGACCACCGAAATCGGCTTTCGCCTGCCCGGCCTTCGCTGGGAGCATGTGATCGTCGGCAAGCGCCAGGTGCTCGCCCTGACCTGCCTGACGCCGCTGGACGATCGCCGCACGCGGATCACTCAGATCGTGTGGTCGGATCATCCGGTGTTCACCCTCGCCGGTCCTCTGATCCGCATGGGGGCTCGCCGGTTCCTGCATCAGGACGGGGCCATGGTCGATCTGCAGAACCAGGGCCTGATCCACGACCCCGGCCTCCTGTGGATCGACGACGCCGACCGCCAGGCCAAATGGTACCAGGCCCTCAAGCGCGAATGGAGCGCCAGCCGTCGGGAAGGCAGCCCGTTCGTCAATCCGGTCGAGGCGGCGACCCTGAAGTGGCGGAGCTGAACCCGGCCGCCTTCGCGCCGTGGCTGGAGCGCTGGCGGCTGACCCCGGACGGCGAAGGCTTCGTGACCGGGCATTCGCGAAGCCTGCTCCTGCCCGTGGCGCGCGATGGGGCGCCGGCGATGCTGAAGATCGCCGTGGCGCCGGAAGAGATCGCCGGGGGCGCCCTCATGGAATGGTGGGCCGGCGACGGCGCGGCCAGGGTGCTGGCGCGGGAGGAAGGCGCGATCCTGCTCGAACGCGCGGTCGGAACGCGATCCCTGGCGGCCATGGCGCGGGACGGCGGGGACGACGCGGCGAGCGGCATCCTCTGTCAGGTCCTGGCCCGGCTGCACGCACCCCGGAAGGCGGCGCCGCCTTCGACCCTCGTCCCGCTCGACGTCTGGTTCCGCGCCCTGCGGCCCGCCACCGCCCGCCTTGGCGGGGTGTTCACCGAGGCGCTCGCGACCGCCGATCGGCTTCTGGGCGAACCTCGCGATATCGCCATCCTCCACGGCGACCTCCACCACGCCAATGTGCTGGACGGCGGCGACCGGGGTTGGCTGGCGATCGATCCCAAGGGGTTGGTCGGCGAGCGCGGCTTCGATCACGCCAATATCCTCTGCAATCCCGACGCCGAGACCGCCGTCGCGCCGGGCCGGCTCGCCGCCCAGGCCTGGGTGGTGGCGACCGCCGCCGACCTGGAGCCGCGCCGTCTTCTTGGCTGGGTCCTGGCTTACGCCGGCCTATCGGCCGCCTGGACGCTGGAAGACGGCCGTTTCGACTCCACGCCAGCCGTGGAAATCGCGCGCATCGCCGCCGCGCAACTGGCCTAGGGACGGGAATTGGCCCACAGTCGCCTCGACATGCGCCCCGCCGTCGCCGCCGCCGCCATCCTGGCCCTCGCCGCCTGCTCGAAGCCGGCCGCCGACCGCCTGCCGTCCGACGCCCTCGATCAGGCCATCGGCGTCGCCATCGGCGATCCGGCCACCTGCGTGATCCTGGCCGACCGGGCGACGGGGAAAATCCGCTACCGCTATGGCGAACGGTTCAACTGCGAGCGACCCCTGGCGGCCTGCGACCGGCCTGGGACGCTCAACGCCACCATCGCCCTGCCGCTCGCCGCGACCGGCCGCCACGCCAGTTGCGCCTCCACGCCGGACGGTTCGCGCAGTGTCGGCTGGGCCGAGGGAAAGGTGGTCGGGGCGCGCCGCGACCTCGTCTATTCCGCCGTGATGGAAGGCCAGCGCGCCCTTCCCGGCGAGGAAATCGAAGGCCGGCTGGCGGATGTGTTCAAGAGGGTGGGCCTGTAGGCCGCCGCGGCCGATCTTTCAGCCGCGCACGCCCCATGCTAACCGCTTGCCCCCCGCCAAACCCCGGGGGCCCGTAGCTCAATTGGTTAGAGCCGGCCGCTCATAACGGTCTGGTTGCTGGTTCGAGTCCAGCCGGGCCTACCAGGATCGCTCCCAAGGCCCCGGCCATCGACTCGGCGCCGGCCTCGCGCCAGATCAGACCGTCGGCGTTGAACACCCAGCGACCAAGCCGGCGATAGTCCTTGCCGTCCACGATGTCTCCGAACGGCAGCAGCTCGGTGAGCGCCGCCTCGACGTACTGGAAATCTTCTCCCGCCTTGGCGCGGCCGAAGTCGATCAGTTCGCCGCGCGCCCAGGCCGTGGCGGCGGTGTCGTCCTTGAGCCGCCGGCGGAGCGGGGGCAGCCGGTTGTCGGGCAAGGCGTTGAGCTTGCGCTTGGAGGCGGCGTGGCGAAGGTCGAGGCTGTAGGTCTTCATCGCGGTCGCCGGAGGTTCTTCAGCGGCCCCGGCTCAGGCGTCTCTGGTTGGCCTGAACACGCCGGCGGTACATGGCCATGGCGCGGGCCGGACCCAGGTGGCCCTGGCCCTCCATCATGCTCTTGGCCAGGACGAATTGGGCGTCGATCGCCGCCTTGGTCTTCTCGGTGATCATCAGGGCGGCTTCGTCCTGCGCCGCCGCGCCGCCCCAGGCGGCCTTGGCCATGCGCATGCCGATGACGCTCTGCGCCTCGAGCGTGAGCTGCATGGCGTCCATGGAAAAGCTCCACCAGGGCAGGCGTCGAGCGGTCATCTTCGGAGTCCCTTCGCGACGACGCCGTTATGTTGCAGCGCAACATGGAATGCAAGACTTTGGCGCGCCAATTCGCCCAGGCTATAGGGGCTTGCATGAACCAAAGCCTTCCAACCCGCTCCGGTTCCGCCGCCAGGGCGGAGAAGTATCGCCAGGTCGCCGGCGAGATCGACGCCGTGCTCGACGCAGAACCGGACCGCGTGGCGCGCATGGCCACCGTGGCGGCGATGCTGGCCGACGCCTTCGAGCACTTTTTCTGGACCGGCTTTTACCTCGTCGATCCGGGCCGGCGCGAAGAATTGGTGGTTGGCCCTTATCAAGGCACGCTGGGCTGCCTGAGGATCGCCTTCGGTCGCGGCGTGTGCGGCGTCTGCGCGGCCAGGCGCGAGACGCTGATCGTGCCGGATGTCGCGGCCTTTCCCGGACACATCGCCTGCGATTCCCGGTCGCGCAGCGAGATCGTGGTTCCGGTGTGCGACCCCGCCGGGCGACTGATCGCGGTCTTCGACGTCGATTCGACCGACCCGGACGCCTTCGACGAGGTCGATGCCCGCGGTCTGGAGGATATCCTCCGCCGGGTGTTCGCCGCTCGGGACTCCGCGCGGTATGCGGAGGCGCGGTGCGAGCCGACGGTGGCCGGCGACGGTTGCGGCGGGGAAATCGCCGCCCGCGTTGGGCTGTCCCTGTCTACCGGGCCAGGCCAAGGGCGTGGTTGAGCGCCGCGTCGCCTTTCGCCGTCGCCATGTCCCGCGCGCGCTCGCCCGCGTGGTTCCTGCGCTCCAGGCTGGCGCCGTGGCGGCGCAGCAAGGCGGCCGCGGCGGGGTGGTCGGCCTGGATGCTCTTCATCAGGGCCGTTTCCCCGTCGGCGCCGGGGGCATCGACCGGGACGCCCCCAGTCAGCAGAGCTTCCATTTCAGCGGTCCGGCCAGCGGCGGCGGCGGCGCGTAGTCTCGCGGCCTCATCGGATTGCGGACCGGCGGACGCCTCCGACCGGCTCGGCGGGGCGGCGGGCGCTGCGGGGCTTTGCGC
>DASRLN010000080.1:0-11381 GCA_035648435.1 Caulobacteraceae bacterium
CCAACAGCGGCACGATCGCGCTGGGCGGCGTCAATACCTTCACGGACCTGGCCATCGAGGGCGCCACGACCCTTTCCGGCTCGGGCCGGGTCACCCTGGCCGACTTCGCCGACAACCAGATCGTCGGCGGCGCTTCGGCGACCACTCTGACCAACGTCAACGACACCATCTCCGGCGCCGGCGCCATCGGAACCGACGCCGAGGGCGTGTTCGCGAACCTGACCCTGGTCAACCAGGCGGCCGGGATCATCGACGCGACCGGAACCAACAACGCCCTGGTCTTGAACACAGTCTCGACGACCAACGCCGGCCTGATCGAAAGCACGGGGGCCGGCGGGCTGACCATCGCGAGCGCGCTCACCAATACCGGGACCGTCAAGGCCGCCGGCGGGGGTGAACTCGCCATCGATGCGGTGGCGACCAACACCGGCGGGACGGTGAGCGACGCCAGCGGCGGTCACCTCGGCCTTCAGGCAGGAACGATCACCGGCGGCACGGTGAGCAACGTCGCCGGCGCCACGCTCAGCGCCGACAGCGGATCGAACGTGATCTCTGGAGGGACGTTCAGCAGCGCCGGGGCGATCGACGTCGACAACGGCTCGAGCCTGGCCATCGAAGAGACGGCGAGCAGCAGCGGCGGGGCCGCCACCGTGGCCAATGGCGGGGTGTTCGGGATCGGCGGGGCCTTCACCAACAGCGGCTCGATCGCGGTGAACGGCGTCAACACCTTCACGGACCTGGCGATCGACAGCAACACGACACTTTCCGGCTCGGGCCAGGTCACCTTGGCCGACTTCGCCGACGACCAGATCGTCGGCGGTGCTTCGGCGACCACCCTGACCAACGTCAACAACACCATCTCCGGGGCCGGCACGATCGGCGTCGATGCCGAGAGCAACTTCGCGAGCGTGGCCCTGGTCAACCAGGCCGCCGGGGTCATCGACGCCACGGGAACCAACAACGTCCTGATCCTGAACGCCTCGTCCATCACCAACGCCGGCCTGATCGAGACCACCGGGGCCGGCGGCCTGACCATCGAGAACGCCGTCACCAACACCGGGACACTGAAAGCCGCCGGGGCGGGCGAGCTGGCCGTCCAGGCGGCGGTGACCAACACCGGCGGCGTGGTCACCGACGTCTCCGGCGGCGACATCAGCCTCGCCGGTGCGACGATCACCGGCGGCACGGTGACCAACGTCGCCGGCGCCACCCTGGCGCCGGACGGCGGGACCGACCTGATCGCGGCGGCGACCTTCACCAACGCCGGGACCGTGGCGATCGCCGATGGCCAGGTGCTTGAGGTCGAGGGTCCGATCGCCAACAGCGGCACGATCGCACTGAATGGCGCGGCCAATTTTACGGACCTCGCCATCGAGGGGGCCACGACCCTCTCCGGCTCGGGCCAGGTTACCCTGACCGACTACGCCTCCGACCAGATCGTCGGCAACAACGCCACCCTGACCAATGTCAACGACACCATCTCCGGCGCCGGCACGATCGGCGCCGACGCCCAGAGCATCTTCGCGAACCTGACCCTGGTCAACCAGGCGGCCGGGGTCATCGACGCCACCGGAACCAACAACGCCCTGATCCTCAATTCCACGACATCGATCACCAACGCCGGCCTGATCGAGAGCGCCGGGGCGGGCGGGCTGACGGTCGATAGCGCGCTGACCAATACCGGAACGCTCAAGGCCCTGGCTTCGAGCACGGTGACGATCTCCGGCGTCACGGTGACCAACACCGGTGGCCTGGTCACCGACGTCTCCGGGGGCCACATCAGCCTTGCGGGCGCGACGATCAGCGGCGGCACGGTGACCAACGTCGCCGGCGGGACGGTGGCGCCGAACGGGACGGACCTGATCGCGGCGGCGACCTTCACCAACGCCGGGACCGTGGCGATCGCCGACGGCCAGGTGCTCGAGGTCGAGGGTCCGATCGCCAACAGCGGCACGATCGCACTGAATGGCGCGGCCAATTTTACGGACCTCGCCATCGAAGGGGCCACGACCCTCTCCGGCTCGGGCCAGGTTACCCTGACCGACTACGCCTACGACCAGATCGTCGGCAACAACGCCACCCTGACCAATGTCAACGACACCATCTCCGGCGCCGGCACGATCGGCGTCGACGCCCAGAGCATCTTCGCGAACCTGACCCTGGTCAACCAGGCGGCCGGGGTCATCGACGCCACGGGAACCACCAACGCCCTGGTCCTCAACACCGTCTCGACAAGCAACGCCGGCCTGATCGAGAGCACCGGCGCGGCCGGCCTGACCATCGAGAGCGCGCTTACCAACACCGGGGCGCTGAAGGCGGTCGGCGCGGGCGTCGTGACCGTGGAGGGCGCCTTCACCAACAGCGGCACGGCCTCGGTCTCCTCCGGCGCGACGCTCGATTTCACCGGCGGCGAGTCGGCCAACGCCAGCGCCTTCACGGTGGCGTCTGGCGGGACGCTGGAGTTCAATGGCGGCACGTTCACGCTCGGCGCGGGCACGGTGGCCGGCGCGGGCACGGTGGAGCTGACCACCGGCGACCTGGCGCTGGGGGCCAATGCGGTGACGGTGGCGGGCTTCACCCAGGGGGCCGACACCGTCGTCTCCGGGACGGGAACGCTGACGGTCACCGGCGCGGCGACGTTTGCGACCAGCGGCAACTATCTGGGCCAGACCGGGGCCGGCACGACCCTGCTCAAGGGCGCCACGAGCCTTAACGCCGCCGGCTATCTCTACCTGGACGGCGGCCGGGTCCTGGAGAACCAGGGCGTGTTCACAACGACGAGCGCGGGCGAAACGATCTATCTTGGATACGATCCCTTCGGTGGCACGGTCGGTGGCGGCACGCTGCAGAACGACGCCGCCGGAACCATCGACTTTCAGTCGCCGACGAGCATTGGTGCTAGCGGCAGCGGCACGCTCGCCTTCACCAACGCCGGAACCGTCGAACAGACGGTGACCGCCGGCGTGACCGACATTGCCGCCGGAACCCCCTTCACCAACACCGGCACGGTTTCGGTGCAGACCGGGACGTTGGAGTTCGACGGGACCTACACCCAGAGCGGCTCGGGGACGACCTCGGTTTCCTCCGGGGCGACCCTCGACCTCCGGGGCGGCGGATCGTCCAGCGCCGGCGCCTTCACGGCC
Source organism: Caulobacteraceae bacterium (assembly GCA_035648435.1). Classification (GTDB taxonomy): domain Bacteria; phylum Pseudomonadota; class Alphaproteobacteria; order Caulobacterales; family Caulobacteraceae; genus Acaudatibacter. The sequence continues at coordinate 3,144 of DASRLN010000080.1, forward strand.
GCCTCGGGCGGGACGCTCGATTTCGACGGCGGCACATTCACCCTCGGCGCGGGGACAGTGGCCGGCGCGGGCACGGTGGAACTGACGGCCGGCAATCTGGCCCTGGGCGCCAATGCGGTGACGCTGGCCAACTTCAGCCAGGGTTACGCCACCGTCGTATCGGGCACGGGGACCCTGACGGTGACCGGCCCCACGACCTTGGCGGGCGGCTACTACCTTGGCCAAACGGGTTCGGGCACGACCCTGCTCCAAGGCGCGACGAGCCTTTCCGCCGCCAGCATTCTCTACCTCGATGGTGGCCGGGTCCTGGAGAACCAGGGTGTGTTCACCGTGACCGGAGCCTCGTCGATCCAGCTTGGAGACGATCCCTTTGGCGGCACGGTGGGCGGCGCGACGATCCAGAACGATGCGGCCGGGACCATCGACTTCCAGTCGCCGACGACGATCTCCGCCGGCAGCGGCACAATGGCCTTCACCAACGCCGGAACCGTTGAACAGACGGTGACCACCGGCGGGACCGACATCGCCGCCGCCATCGCCTTCACCAACACCGGCAAGGTGTCGGTGCAGACCGGCACGCTGGAGTTCGACGGGACCTACACGCAGAGCGGCTCGGGGACGACCTCGATCGCCTCGGGGGCGACCCTCGATCTCACCGGCGGCGGCTCGGCCAACGCCAGCGCCCTCGCAGTGGCCTCCGGCGGGACGCTGCAGTTCAATGGCGGCACGTTCACGCTCGGCGCGGGAACGATCGCGGGCGCCGGCACGGTGGAGGTGTCCAACGCGACCCTGGCGATGGGCGCCAACGCGATGACGGTCGCCAGTCTCGCCCAGGGCTACCAAAGCCTGGTGTCGGGTACGGGGACCCTGACGGTGACCGGCCCGGCGACGTTCTCCGGCGGCTATTATCTGGGCCAGACGGGCTCGGGCACGACCCTGCTGCAAGGCGCCACGAGCCTTTCCGACAACAGCTACCTCTACCTGGACGGCGGCCGGGTCCTGGAGAACCAGGGTATGTTCACCGTGACCGGCGCCGATACGATCTACCTCGGATATAATCCGTTCGGCGCCGACGTCGGCGGCGGGACGATCCAGAACGACGCCGCCGGGACCATCGACTTCCAGTCGGCGATGACCATCCAGGCAGGGGCCGGCGCGACCGTCTTCACCAACGCCGGGACGGTCGAACAGACGGTGACGACGGGGACGACCGACATTGCCGCCGGCGTCGCCTTCAGCAACACCGGCAAGGTTTCGGTGCAGACCGGGACGCTGGAGTTCGATGGGACCTTCACCCAGAGCGGGTCGGGCACGACCACCCTGGCTTCGGGGACCACCCTCGATCTCGCCGGCGGCGGATCGGCCAAGGCCAGCGCCTTCACCCTGGCCTCCGGAGCGACGGTTCAGTTCGGCGGCGGCGCGTTCGCGCTCGGGGCCGGCACGCTCGGCGGGGCCGGGGACACCGTGAACGTGACCGGCGGTACGCTCACCCTGGGCGCCGGGACGACGCTGGGCGCCGTCGCACTGGCGGTTTCGAACGCGACCCTGGCGATGGGCGCCAACGCGATGACGGTCGCCAGTCTCGCCCAGGGCTACCAAAGCCTGGTGTCGGGTACGGGGACCCTGACGGTGACCGGCCCGGCGACGTTCGCCGGCGGCTATTATCTGGGCCAGACGGGCTCGGGCACGACCCTGCTGCAAGGCGCCACCAGCCTTTCCGGCGGCTACCTCTACCTCGACGCCGGCCGGGTCCTGGAGAACCAGGGCATGTTCACCGTGACCGGCGCCGATACGATCTATCTCGGTTATAATCCGTTCGTCGCCAACGTCGGCGGCGGGACGATCCAGAACGACGCCGCCGGAACCATCGACTTCCAGTCGGCGATAACCATCCAGACCGGGGCCGGCGCGACCGCCTTCACCAACGCCGGGACCCTCGAACAGACGGTGACCACGGGGGTGACCGATATCTATTCCGGCATCGCCTTCACCAGCACCGGCAAGGTCTCGGTCCAGGCCGGCACGCTTGAGTTCGACGGAACCAATCAATTCGGCGGCGTGATCAACGGCGACGGCGAGGTGGTGCTCGACGGGCCGAGCACCTTGGCGGGCCTGACCATCGGCGGCACGGTCACGGTGGTCAACAACAGCACCATCAGCGAGACCGGCCAGGTCACGTTCGGGGACGGCGCCGGTTCGAACGCCACCTTGGCCAATGAATCCGGCGCCACCTACGACATCGAAACCGACAACGGCATCGGCTTCGGCACGGCGGCCGGGGCGCGGTTGACCAACGCCGGGACCCTGGCCAAGACCGCCGGGACCGGGGTCAGCCACATCGGCGTCGATGTCACCGACACCGGCACGGACAGCGTCGCCAGCGGGACGCTGGAGTTCGACGGCGCGGCCAGCAGCTTCGCCGGCACGGTGAGCGGGGCGGGGACGGTGGCCTTCGGCGGTGGAACCAGCACCCTCGCCTCGGGCCTGGCCCTCTCCGTCGCCGAGGTTTCGGTGCTGGGGGCGGCGACCACGGTCACGCTCGGCGGCGCCCTCGCCTACGCCGGCGGCTTTTCGCAGGCCGGCGGCACGGTCAACACCGGCGCCTTCACCCTCACCCTGACCGGCCCGGCCAGCTTCGGACCGACCGCGATGGTGACGGGCGGCGGAACCCTGGCCATCGAGGGCGCCAGCAGCGTCAGCGGCCTGACCATCGGCGGCACGGAGAACGCGAGCAACACCGCCATTCTCACCGAGACCGGCCAGCTCACGGTCGGCGACGCCTCGGCCTCGGCGGCGAAGTTCACCAACGCCGCCGGCGGACACTTCAACATCACCGGCAATACCGGTATCGGCAAGGGCGTTGCGGCCGGATCGCTGTTCACCAACGCCGGGATCCTGGCCAAGACCGGCGGGACCGGGATCAGCCTGGTGGCCGTGAACGTCACCGACAGCGGGACGATCAGCATCGCCGCCGGCATGCTGGAGTTCGCCGGCGCCGTCAGCAGCTTCGCCGGCACGGTCAGCGGCGCCGGGACCCTGGCGCTGGGCGGCGGATCGAACGCCCTGGCCTCCGGTCTCATCCTGACCGTCGCGGACGTCTCGATCCTGAACGCGGCGACGATGGTGACCCTGGGCGGGAACCTCTCCTACGCCGGCGCTCTCGGCCAGGGCGCGGGAACCACCCTGGCGCTGGGCGCCGACACCCTGACCCTCACCGGGACCGGCTCGACCCTGGCCGGTTCGGTGACCGGGACCGGGACGCTGGCCTTCACCGGCGGAACCCAGGCGGTGAACGCCGGCGCGGCCATCGGGGCGGCCAAGTGGACGCTCTCCGGGACCGACGCGACCACGGTCGGCGAGAGCCTGACCTACGCCGGGACGTTCACCGACGGGGCCGGGACGGCCCTTTCCATCGCCACCGGCGACACCCTGACCCTGACGGGCGCCTCGACCTTCGCTGGCGCGGTCACCGGGGTCGGGACCCTGGCCTTCTCCGGCGGGACCGATGCGTTGAACACCGGCGCGGCCCTATCGGCCGCCCACGTCAGTCTTTCCAGCGGCGCGGCGGTGAGCGTGAACGCCAATGTCGGCGACTCCGGGTCCTTGGCCGAGGCGTCCGGGACCAGCATCGCCGTCACGACCGGCGACACCCTGACGCTGAGCGGAACCGGCTCGACCCTGGCCGGTTCGGTGACCGGGGCCGGGACCCTGGCCTTCGCCGGCGGGACCCAGGCGGTGAACGCCGGGGCGACCATCGGCGCGGCCAAGTGGACGCTTTCAGCCGGGGCGTCGGTCTCGATCAACGAGAACCTGACCTATGCCGGGAACTTCACCGACGGGGCCGGGACCACCCTCGCCATCGCCACCGGCGACACCCTGACGCTCACCGGCGCCTCGACCTTCGCCGGCACGGTCACCGGCGGCGGGACCCTGGTTCTTTCCGGGGGGACCGATGCGTTCAACGCCGGGGCCAGCCTTTCGGTCGCGAGCGTCAGCCTCGCCAACGCGTCGGCGGCGAGCGTCGGCGGCGCCGCGGCGATCGGCGGGACCTTCTCCCAGGCTTCGGGCACGAGCATCGCCATCGCCACCGGCGACACCCTGACGCTGACCGGAACCGGTTCGACCCTGGCCGGTTCGGTGACCGGAGCCGGGACCCTGGCCTTCGCCGGCGGGACTCAGGCGATCAACACCGGCGCCAGCCTGGGAGTTTCGAACTGGTCGCTGTCGGGCGTGGCGGCGGCCAGCCTCGGCGAAAACCTCTCCTATGCCGGCAAGCTCGCCCAAGGCGCGGGAACCACCCTGGCGCTGGGCGCGAACACCCTGACGCTCACCGGGACCGGCTCGACCCTGGCCGGTTCGGTGACCGGGGCGGGAACCCTGGCCCTGGCCGGCGGGACGCAGGCGGTGGGCGCCGGCGCGACCATCGGCGCGGCCAAGTGGACACTCTCCGGCGGCGCCGCGACCTCGGTCAATGAGAACCTGACCTATGCCGGGACGTTCACCGACGGCGCAGGAACGACTCTTTCCATCGCCACCGGCGACACCCTGACCCTCACCGGCGCCTCGAGCTTCGCCGGAACGGTGACCGGGGCCGGGACGGTGGCCTTCTCCGGCGGGACCGACGCCTTGAACACCGGTGCGGTCATCTCGGTCGCCCACGCCAGCCTCACCGGCGCCTCGGCGGTGAGCGTGAACGCCAACGTCGGCGACTCCGGGGCACTGGCGCAGGCGTCCGGGGCCAGCATCGCCATCGCCTCCGGCGACACCCTGACCTTGACCGGAACCGGTTCGACCCTGGCCGGTTCGGTGACCGGGGCCGGGACCCTGGCCCTGGCGGGCGGGACGCAGGCGATCAACACCGGCGCGAGCCTGGGCGTTTCGAACCTGACGCTGTCGGGCGGGACGGCGGTTTCGGTGGGCGAAAGCCTGACCTATGCCGGCGCCTTCACCGACGGGGCCGCCACGAGCCTTTCCATCGCCACGGGCGACACCCTGACCCTCACCGGCGCATCGACCTTCGCCGGGACGGTGACGGGGGCGGGGACCCTGGCCTTCTCCGGCGGGACCGATGCGTTGGACGCCGGCGCGGCCCTGTCGGTCGCCCATCTCAGCCTGGCCGGCGGCGCGGCCGTGAACGTGGGCGCCAACGTCGGCGACTCCGGGATCCTGGCCGAGGCGTCCGGGACCAGCATCGCCATCGCCACTGGCGACACCCTGACCTTGACCGGAACCGGCTCGACCCTGGCCGGTTCGGTGACCGGGGCCGGAACCCTGGCCTTCGCGGGCGGGACGCAGGCGATCAATGCCGGCGCGAGCCTGGGCGTTTCGAACCTGGCGCTGTCGGCCGGGGCCGTGACGAGCTTCACCGAGAGTCTCACCTATTCAGGCGTCTTGACCCAGGCGGCGGGAACGACGCTGGCGCTGGGCGCCAATACCCTGACGCTCGGCGGGACCGGCTCGACCCTGGCCGGTTCGGTCACGGGCACGGGAACCCTGGCCATCTCCGGCGGGACCGATGCGCTGAACACCGGCGCGAGCCTGGGGGTTTCGAACTGGACGATATCGGGCGGCGCGGCGGTGAGCCTGGGCGCGACCCTGGCTTACCACGGGACCCTCACCCAGGACACCTCGACGATCACCCTGGGCGGCCACGAACTCGCTCTCTACGGCGCGGCGAGCTTCGCCGGCGGGACGATCAACGGCGGGGAACTGGTGACCAAGGCGGCCAGCGGCCTGGGCGGCCTGACCCTGGGCGGCGCGGCGGTGTGGGCCAACTTCAGCACGGCGACCCAGACCGCGGCCACCACCCTGGGCGACGGCGTCGCCGGGGCGGCGGAGATCGCCAACGAGGCGGCCGGCGTCTTCGACATCACCACCGACACGGGCATCGCCTCGGCCGGTTCGGGGGGCAGCTTCGTCAACGTCGGCCTCCTGGAGAAGACCGCCGGGACCGCAACCAGCCACATCGCGGTCAATGTCTCCGACACCGGCACGGTCACCGCGGCCAGCGGCACGCTGGAGTTCGACGGGCCGGCCAACACCTTCGGCGGCGCGATCAATGGGGCCGGGACGTTGGCCTTCGGCGGCGGCTCCAGCACCCTCAACGCCGGGAGCAGCCTCGGCGTCGCGTCCCTCGGTCTGACCGGGGCGGCAACCACGCTCACCCTGGGAACCAGCCTTTCCTATGCCGGGACGTTGACCGACGGAGGCGGGACGACGCTGGCGATCAACTCCGGCGACACCCTGACGCTCACCGGGGCCGGCAGTCTCGCGGGGACCTTGACCGGCGCTGGGACGATGGCGCTTACCTCGGGAGCCGATTCGCTCACCGGGACCACGCTGGCCGCGGCCCACGTCAACTTCGCCGGCGCGGCGGTCACCCTGGCCGGTTCGATCGCCAACAGCGGCGAGGTGACGCTGAGTGGCGGCGTCGTGACGGTCGCCGCTGGTGGCGCGAGCCTCACAGGATCGGGCGTCGTGCTGATGAGCGACAACGCAACCAACGAGATCACCGGGGCCACCTCGGCGGCGACCCTGACCAACGCCAGCCAGATCGATGGCGCGGGCCGGATCGGGGCCGGCCAGATGGTGCTCGTCAATCAGGCGGGCGCCTACATCGAATCGGTGGGGAAAAATGCTCTCACCATCGACACCGGAACCAACACCATCACCAATGCCGGGGTGATCGAGGCCGTGGGCGCGGGTGGCGCGACGATCGACAGCGCCGTCGATAACACCGGCCGGCTACTTGCCTATTCCTCGACCCTGACCGTGAAAGGGGCGGTCAGCGGAACCGGTTATGGCCAGATCGACACCGGGACGCTGAAGATCGCCGCCACCGCGACCTTCAACCAGAACGTCACCTTCGTCGGCGTGAGCGGGACTCTGGAGCTGGCCGACAGCCAGACCTATGGCGGGACGATCAGCGGCTTTTCCGGCGCCGGCAACACCTTTCTTGACTTGGACGACGTCACCTTCGGCGGCGCCACGACGGCGACCTACGCAGGAACCACCAGCGGTGGCGTGCTCACCGTCAGCGACGGGACCCACACCGCCAACGTCCATTTCACCGGCAACTACCTCGCCTCCACCTTCGCGACGGTCACGGACGGTCATGGCGGAACGCGGATCGTCGATGTTCCGATCCCGCTGCATTGGACGAGCGCGGTCTCCGGCGGATTCGGCGTGGCGGCCGATTGGACCGATGGCGTCGCGCCAGGTTCATCCAACGACGCCCTCTTGGATGCGCCGGGTTCGACAGCCTACATCGTCATCGCCTCGAACAATGAGACGGTCTCCTCCATCCAGACCGCCTCCACGGCCAGGCTGGCGATCACCGGCGGGGTGTTCACCGTCACCAACGGGACGGGCGCGGGAAGCAATGCCGGCCAGCTGTCGGTGACCCAGAACGGAACCCTCGACATCGGCGGGGTGTTCGCCAACGCCAAGGTGATCTATGCCGAAAACAACGGCGCGATCGAAGTGGCCGCCGGCGGTCTGACGCTCACCGGAAGGGGCACTCTCTACCTCGCCGACAACACGCTGAAGGGCGCCACGGCCGGCGCGACCCTGACCACCAGCAACTTCATCTACGGGGCCGGCCAAGTGGGCGGCGGCCAGATGACCCTGGTCAACCAGGCGGCGGGCGTCATCGAATCCTATGGGGCCAGCCCGCTGACCATCGACACCGGCGCCAACACCATTACCAACGCCGGCGTGTTCCTGGCTTTGGGGGCCGGCGGGATGACGATCGCCAGCGCGGTCGCCAACACCGGCCACTTCGCGGTCAATGGCGGCTCGATGTCGGTGACCGGCGCGGTCACCGGCTCGGGCTACGCCGAGGTGGCGAAGGGGACCCTCGACTTTGCCGGGGCCTTCAATGAGAACGTGATCTTCACCAGCGGCTCGACCGGGACCCTCGAACTGGGCGATTCACTGGGCTACGCCACGGGCAGGATCCAGGGCCTTTCCACCGCCGGCGCCAATGCCCTCGATCTCGGGGACATCACCTTCACCAACGGCGTGACCAAGGCCACGTTCAGCGGCTCCACGACCAGCGGCGTGCTCACCGTCACCGACGGGACCCACACCGCCAAGATCAACCTGATCGGCGACTATGTCGGGCGCACCTTCACCACCAGCCTGGGGGCCGGCGGGGTCGGAACCCGGATCGTCGATCCGCCGGCCGGCGGGTCCTCGACGACATCGCCCCTCACCCCGCCGCCGCACGCCTTCATC
>DASRLN010000081.1:0-7818 GCA_035648435.1 Caulobacteraceae bacterium
GTTGCGAACGGTCGCTTTTCTGGGATGTGCGAGGGAGAACACGACGGGGACGAACATCAGGGTGGCGACGGTGGCGAAGATCAGGCCGCCGATGACGGCGCGGCCGAGGGGGGCGTTCTGCTCGCCGCCTTCGCCCAGTCCGAGGGCCATGGGGGCCATGCCGATGATCATGGCCAGGGCCGTCATCAGCACCGGGCGGAAGCGGGTGAAGCCGGCCTCCAGGGCGGCGACGACGGCGTCGCCGCCGATCTCCAGACGCTCGCGCGCGAAGCTGACCACCAGGATGCTGTTGGCGGTGGCCACGCCCATGCCCATGATGGCGCCGGTCAAGGCCGGGACCGACAGGGGGGTATGGGTGGAAAACAGCATCCAGACGATGCCGGCCAGGGCCGCCGGCAGGGCGGTGATGATGACGAACGGGTCGATCCACGACTGGAAGTTCACCACGATCAGCAGGTAGATGAGCACGATCGCGCCGATGAGACCGAACGACAGCCCCGAGAAGGCGCTATTCATGGTGGTGACCTGGCCTCGCAGGGTCACGGTGGCGCCCTTGGGCAGGTCCTTGGCGGTGGCTTTCAGGACGCGCCCGATGTCATGGGCGACGCCGCCCAGGTCGCGGCCTTGAGTGGCGGCGTAGATGTCGAGGGCGGGTTGGATGGCGTAGTGCGAGACCACGGCGTCGGAGGCCTCGCGGGTGATGGTCCCAAGACCCCCCAGGGTCTGCATGTCGCCGGGACGCCCGCCGGTGATGGGAATATTCTCCAGCCGTGAGAGGGAGCGGACGTCGTATTGCTGGCTCTGGGCGACGATTGGGTAGGAGACGCCGTTCTTCGGGTTGAGCCAGAAGGCCGGCGCGGTCTGGAAACTGCCGGCGAGGGTGGTCGCCAGGGTGTTGGTGACATCGCGCTCGGTGATTCCCAGCTCACCGGCACGGGTGCGGTCGATGCCGATACGGAACTGCGGATAGTGGCTTGATTGCTGCAGCCGCACGTCGGCGATGCCGGGGATGGCCTGCAGTCGGGGCAGGAGTTCGTCGGCATAGGCCTCGTTCTGGTCGCGGTTGGGGCCGGCGATCTGGACATCGATGGGCGCCGGCGCGCCAAAATTGAGGATCTGGCTGATGATGTCGGCGGGCAGAAAGGAGAAGGTCGAGCCGGGGAACTGACGGGGCAGCTGTGCACGCAGCCGTCGGACATAGTCGGCGGTGGGCCGGTGCTTTTGCGTCAAGGTGACATAGATATCCCCGTCCTGGGGACCGATGCCGCCGGTGTTGCTGTAGGCGCGGTTTATGCCGCTCACCGGCAGGCCGATGTTGTCGACGATGGTTGAAAGCTCGGCGGGCGGGATGGCGGCGCGGATATCCTGTTCGACATGGTCGAAGAGGGCCGCGGTGTCTTCGAGGCGCGTGCCGATGGGGGCGCGGACGTGAAGCGTCATCTCTCCCGAATCAATCGAGGGGAAGAAGTTGCTGCCCAGGAACGGCGCCAGGGCGAACGACAGAAGGACGAAACCGAGGAAGCCGACCACGAACACCCGCCGGTTCTGCAAGGCCAAGGCCAGCAACCCGCGATAGCCCTCGCGAAACGCAGAAAACCGCGTCTCAAAACCGTGCTGGAAATGCACCAACGGATTGCCGGACCGTTTGCGTCCCGTCGAGTCCCCGTGCGTCTCCATGACGTAGCCGGCGTGACCCTGGTGATGGGTCTTCAGCAGATACATCGCCATGGTCGGCACCAGGGTCCGCGACAGCACGAACGAGGCGATCATGGCGAACACCACCGCCTCGGCCATGGGTACGAACAGGAAGCCGGCGACGCCCTTGAGGAAGAACATCGGCACGAACACGATGCAGATGCACAGCAGCGAGACGAACGCCGGGGTCACGATCTGACGCGCCCCATCCATGATCGCGGTCTCGACCTCCTTGCCCTGCTCGAGATGCCAGTTGATGTTCTCGATCGTCACCGTCGCGTCGTTGATCAGAATGCCGACCGCGAGCGCCAGGCCGCCCAGGGTCATGATGTTCAGGGTCTGACCGAGCGCCGAGAGCGCGGCGATGGAGGAGAGCACCGCCAGGGGGATCGAGGTGGCGATGATCAGCGTCGAGCGCCAACTGCCCAGAAACAGCAGGATCATCAGGCTGGTGAGCGCCGCGGCCAGGACCCCCTCCTTCACCACGCCCGAGATCGCCGCCTTCACGAACAGCGACTGGTCGTTCAACAGCGAGATGTGCAGCGATGGCGGCAGGGACTGCTGGATCCTCGGCAGGATCGACTTGACCCCGGCGACGATGGCCAGGGTGGAGGCCGAGCCGCTCTTCAGCACGCTCATGAGAACCGCGCGATGGCCGTTGACCCGCACCTCGTTGCGCTGGGGCGGCGAGCCGTCGCGCACATGGGCGACATCGCGGATGAACACCGTGGCGCCGTCCACGGTCCGGATCGGCAGGTCGTTGAGTTCGTCGATCGCCTCGGGGCTGTCGTTCAGCTTGATGTTGTATTCGAAGGCGCCGATCTTGGCCGTGCCCGCCGGCACGATCTGGTTCTGCGCGGCGATGGTGTCGCTGACATCCTGCGCCGACAGGCCATTGGCCTGTAACCCCTGGGGGTTGAGGTCGATCTGGATCTGCCGCTCCTTGCCGCCGTAGGGGGACGGAATGGATGTCCCGGCCACCGAGGCGAGGGCCGGCCGGATGAAGTTCTGCCCAGCGTCGAACAGCTGCTGTTCGGTCATCCGCGGGCTGGAGAGCGCCAGCTGGAGAATCGGCACCGTCGAGGCGTTGTAGTTGAGGATGAGCGGTGGTGTCATGCCGGGCGGCATCTGCTTGAGCACGGTCTGGGAAAGCGAAGTCACTTGCAAGGTCGCGGTGCGAATATCGACGTTGGGCTGAAAGAAGATCTTGACGATGCCGATGCCCGGTAAGGACTGGCTCTCGATATGCTCGATGTCGTTGACGCTCGAGCTCAGCTGCCGCTCATAATAGTAGACCACTCGGCCCGACATGTCGTCGGGCGGCAGACCCCGATAGGTCCACACCACGGCGATGACGGGAATCCTTATGTCCGGAAAAATGTCGGTCGGCGTCGTCAACGCCGCCAGCGGGCCGAAGATCAGGATCAATAGCGCCAGGACGATGAACGAGTAGGGACGTCGTAAAGCGAGCCGAACAATTGCGAGCATCAGACGCCTCGTCCAGGACTACATGGTCGCTGCTCGCCACTGGAGCTGAATTCTATCGGGGAGCGCCGCGCGCGCCGAACCGGGGGGACGACAGCGCGCGCGGGCACGGCGCGGCATCTCTGTCGCGCTGCGGCACTATGGCGGCGCCGAACTAAATGGCGCGCAACCGCAGCATGAAGATATCTTCATCTGGGGCGACGGGCGCACCGCTCTCAGACCGGCGCGCCGGCCTCCGGGAGATTGTCATCGATCTCGTAGACATAGCCCCGCCCGCGGCGCAAAAAGATGAGCCGGCGTCCAAACTTCCCTTCGACTTTGGTCCGCAGCCGAGAAACGCATGCGCGGACCACGACGGGGTCACGCTCTTCGTCAGCCCCCCACAGGGCGTGCGAAATCCGCTCCGTGGAAAAGACTTCGCCGGGGCGAGCCGACATCATCTCCAAAACCACATACTCGTGCCGCGACAGCGGGATGGTGTGGCCATTGACGAGAACGGCCCGACGGCCTGGAAGCAACCTGACCGGCCCGTCTGGCGCGGCGCGGTGAGCTCGTCTCGCCAGCGCGACCAGTTTGCTCGCGACTTCGCCAATATGAAGAGGGCGCGCGAAGCAGGCATCCGCTCCGGCGCGCAAGGTCGCCGCGCGGCCATCATGCCCACCGGCGTCGAAGATGGAGATCACAAAGGCGTTCGGCCGAGCTGAGGCAAGTCGCGCGACCCAGGCCGGGTACGGTGACGCCGTGTCGCAGAAGATGGCGTCATAGATGTTGAACGCTGCCATCGCAGTGGCGTCCTCGACTCGACCGGACACGTCCACGACGTGGTTCAACTCCTTGAGCGCATTGATCAGATAACGATCAACGCGTCGGGCCGTGGCGTAGAGAATGCGCACCAACGTCCCTTTCAGACCAGCCGGACGCCACCTTGATAATTCAGCACCTTGGGCCAGCATTGCAGTGCGACCCGCAAGCCCGGGCCGGCGTCTTCCAATGTCAGCGTGAAGGCGTGAAGACGCGTGATCGCCGCCACGATACTCAAGCCCAGCCCGGCGCCAGGGCTGCGCTGATCGCGTTGGCTGCGATAGAATCGCTGCACCGCGAGCCCGCGTTCCGCCGATTCGATGCCTGGTCCATCGTCGATCACCTCCAGGAGCAATCCATCGACGGTGCGGGAAAGTCGCAGGACGATGTGGCCACCCGCAGGAGTGAATTTGATGGCATTGTCGATGAGGTTGCTCAAAGCCTCGAACAGCAGCTCGGCGTCGGCGCTGATTTCACCTCTCGCCTCGGCGATGGTGTCGAGAGTGAGACCGCAGTCTTCGGCCAGAGGTTCATAGAGCGTCTTCGCCTGTTCGACGATCGCGCGCAGATCAACGTTGGCAAATCCCGCTCGCCGGCGCTGGTTGTCGATCTCCGAGATACGCATGAGGGCGTGAAAGCGGCTCAGCAGGGCGTCCGCTTCACTCAAGGCCTCGTCCAGCGCCGCGCGATGATGAGCGGGCAGATGGGATTCCTGCTGGACTCGATGAAGCAGCAACCGCAGGCGAGTGAGCGGTGTGCGCAGGTCGTGGGCGATGCTGTCGCCGACGCTCTTGGCGTCGGCCATCAAACCTTGAATCTCATCCATCATCGTGTTGACGATGGCCGCCAGCATGTCCAATTCGTCACGTCGCCCCGCGTTGGGGAGCCTTACGGCTAGGTTGCCGCGCATGATCGCCGTGCTGGCCTCCTGCACCGCCCGGATTCGGCGCAGCGGGGGGACGCTCAGCACGGTCGCCCCGGCAAGGCCTATCACGGTCACCAGCGCGCCGCTCCACAACAAGGCGCGCAGGATGATCCAACGAACTTCGGCCAATTGGGTGACGTCCCGGCCGACGATGAGGATTTCGCCCCATGGCAGCCTTTCGCCGAGGGCCCGCGCATCCGGCGGAATGCCACCCTGGGCCTGGAGTTCATGGGGCTGGCCGTCGATCGGCATGCCGCGCGGTAGGCTTTCAACATTGCCGGTGATCCACACGCCATCGCTGGAGAACAGGCCATAGAGGTCCACGTGGCGAGGGTCGCCATTGATCTCCTGGCGAATGCGGCCGGGCAGGGCCTCGGCGTCGACGCCCTGAAAGGCGCTCGCCTCAACGCGGAGAATCTGATCGACCTGACGGCTGAGATATCCAGCGGTCTGCCAGTAGATCAGGCCGAGCAGCACCGCCAGGGCCACGGCGAACAGCGCCCCGTGAAGCACGGTCAGTCGAAACCGGGTCGTTCTCCAGAGGTCAGGAATCCGCACGGAGACAATATCCCGATCCCCGGATCGTCTGGATCAGGGGTTTCGAACCGGTCGGATCGACTTTTTTGCGCAAGCGTCCAAGATGCACGTCGATCAGATTCGTGCCGGGATCGAAATGGTAACCCCAGGCGCTCTCGAAAATCATCGTGCGCGTGAGAATCTGCCCGGCGTTGCGCATCATGAATTCCAGCAGCTTGAGTTCGGTGGGGAGCAACCGCAGCGTTCGGCCGCCACGCTTGACGATTCGGGTAATGAGATCCAGTTCCAGGTCCTCCACGCGAAGCACGGTCGGACGTGACTGGCCCCGTTGACGGCGTAGCAGCACCTCCAAGCGGGCGGCCATTTCGTCGGCGGCGAAGGGCTTCGTCAGATAGTCGTCCCCTCCCGCCCGCAACCCCCTCACGCGTTCGTCCACGTCGCCAAGAGCGCTGATCATCAGGACTGGCGTATCGACGCCCGTTTCCCGCATGACTCTCAGGATCGCGAGCCCGTCCAGGCCAGGAAGCATCCGATCGAGCGTGATGATGTCATAGTCGCCACTCACAGCCCGCACCAAACCCTCGCGGCCGTCGACGATCGTGTCGACCTCGAAGCCATGTTTGGCCAACTCGGCGGCGATTTCCCGAGCGGTGGTCGCATCGTCCTCGATCGTCAGAACCCGAACCATAGTCGCCGTGGTCCACCCGCTTGCCCTACTTCATCTAAGGCCAATGGGTCCAGGCCGGAAACGGCGTAATTTCTCACCCCTCTGTTCGTGATCGGTCGGTAGGGTCAAGCTCGGCGTTGACGCCCCGCCCGGGTGGTCAGACGGCGACAGGAATGGGAGAGCCTTCGAGGGTTGGTGGAGAACCATGACACTTTTCAGGGCTACTATTTCTTCCATTTCATCGGCCGCGACCGCGACGCGCGCGACCGGTTCGCGGGCCACCCCTGTTACGAGCGAACCGCCGAGTTCTGCGCAAGCTACGACGCGCCCGCCTTCGATCCCAACTACGAGACCTGCCGCTCGAATTCTTCGAGCCGGCGGTGCGAAAGGTCCTCTCCAGCCCTCGCAGCCTATAGAGGTGAGGCGCCGCCGACATCACTTGTCCTCATGAGCCCGCCTTCAAGGGCGATCCGACCGACCAACTGTGGCCGAACGGATCGCCTAGCTGTCCGTAGCGGTCGCCCCAGAACTGATCGGCGATATCCATCTTCACGGTCGCTCCGGCGTCCAAGGCGCGGCGCCACCAGGCGTCGGCGTCATCGACCTGCAGGTGCATGGTGACGGCGCCCGGCTGGGGCGCGGTGAAGCCCATCTCGGGAAAGTCGTCGGACAGCATGATCCAGCCGCCGTTGATCCTGGCGCTGGCCTGCATCAGGCGGCGCCCGTCCTGGGCGAGGTTGCGCTCGATGATCTCGGCCGCAAACGCCCGCTGGTAGAATTCGAGGGCCTCCTGCGCCCGCCCTTGCCCGATGGCCAGGAAGGGGGTGATCCCGGTGGTGGGACGTTCGACTGGATCAGGCATCGTCGCGGCTCCTCAAGGTTTCCAGCTCCAGATTGCCGACAATGGCTGGCGATGCGCAAGCCTGTCTAGCCTGGGTCCCTCGGCGGCCGGCTGGCGGCGGTGTCGAGCTTGGCGGACTGGGCCAGGGCAGGCCGGGATTTTGATGTCCGGAAAAATGTCGGTCGGCGTGCGCATCGCCGCCAGGGGACCGACCAGCACGATCAGCACCGCCATGACGATGAACGTCAACGGCCGCGATAGCGCCAGTCGCACCAGATGCAGCATGCGTCGAGGCTCGGTGGTCCGCCGTCACGGCTGGGCCGTCCCCAGGGGATGGTCCGGTCGGGCTGGGCCGTAGATAGGACCCGGCAGGCCGTCCCGCGAATGAAAACTTTCTCATTTTCAGTTCGTGGCGGAGCGTTTGCGAGATGACGGGGACGTGGTCACTCATGCCGTCACACGTTCACGCAGAAGCCACCGGAATAGAATGCTCGCGGTCACCGCCCCGGCGAACTGCGCGATGACGAACATCGGGGCCGAGATCGGGGCGATCCCGGCGAAGGTGTCGCTTAGGGCGCGCGCGATGGTCACCGCCGGGTTGGCGAATGAGGTCGAGGCCGTGAACCAGTAAGCCGAGGTGATGTAGAGGCCGACGACGAGGGGCGTCGCGTCCGGGCGAAAACGGATCGATCCCAGTATGGCGGCGATCAGGCCGAAGGTGGCGACAAACTCGGCCAAGACCTGGGCCGGCCCGTCGCGGAGCTTCATCGAAACCTGCAGGATGGGCTCGGCGAACATGGCGTGCGCCACCCACACCCCGCCGACGCCCCCGGCGACCTGCGCGACCCCATAGGCGGCGGCCAGACC
>DASRLN010000082.1:0-2708 GCA_035648435.1 Caulobacteraceae bacterium
TCGAAAACGTCCTTGTACTGAGCGCGAAGCGCCATCACCGCGCTCATATCGACCTCGTTGAAGGTCGTGAGCATCGCCGCCGTTTGCTGCGCCTCCTTCAGTCGCCGGGCGATCGTCTGCCGCAGCCGGGTCATGCGAACCCGTTCCTCGCGTTCGTGCACTTCCCGCGCCGCCGGGGCCGCGGCCGGGGACGGCGCCGCCGCCCGCGCATCGAGGGCGGCGAGAGCATCACCCTTGGTGAGGCGGCCGTCGCGACCGCTCCCGGCGATCGAGGCGGGGTCGAGATCGTTATCGGCGACTGAAGGAGGCGCAGCAAACGGCGGCGATGCTCACGACCTTCAACGAGGTCGATATGAGCGCGGTGATGGCGCTTCGCGCTCAGTACAAGGACGTTTTCGAAAAACGTCACGGGATCAAGCTCGGCTTCATGGGCTTTTTCGTGAAGGCCTGCGTCGCGGCGCTCAGGGAGGTTCCCAACGTCAACGCCGAGATCGATGGCCAGGATCTGATCTACAAGAACCACTACGACATCGGCGTCGCGGTCGGGACGGAGCGCGGCCTGGTGGTCCCGGTGGTAAGGAACGCTGACGCCATGTCCCTGGCGGAGGTCGAACGCGAGATCGGCGCTCTCGGCAAGCGCGCCCGCGACGGCGCTCTGGCGCTCGAAGACCTTCAGGGCGGGACCTTCACCATCTCCAACGGCGGGGTATACGGATCGCTGATGTCCACGCCGGTCCTCAATGCGCCGCAGTCGGGCATTCTGGGGATGCACAAGATTCAGGACCGCGCCGTGGTCGTGGGCGGCGAAATCGTGATCCGGCCGATGATGTATCTGGCGCTCTCCTACGACCACCGGGTGGTCGATGGTCAGGGGGCGGTGACCTTCCTCGTCAAGGTCAGGCAATACGTCGAGGATCCCAGCCGGCTGCTCCTGGACATCTGAGGGTTTTGGGTCTGGTGACGGCATCCCGCTTCGCGACGATCTCCGAAGCCCACATCGCCGCCGGCGCGCTTCGCTGCCATGGTCTGGCCGCCGAAGTCTTCGACACGCAGCTGGGCCAGACCGATTGGCTGATCCAGACGGCGCTCGGCGGCTTTCGACTGGTTGTCGCCGAGGCGGACCTTGAGGCCGCATGCCGCATCCTGGGACCCGCGAGGGCCGCCGCCCCGCCGCCGCCGGAGGATCGCTCCGCGCCGGTGATCGCCCGGTGGCGCCGGGCGGCGGCGGCGTTGATGGCCTTCCTGATCGGATGATCGGCCGCCGGCCGAAGACGGGGTTCGGATCGCGGATGGTGCTGACGCCGCGCCAGCGCGCCTCATGGCTGGCCCACCTTTGGAAGGCGATCACGCAGCAGCATCACACGGCCCTTCGCCCCATGTTCGCCGGGCACGTCGGCCGGGACGCCGTGGTGATCGACATCGGCGCCCATGCGGGGCAGTTCACCAAGCTCTTCGCCCGCATGGCGCCGGACGGCGCGGTCTACGCTTTCGAGCCGTCCGCATACGCCAGGTCGGTGCTGGCGCCGGCGGTCAGATTCAATCGGCTTCGCAACATAGAGATCGTGCCGCTCGGACTGTCGGATCACATCGAGGCGCGCGTGTTGCACACGCCTCTCAAGCGCCACGCCAGCCTCGGGTTCGGTATCGCCCATCTGGGTGAAGGCGCGGCCATTGAACGCGCCGTGGATCAGCTCGTCGGCCTGACGACGCTCGACGCCTTCATCATCGACAGGGGTATCGATCGCGTCGATCTCATAAAGGCCGACATCGAGGGCTGGGAATTGCGCGCGCTGAAAGGCGGAGAGGAGACACTGAAACGGTTCCGCCCGGCTCTTTATCTCGAAATCGACGAAGCCTGTCTTGTCCGCGCCGGAGATACACCCGCCGACGTGTTTGGGTGGCTCTCCAGCCTCGGCTATCGTGGTTTCGCCACGCCCGACCTCATGCCCGCCCCGCGCCATGCTGGGGCCGGAGACTATCTCTTCACGGCCGAGCAAAGCGCCTGACCCTGCCCCGTCGAGCCCCTATATGCGTCGGGGCGAAGCTTGGCACTCGAAGGACGGCGGCATGGCCGATTATGACGTGATCATCATCGGCGGGGGGCCGGGAGGCTACAACGGCGCCATCCGCGCCGGGCAGCTCGGCCTGAAGGTCGCCTGCGTCGAGAAACGCGCCACCTTGGGCGGGACCTGCCTCAATGTCGGCTGCATTCCCTCCAAGGCCCTCCTCCACGCCTCCGAACTCTTCGAACTGGCCCAGAAAGGCTTCGCGGGCTTCGGCATCGATGGCGCGCCGACGCTGAACCTGCCGGTGATGATGAAACAGAAGGCGGCTTCGGTCGAACAGCTCACCAAGGGCGTCGAATATCTGTTCAAGAAGAACAAGGTCGATTGGGTCCGCGGCGCCGCCCGCGTCGCCGGCGGCGGCAAGGTCGAGGTCACCGGCCAAGACGGCGCGGTCACCACCCTGGCGGCCAAGGCGATCGTCATCGCGACGGGCTCGGAACCCGCGAGCCTCCCGGGTGTGACGGTGGATCAGGACCGGGTCATCGATTCCACCGGCGCCTTGGCGCTCACACGGGTCCCGTCAAGCCTGATCGTCATCGGGGCCGGAATTATCGGCCTGGAACTTGGTTCGGTGTGGCGTCGTCTCGGCGCCGAGGTCACGGTGGTGGAATTCCTCGATCGCATCACTCCGGGGGTGGACAC
>DASRLN010000083.1:0-6786 GCA_035648435.1 Caulobacteraceae bacterium
ATATGCGCCGCACGGCTACCCGGGACGTTCGGGTCGGCGACACCGACATCGCCGCCGGCGACAAGGTGGTGATGTATTTCGGCGCCGCCAACCGCGACCCCGACCAGTTCGAGAACCCCGACGCCCTCGACCTCGCCCGCGCCCCCAACGACCACCTCGCCTTCGGCGCCGGCCCCCACGTCTGCCTCGGCCAACATCTCGCCCGGCTTGAGATCGACGCGGTCCTCACCGAGGTCCTGACCCGCATGGAGGAGCTCGAGATCATCGCCCCGCCGGAGTGGCTGGCCTCGACCTTCATCTCCGGACCCAAGAGCATGAGGGTGACGTTCAGGCCGGGGGCGAGGGCTTAGACGGGTGAAAACATTCGCCGAGCCAAGGTAGAATTCGCCATGAGCCTGAACATCAAGAATCCCAGCGCCCATGCGATGGCGACGTTCTTCGGCGTTCGCGTCAGGGCGGTCCCAGTTGGTCCAGGAGCGCGGTGACGGCGGCAAGCAGTTTCGGCAGATCGGTTTGGACCACCGCCCAGACCTCGGCGTGGTCTATGCGGCGATAACCATGGATCAACTGGTTGCGGAAGTCGACGGCGCGGCGGGCCTCGGAGAGGCGGTTCGCCATTGCGGGATCGAATTTCGAGAGCTGGCTCAATGCCTCGCCGATGATCTCGAATTTCCGCTCGACGGCGGATCGGACGAGTTCGGACCCCTCGTAGTCGATGAAATTCAGACCCGCGGTGAATTCCCCGATCGCCGCGGCGGCCTGCTTGACCTCCCACAGATAGGCTCTGGGATCACGCTCCAAATGCCACCTCGCGCGCCCGGTTAACGCTCGCCAGGATGAACGGATTGGCGATCAGATCGGGGTTCACCAGATCGACCTGCCGACCCAGCAGGGCTTCGAGCGCCTCGGCGAGGTCCAGGTCCTGTTCGAACGATGACCGCTCGCCGGTCTTGTCGAACGAGACCAGGAAGTCGGCGTCACTGGTTCCGGGGTCGAAATCCACCCCCCGCGCGGCCGAGCCGAACACCTCCAGGCGCCGCACGCCATGGCGGCGGCAGAGTTCGGCGATTTCCTCGCGGTGCTGCTCGATCACGGCGTGCATGGCGCCATCATCGCCGCAAGTGGGCGATTTTCATAGTCCCGCTTCATCTCGCCGGGGACCTCCGCCACTTAGGGCTCGCGGGGAATTGACTGAATCGATCACCGCGTGGGTCTTTGCCGGGCGCGGTGATGTCCGATGCATTTTTTGAACCGCCAAGACGCCAAGAAAGACAAGGCGCTACGCGCGAAGCGCGGAGCCTCTTCCTTGGCGTCTTTGCGTCTTGGCGGTTCAACAGATCGCTCGTGAACCACGCGAAATCCGATCGGTCATTTCCCAGCGGAGCCTAAGGCGGGCATATTGTTGCTCCCCTCCCGCGCCTTCTTCGGCGCGGCGCCAGATTCACGTTATTCTGTCACTGAAAAGTAAAATAGCCGAGCGGAGTCGCCGCCGCCAGACTTCCCGCCGCCGCTTTTCGCCGAATAGATGAATCCATATCTCCCCGCGGCCATGTCCAAGGTCCGCGTAACCTTGAACACGCCAGGGGAAACGTCCGCATCGTTGAAAGACACGGCGAGACGCCAGCCCCCGATCCGCTCACGCCGGCCGGTCGCCGCCGCCACTGCCGTAGTGGATCACCTCGACCCTCTCGAGGGTGACCAGGCCCAGCGCCTTCATGCTGTCCAACTCGGTCAGAAAGCTTCGGATCTTCTCCTCGGTATCGACGATTTCGATCACCAGGGGGAGCTTGGCCGAAAGATCGAGGATCTTGGCGGTGTGGATCGTGGCATGCAGTCCATAGCCCATCAGTCCGCGCAGCACCGTCGCGCCGGCCAGCTTCGCCGCCCGCGCCTTGATGACGATGTCTTCGTAGAGCGGCCGGTGATTGTTCATCTTGCCCTCCTCGGTGTAGATTCGGAGCAGGACGGCGGGTTGCAGGGCGTGCATGGGTCA
The DNA here is from genome assembly GCA_035648435.1 of Caulobacteraceae bacterium. Lineage (GTDB taxonomy): Bacteria > Pseudomonadota > Alphaproteobacteria > Caulobacterales > Caulobacteraceae > Acaudatibacter. The sequence goes on from DASRLN010000083.1 coordinate 1,994, forward strand.
GCTCCCTTTGACCGCGTTGAAGGCTGCGGCCGCGACGAAACCCAGCCAGACCGACAACAGGCACAGCGTCACCGACGCGCCCACGTTCAGCCCGGCGCGGACGAACTCGCCATCCTGGGCCAGGGTCAGCGTCTGCAGGCTGAACGATGAGAACGTCGTGTAGCCGCCCAGGATGCCGACCATGACGAACTGACGGACGTCGCCCGAGACGAGCACGCGCCCGTCGGGGCCGGTGAGCGTCGCGAAAAAGCCGATGATCAATGAGCCCAGCACGTTGATTGCCAGGGTCCCCAGGGGAAACGTCTGGCCGAACCAGCTCGCGACCAGGCTGGAACAGCCATAGCGCGCCATGCTGCCCAGGGCGCCCCCGAACGCGATCCACAGGTAGGTGATCAATCCCGCGCTCCCTACGCCACCACGTCCAGCCGCTCCATCCCCCGGAAGAACGGCAGGGTCCGCCACGCCGGCGGCTCGTCCGGATCGGCCAGGGCCAGGGTGGGAAAGTGGTCGAAGAGCTTGACCAGGGCGACGCTGGTCTCCAGCCGCGCCAGGGGCGCGCCGATGCAGATGTGGGCGCCGCCGCCGAAGGCCACGTGCGGCCGGTGCTTGCGGGCGACGTCGAAGCGGTGCGGATCGTCGTAGACCGCCGGGTCGCGGTTGGCGGCGCGCAGGGAGACGGTGATCGACTGGCCCGGACGCACCGGGCAGCCGCCGATCTCGGCCGCCCCCGAGGCGATGCGCCCGGTCATGTCGATCGGCGGCTCGAAGCGCAGCGCCTCCTCCACCACCGCGTTGATGATCGAGGGGTCAGCCCGCAGCTTGGCCAACTCGGCCGGATTGAGCAGCAGATTGCGCACGGTGTTGCCGATCAGGTCGGTGGTGGTCAGGTTGCCGCCGACCAGCAGGGCCTGGAGATTGAGGCGCAGCTCGTCGTCGTCGAGGTCGGCGCCCTCTTGCTGCAACTGGACCATGTCGGTGATCAGGTCGTCCTCGGGGGCCGCCCGGCGCTCGGCCATCAGCTGGGTGAAATAGCCTGTCAGGGCGGCGGCGGCGGTTTCCATGACCGCCGTCTGTTCGGCGTTGCGGAACGGGTTCAGCCCCTGGATGACGCCTTCCGACCAGCTGCGGAATTCCGCCAGCCGGCTCTGATCGACGCCGAGAATCCGCGCAATGGCCTCGATCGGAATGGGGATGCAGAAGCGCTCCATCAGGTCGAAGGCTTTCTCGCCGGCCAGGGCCGCCAGCACCGCCTCCGCCAGCCGCTCCATCTCCGGCCGGAACTTCGCCACCCGCGCATAGAGCGCCTGGGCCAGGGGCTGGCGGATGCGGCCATGGTCGGGATCGTCCAGGGTCAGGATGCTGGTGACGTGGGTGCGGGGAACTCCCTCCGGCGCGCGCTCGGCGAACCGGCGCTGCATCACCGCGCCCTCCTCGGCCTTCATCGGATCGCGCCACAGGTCGCGGTCGTTGACCACCGCGCGGACGTCGGCGTAGCGGGTCAGCAGCAGGCTGCCGGAGGTCGGATCGGCGTGCGCCGGCCGCCGGCTGCGCAGATCGTCCAGCACCACGTGCGGATCGGCCTGATAGACCGCGTTGAATGGCGTCAGTTCGAGCATCGTGGGCAGGGGCTTGTCGGTCATGGATATCCTCGGGATGACGCGCCCGTCACTTTCGATCCGATCGACGCCGGAGGCAACCGGCTTCATCGACCTCCGCGAAGCCTGGCTTAAGCGTTCGCAAACCCGAGATTGCTAGACTGGCGCCCCGCTTGAGGATCGCATCCCTTGCCCGACGTCCCACTGGACCCCGCACTGCCGCCGGACATCGCGGGATGGGATCGGCTGCAAAGACCGATCTGGCTGTTCGATCCGGTGAGTTGCCGCGGGCTCTACGCCAACGCCGCCGCGCTGGAATTGTGGGGCGCCGACAGCCGCGAGGAACTGCTTGCCCGCGACTTCTCCCAGCTCTCGCCGGCAGTGCGCACCCGGACGCGACGTCTCGCCCTGGCGACGGCGAACGGCGGTTCGCTCAGCGAGCGCTGGTCTTTCTACCCGCGTGGTCGGCCGGTCACCGTCCAGGCGATGATCTCGTCCTTTCCGCTTTCCGATGGCCGGTCGGCCCTCCTCTTCGAGGCCTCAGCGGTGGAGGCGACGCAGGACGAGCTACGCGCCGTGGAGGCGCTGCGCCATACCTCCAGCATGATCAGCCTCTTCGACACTGACGGACGGCAGACTTTCGCCAATCCGGCCGCCTTCGCCGCCTATGGCGGAGGCGAACGCGGCTTCGTCGATCGCTTTCAGCAACCGGAGCAGGGGGCCGCCGCCCTGGCCATCATCCTCGAAGGCGAGGTCCTCGCCGAACTCGGCGCGGTGCGCGTGGAGGGCGGTGCGCGGTCTCACTACCTCGACGCCCGCCGGGTGATCGATCCCGTCTCGGGCCGGGCCAGCGTGCTGCTCACCGAACAGGACGTGACCGCGCAGGTGGAGGCCGAGCGCGCCTTGAACGATGCTCGCCAGCGGGCCGAGGTCGCCGAGGCCAAGGAGCGTTTCCTGGCCAACATGAGCCACGAACTGCGCACGCCGCTGAACAGTGTGCTGGGCTTCGCCGGCCTTCTCGGCGACAGCGGCCTCGACGAGGCGCGGGCGCGACATCTCGGGCGGATCACCGAGGCCGGCGTGGCCCTCTCGCGGATCATCGACAATGTCATCGACCTGGCCGAAATCGACGCCGGCGAGGCGGTTCTCGAACCGATGGCCTTCGACCCGATCGACCTGCTCATCGACGCCATGGCGGACATCGCGCCGCGCGCCGAGGCCAAGGGATTGTCGATGCGGTTCGACCCGCCCGTGGGCGGGCGCCACATTCTGTTCGGCGACGCCGGCCGCCTGCGCAAGGTGGTCGATCAATTTCTCGCCAACGCGGTGACCTTCACCGACCGCGGGTCGGTTGTTCCGGGATTGGATCTCCAGCCGAATGGCCCGGGCGATATGACCGTCGAAATTTCGGTCATCGACACCGGTCCGGGGCTGGACGCGGCCGCCCGGGCGCGGCTCTTCCGGCGTTTCAGTCCGGTCGATGACAGCGCCGGCAAACGTGTCGGCGGGAGCGGGCTGGGGTTGGCGGTCGCCAAGGCGTCGATCGGATTCATGGGCGGAGAGGTCGGCGTCGATAGCATCCCGGGCCAAGGCGCGCGGTTCTGGATCCGCCTGACCTTGCCCCGCCACGTCGAAAGCCCTCTCGGACTTCGTGACGCCGGCCGCCAGGACGACGGGGTCCTGCTGCGGATCCTCTACGCCGACGATCATGAGGGAAATCGTGTGCTCGTTCAGGCGCTGCTGGCCAGCCAGGGTCACCGATGCGAAACGGTCGGCGACGGCGCCCAGGCGGTGCGCGCCGTGCGCGAGGGCGCCTATGACCTGGTGCTCATGGACATTCAGATGCCGGTGCAGGACGGGGTCAGCGCCACCGCGGAAATCCGAGGCCTGCCGGGCCGGGCGGCGGCGACGCCGATCCTGGCGCTGACCGCCAATACCCTGTCCGATCAGCGCAAAGCCTATGCCGCGGCCGGAATGAACGACTGCATCGCCAAACCGGTCAATGCCGTCGAACTGATCGGCAAGGTCGCCTATTGGGGTCGCCTCGGACCGGCCGGCGAGCGTTCCGCGGCCTGATCGCGCGGGCTTGCCGGCGCGCGTTCCGCTCCACGATGGTGGGCAGGAGAAGGAGATCTTGGCGATGACCCGACGGACGGGGACGGTTGACGACGCGGCGGCGATGGCGGGCCAGGGGTGAGCAGGCCACGGTTTCCCGGCCGGCTGGCGGGCGCCTGTCTGGCGCTGGGCGTCTGCGCGGTCGCGGTCGCCGTGCACGCCCAGGCCCCGCCCTCGGCCCTGGACGCGGCCGAACGCTCGGTGGTCCGGGTGATCAGCATTTCGCTCGACCAGAACGGCCAGGTTTCCGACGTCGAGGAGGGCAGCGGCTTCTTCGTCGCGCCGGGCGAGGTCATCACCAACCATCACGTGGTCGCCGGAGCGGCGGGGGCGGCGACGGTGCGGGTGTTCGTGATCCCCGAACGCGACACCGGCCAGCGGCGGCAAGAGACCGTCGGCGCCACGACCTGGCCCGAGGCTGATCTCGCCCTGCTCGCCGTGCCGGGGCTGGCGGCGCCGGCCCTGACCATCGCCACCGCCGTTCCGGGCAAGGACTCCACCGTCCACGCCCTCGGCTATCCCGGCGTCACCGACACCATGCGAAAGTTGCCGCTGGACGAGATCCTGACCCCGGCCGAACCCTATGTGACGCCGGGCGCGGTCGCCCTGACCTCGCGCACGGCGCCGGGGGGCGGGCGGTTCGAGACCATCTTCCACACCGCCCCGATCAACCCCGGCAACAGCGGCGGCCCGCTGATCGACGCCTGCGGCCGGGTGATCGGCGTCAACGCCTGGGTCGGGCAGGGCTCGCTGGCCGACAATGGCGCGGTCGATACCTACCAGGGCCAGTTCGCCGCCGTCGGCTCCTCGGTCCTGGCGACGTTCCTCGCCCGCGAGGGGGTGGCGGCGGCGATCGACCGCGGTCCCTGCCGTCCGCCGATCGACGCCGCCGTGGAGACCAGGCTGGCGGCGGCCGAAGCGGCCATCGCCCTGGAGACCCGCCAGCGGACGGCGGGAGAGGCGCGTGTGGCGACCGCCTTGGCGCGCGACCGCACGGTGATCATCGCCGTCATGGTCGCCCTGGCGGCGATGATCACCGTGCGGTCGCGCGCCAAGGCGGTCGCCACACGCGCCTCTCCCGCC
>DASRLN010000084.1:0-8459 GCA_035648435.1 Caulobacteraceae bacterium
CCGCCGCCGCCCCCGCCGCCGGCGCCGCCCACCGACCCAACCGCGATCGCGGTGCTCAACGCGCTGGAACGGGTGTGCATTCCCCTGGTCCAGGGCGGCGACCTCGCCAAGATCGCCAAGAGCATCGGTTACCGCAAATCGGGCGACAACTGGTCGATGAAGCAGCCCGGCTATCAGCTCACGGTTCTGGCCAAGGGCTCGAACCCCGGCCAATGCCATGTGGACATCACCCATCCGATCGACCGGGAAGCGCCGGCCAAGCCGATCGTCATCGCCCTGCATAACTGGGCCGCGGTCAGCCGCGACTGGACGCTCTACCGCAACGACAAGAACGTCAACGGCGCCCAGGAATTCACCACTCGGTCCTGGGAGCATAGTGGCGACGGCAAGAACGAAGCCCTGGTGCTGACCACCATCCGCAAGGCCGATGGCACGCCTTCCCAGCGCAACGCCGACACCTCCGAGATGATCTACAGCGAGACCAAGACGCCGGCCTGAGCGTGCACCTGTTGACTGACGCCGCCGGCCTGGTGGGGGTGGCGCTGATGCTGGGCGCCTACGCCGGCGCGCAGATTCACAGGCTGGACGCGACGAGAGCGCCGTCCCTGGCCCTCAATCTGGCCGGCGCCTGCCTGGTGATGATTTCGCTGACCCACGACTTCAATCTCTCGGCCTTTCTGATGGAGGCGGCATGGGCGGCGGTCGCGGCGTGGGGGCTGGTCCGGGTCGCCCTCAGCCGCCGCGGGCGTCCCCCAGCGTGAGGTTTCGAAAGGCGTCGATGACCTGACGATAGGTCTCGGCCTTGAAGGCCACGACGGTTTCCAGGGCTTGGTGGATATCGGCCCAGCACCAGGCGTCGAACTCGACATCGCCGTGCGCCTCGAGATCGATTTCGCTGTCCGCGCCGAGGAATCGGAAGGCGAACCAGAGCTGCTTCTGGCCCCGCCAGCCGCGCGCCGCCTTGGCGCTCCGGTGTTCGGGGGGAAAGCGGTAGGCGAGCCACTCGGTGGTCTGTCCGATCAGGCGGACCGAGGTGACGCCGGTCTCTTCCCTGAGTTCGCGGACGGCCGCGGCCAGCGGCGCCTCGCCCTCATCGACCCCGCCTTGCGGAAACTGCCAGTTGCGCGGTCCCGGGGATCGAGCCCGCCGCCCGAGCCAGACCTTGCCGTCCTCGCGTATCAGCACCACGCCGACGTTGGGGCGAAAGCGCGCGAGGTCCGCCTCGTCGCTCAGCGCTGGACCATCACCGCGGACGCCGGCGCCAGTTGGAAGCCGTGAGCGGAAAGCGCGCTGGCCCACTTGGCCGCTTCTTCGAGCGTCACCGGGTAGGCGAAGCCCGAGCCGAGCGCCCGGCCGGTGCGGGTGGCCTGAGTCTCCAGCGCCGCGAACTGCCGGTCGATGGCGTCGGCGGAAAGCTGATCGTCGATGATCCGGTCAGCGGAGGCGCGAGGAATGCCGCCGCCGGCGCGCGCGGCCGTGCCGTCGTCGATGAACGCCAGGCCGCGGGAGCGCAGCGCGCCGGCGAAGGTGTTCATGGCGGTGGGGGAGGCGGTGAACTTCGAGCCGAGATAGTTGGTCACGCCGAAATAGCCGGTGGCGCGCGACAGCAGCCACTCCAGCCGGTGAACCGTCTCATCGGCCCGCGAGTCGGCCATCAGGGTGTACGGTCCCGGATCGTTTTCAGGATAGTCCTTGGGCTCCATGGGCGTTTCCAGGAGCACCTCGTGGCCAGCCGCCCGCGCCATGTCGATCCAGCCCTGGAGGCCGTCGGCGTAGGGCGCGAACGAGAGGGTGACCTCCGGCGGCAGGCTGTCGATCGCCTGGCGCGTCGATTTGGCGTTGAGGCCCAGGCCGCCGATCACCAGCGCCACGCGCGGCTTGCCGTTGGGCGTGAAGGGACGGGCATAGGCCATGGCCGCCGTCCGCCCATCGGGCGCGATGATCGGCAGATCACCCCCGGGCCGCTGGAGAAACAGTCCGGCGATCGGCGACTGAGCAAGTCCGCCGCTGGAAAAGGCGTGGCTGACACCATCGACGCCCGGCAGGGTGATCACCGCCTGGCCGTCCATCGGACCGGCGTCGGCGACGGTTTCGGGCGCGGTGGTCAGATCGACCGCCACGTCATCGGTCCTGACGGGGCCATTCGGATCGGAAGGGATGGAGACATCGCTCCAGGTGGTCGGGCCGCCGCTGACCTCGCCGATGTGAGCCACCGCGAGCCGGACCGTCGGCGTTCCCGCCTTGGGGTCGCCGGTCACCGCCACCAGGATGGCGGCGGCGCAACCGAACATCATCACCGCGCCGGCGGCGGCGATCGGCGCGCCGGTCCGCGCGGGCTTGTTCGGGCGCGCGGCGACGATCGGACGTGGGGGTGGTGGCTTGGCGAACATGACCCTTAGGGACTCTGGCATCGAGGCCCTAAACGTCGCGGCTTTTGGTTAACGAAGCGACAAGGCGCGACAGCCCGCTAGTTGGGCTTCGTAGCCGGTGTGGCAACGACGGCGCCGGGCTTCACGGTGGCCCCGTGGGCGGCGCGCATCGCCGCCGCCTCGGCCAGGGTCGCGGTCGGCTTGGGAAGCTTTGGCGTGGCCTCGACCGATCCGTACTTGAGCACTTCCAGCGCGCGGTCGAGCTGGAAGTCGCCCTTCTTCTCGTCAAACGCGGCGGGCGGCGCTTCGGCCGGAGCGTGAGCGCCCTTGCGCACCTTGCCTTCGTCGGCGTTGAGCGCGTTGTGGAAGCTGGCCTCGCTGAACTGGAAGGCCTCGTTGGCCACCTGCTGCGCCTCCTCGCGGGTTTCGGCGACCTCCAGGTCCGGCTCGATGCCGGTCTTCTGGATCGAGCGTCCCGACGGGGTGTAGTAGCGAGCGGTGGTCAGCTTGACCGCGCCGTCCAGGCCCCCGCGAAGCGGAATCACGGTCTGCACCGACCCCTTGCCGAAGCTGGTCAGGCCGACGAGGGCGGCGCGTTTGCGATCCTGCAGGGCGCCGGCGACGATCTCCGCGGCCGAGGCCGAACCGGAATTGATCAGCACCACCACCGGCAGGCCGTTCAGCTTGTCGCCCGGCTTGGCGTTGTAACGCTCGATGTCGCGCGGATCGCGACCGCGCTGCGAGACCACCTCGCCGCCGTTGAGAAAGAGATCGGCCACGCCCACCGCCTGGTCGAGCAGACCGCCGGGATTGTTGCGCAGATCGAGAACCAGGCCCTTCATATGCGGGTTCTTGGCCCGCAGATCGGCGATCGCGGCCCGGGTCTCGTCGGTGGCCTTTTCGTTGAAGCCAGCCAGGCGCAGATAGCCGTAGTCGCCCTCCGCCTTGTAGGTCACCGACTTGGGCTGGATGATCTCGCGGGCCAGCTTGACGTCGAAAGGGTCGGTCTTTTCCCGCGCGATGGTCAGGGTGACGATCTCGCCGGGTTTGCCGCGCATCTGCTTGACGGCGTCGTTGACACTCAGGCCCAGCACGGTCTGGCCATCGACCGCGGTGATGTAGTCGCCGGCCTTGATCCCGGCGCGCGCGGCCGGGGTCCCGTCCATCGGCGAGATCACCTTGACCACTCCGTCTTCGCTGGTGATCTCCAGGCCCAGGCCGCCGTATTCGCCGCGCGTCTGGTCCTGCATTTCCCCGAATTCCTCGGGGTTGAGGTAGTTGGAGTGTGGATCCAGCGACGTGAGCATGCCGTCGAGAGCGGCCCCGATCAGCTTCTTGTCATCGACCGGCGTGACATACTGGCGCTCGACGAGATCGACCACATTCCCGAACAGCTCGAGCATGTGATAGGTCTGGGCGCGCGGTTCCGGCGTGGCGCGCGCCGTCTGGCTGACATAGGCCATGGAGCCCGCCCCGAGGACGAAGGCCGCCGCGCCGATCAAAAGATACTGTCTCATGGTCCCGCCGAATGACTCCCAGGAAGGCCGGAATTAAGGCGCCCGTCGATTAACATTCCTCTCACCGACCGGCGCTCCGATCGGCTCTGGCCATCAGCCGCGCCGGATCGGTGGGCGCCTCTCCAACACGCACCTCGAAATAGAGTTCCGGCGCCGATCCGCCGCCGGAGGCCATGTGGCCCACCGTCTCGGCCGCCAGGACGGCCTGGCCTGCCGCCACCTCGACCTTGCCCATGCCCGAAAGCACCATGTGATATCCCCCGGCGCCGCGCAAGATGATCACTTCTCCCCAGCCATCGAGCGGACCGGCATAGTCCACCAGCGCCGCCGCCGGGCTCACCACCGCCGCTCCGGGCGCGGCGCGGATCGAAAGTCCCCTTGACGGAGCGCCGTCCGGAAGCCGGCCGTGAAAGCCGACCGCGACCTCACCCGCGACCGGCTGCAGAAGGCTCGCCGGCGCCGCGCCGCGCGGGGCGGCGGCCCTGCCCACCGGTGCGAGCAGGTCGGCGTCCTCCGCGACCCCTTCCAGCCTTCGCCCGCGGTCGGCCACGGCGCTTTCGGCGGCAAACAGCTCGCCGCTGGCGGCGGCGACCTGTCGTCGGGTCACGGAGAGGCTTCGCACCTGATCGGACAGCGCGCGCGCGCGCGCTTCGAGCACCGGGGTCATGGCCCTGATCAGGATCGCCGCGCGAACCGCGCCCTTGGCGTCCCGGGGACTGACCAGCAGGGCCGGAGGCGGGTCACGCCCATAGAGTTCGAGGGCGCCCAGAAGCCGCGCCAGCTCCCCGCGGTTGGCGGCCACATGCTCGGCGAGGGCGGCTTCCTGGTGATTGAGCTGGGACAGCCGCGCTCTGGCCGCCGCGATGGCCGGCCCCGACGCGCGGACCAGGCCGGGCGGGGCGAGCAGGCCGGCAAGGAGCAGGGTCGCCAACCCCAGGCGTCCACCGGTCGCCATCGTCACTCGCGGTGATAGGGCGAGCCGGCGAGGATCGTCGCCGCGCGATAGACCTGCTCGGCCAGCATCAAGCGCGCCAGGGCGTGCGGCCAGGTCTGCGGGCCGAAGGCCAGACGCCGCGCCGCCGCCGCCAGCACCGTGGCGTCCAGCCCATCGGCGCCGCCGATGGCCACGGCGAGCTCCCGCGTCCCCTCGTCGCGCAGGCGGCCGATCAATTCGGCGACACCCCGCGAGGTCGGCGCGACGCCATGCTCGTCGCAGGCGATGAGGGTCGCCGACCCCGCCAGCCGCAGGATGGCCGCGCCCTCCGCCGACCTGCCCTTCTTCCGCGGTTCAATTTCGACGATTTCGACGGGTCCCAACCCCAGCGCCCGGCCGGCCGCCGTCGCCCTGGCGGCGTAGTCGAGGGCGAGGTGCGCCTCGGGCGCGCCGCCCAGCCTGCCGACGCACAACAGCCTCACCTTCACCGGCGCGAAACCTCGTCAGCTGACCGCCGCATGAGTGGGGGGATCGACCGACCAGATCTTCTCGATGTTGTAGAAGCTGCGCACTTCCGGACGGAACAGGTGGACGATCACGTCGCCGGCGTCGATCAGCACCCAGTCGCAGTGAGGCAGTCCCTCGGACTTGGCGCGTCCGTGGCCACCATCCTTCAGGACGCGCAGGAGATGGTCGGCCATCGCCCCGACGTGCCGGTGCGAACGGCCCGAGGCGATGATCAGGCCGTCGGCCACGGAACTGCGCTCGCCCAGGTCGATGAACACGATGTCCTGGGCCTTCTCGTCATCGAGCCGGTTGAGGATGAGCATTTCGAGCGGCGTCCGCCCGGCCGTGATCACCGGGGCGGGGATAATGGGTCCGGGTCCCGGTTGCGGGCTCGGCGCGGGCTTGCGACTCAGCTGGAAGCTCCTGTGGAACGATCTCAAGGACTCCATCCCTATCACGGAGCGGCCGGCCACGGTGAGGATGATTCGCGCCAGGCGGTCGAGGAGGCGGCGTTCAGCGGCGCCGTGAGCCACATCCAGGCCGGCGGCGCCATGTCCGCCAGCAGGCGCGCCGCTCGCTCGTCCACCCGCGCGCCGGCGAACCGCCGCGCCGCCGGCGAGCCGAGGGCTTTGAGGCCATATCCCGGCCGCGCCACCACGGCGACGGGAATCTCGTTCAGAATTCGCCGCCAGCCTCGCCAGGCGTGAAATCCGGCCAAGCCGTCGGCGCCCATGATCCAGACGAACCGCACGGTGGGATACCGCGCCTTGAGCGCCCGCACCGTATCGACCGTGTAGGGCGATCCGAGCCGCGCTTCGGCGTCGCTGACCCGCATCGACGGACCGCGGGCGAAGGCCGCCGCCCCCTCGACCCGGACCTTCAGACCGGCCCTTCCTTGTCCGGCTTTCAGCGGGTTGCCCGGCGAAACCAGCCAGATCACCCGCCCCAGGCCCAGACGCCTTCGAGCCGTTTCCGCGACGTGGGCGTGGCCGGAGTGGGCGGGATTGAACGAGCCGCCGTAAAGGCCCACGCGCATGCCCGGCGCCAGCGCCAGGCCGATCTTCGCGCGCGAGACGGACGCCGCCCTCACCGTTCAATCCTCCCGCCCGCGCCGGGTCAGGGCCAGATCATCGGCGTGGACCATGGGTCCGGCGGCGTAGCCCAGGGCATCGGCGATGGCGTCGGATCGCAGACCGAGAATTCTCCGTGCGTCGGCGGCGTCATATCGCGACAGGCCGCGGCCCAGTTCCCGGCCGCCGAGGTCGCGCAGCACCACCGCATCGCCCTTGCCGAAGGCGCCGTCGGCGGACCGCACGCCCGCCGCCAGCAGGCTCTTGCCGGTCCGAAGGGCGGCCACCGCGCCATCGTCCACGACCAGCGATCCCTGCGGCGCCAGAGATCCGGCGATCCAGGATTTGTAGGCGGCGGCCGGAGTCGTGGTTGGCGCGAACAGGGTCGATCTGGCCCCGTTCTCCACCGCCTTCAGCGGGCTCTCGTCGCGGCCCAGCGCGATCAGGGTCGCGCATCCCGCGCCGGCGGCGATGCGCGCGGCCGCGATCTTGGTCGCCATGCCGCCGCTTCCCAGGCCACCGCCGTTGGCCGATCCCGCCATGGCTTCGATCTCGGAAGTGATGTCATGCACCACCGGCACGTGCCGCGCCGTCGCGTCATGTCTCGGATCGGCGGTATAGAGGCCATCGACGTCGGAAAGCAGGACCAGCAGATCGGCGCCGACCATCTGCGCCACCCGAGCGGCCAGGCGGTCGTTGTCGCCGTATCGCAGTTCCTGCGTCGCCACCGTGTCGTTCTCGTTGACCACCGCGATCGCGCCGAGGTCGAGCAAGGTGGTGAGCGTGGCGCGCGCGTTCAGGAAGCGCCGGCGCGCTTCGGTATCGGCGAGGGTGAGCAGGATCTGCGCGGCGACCAGGCCCCACGGCGCCAGCGCCTCTTCCCACGCGCGCATCAGAACCGACTGGCCGGCCGCCGCCGCCGCCTGCTTCTCGGCCAGGATCAGCGCCTTGGCGCCGAAGCCCAATCGACCTCGGCCGAGCGCCACGGCCCCGGACGATACGACGATCGCCTTTTGACCGCGGCTCCGCAGGCGGGCGAGATCGGCGCCGATGCTCGTCAGCCAGCCGCGGTTCGGCGTCCCCTCGGCGCCGCCGGCGACCAGAGCCGAGCCGACCTTGAGCACGATCAGCCGCGCGTCGCCGAGCAGGTTCACGGTTCCCAGGCGCCGGCCGGCGCCCGAGCCGGCTGCCCCTCGCGGCGCGCGATACGGTCATGGGCCGCGCGCAGCAAGGCTCGCACCCCCTCTCCGGAAACCGCCGAGATCAGATACGGCGTCGCGCCCGACGCGGCGCGCAGGGCGGCGCTCTTGGCTCCGCGCTGATCGGCGTCCAGGGCGTCGATCTTGTTCAGCGCCACCAGTTCCGGCTTTTCAGCCAAGCCCGCGCCATAGGCCGAAAGTTCGGCGCGGATCGCCCGCCACGCGGCGACCGGGTCCTCCGCGACGGCGTCGATCATGTGAATCAGCACCGCCGTGCGCTCCAGGTGGCCCAGAAACCGCACGCCCAGGCCCGCGCCCTCCGATGCGCCCTCGATCAGGCCCGGCACGTCGGCGACCACGAAGCGCTCGCGCGGCGACAGATCCACCACCCCAAGGTGCGGCGTGAGGGTAGTGAAGGGATAGTCGGCGATTTTCGGCGTCGCGGCCGACACCGCCGCCAGGAAGGTCGATTTGCCGGCGTTCGGCTGGCCGACGATGCCGACATCGGCGATCAGCTTCAACCGTAGCCAGATCCACGACTCGGTTCCTTCCAGACCCGGATTGGCCCGCCGGGGGGCCTGGTTCACCGGTCCCTTGAAATGGCTGTTGCCGAAGCCGCCGTTGCCTCCCGCCGCCAGACGCATCCGCATGCCGGCATGATCCAGATCGGCGATCAGCCTCTCGCCGTCCTCGGCGAACACCTGGGTGCCCACCGGAACCTTCAGCTCCGCGTCCGCCCCGGCCGCGCCGGATCGGTTGCGGCCCATCCCGTGGACGCCGGTCTTGGCCTTGAAATGCTGATGATAGCGATAGTCGATGAGGGTGTTCAGCCCCTCCACCGCCTCGATCCACACATCACCCCC
>DASRLN010000085.1:0-22093 GCA_035648435.1 Caulobacteraceae bacterium
TCTCCGAACAGGCGTTTGAAGGCAGTCAAAGCGGCTTTCGAGGGGCGAGGCAAGGCGTTGCCGCCGGCGGCGCACTAGATTCGTGACCCTGTGTTCAATTGCTCGGCCATGTGGCGAAACTCCGGATCCCTCTTGCGCCGCATGATCTCGGCGGCGGTGAGTCCGTCGGGACCGGGAAGGTCGCCGCGCGCGCGGTGGCCGATGAACATCCCGAAGTGCTGCTTGTCGCTACCCTTCTCGAGCATCGCGTGGAGGGCGGTCATGCCCTTGGCGTCGATGGCGTCTGGATCGGCGCCGAGCTTCAGCAATTCCTCGGCGGCGGCGAAGTCCGGCCAATTGCGAACCACAGGGAGGGCGCCCTCCACGCTCGCTCGGTGGACGCCTCCATGTTGACGTCGAGGCCGCGCCGCAAGAGCGTCTCCGCGGTGTTGATCGAATCGACCCCGTCGCGATCGGCGGCGGCGATATCGACGCCGCGGCAGAGGTGCGGCCAATTGCGTCCACGCTCGTTGCGCACCCCGAGCAGGCTCGGCGAGACGGCCAAGGCGGCGTCCACTTCACACCAGCGAAACGAGGCCACCGGTTTCCTCATCCCGGTCTTGGAAACCACGCACGTCTCCCCGATCAGCGCCGCCCAATGGCGTAGAACCGTTCCGCTCGCTGTTCGCGCAGAGCATCGGGGGCCAGCTTCAGCAGGGGGCCGAGTTCAGCCTCGACCGCGTCTCCGACTCTGGCGATGGCCAGCGCCGGATCGGCGTGCGCGCCGCCCACCGGTTCGGGGATGATCCTGTCGACGATCTTCAAGCCGATGAGATCCTGAGCCGTGATCTTCATCGCCTGGGCCGCGCCTCGGGCCATGGCGCGGTCGCGGACCAGTATCGAGGCGCAGCCCTCGGGGGTGATCACCGCGTAGATCGCGTGCTCCAGAATGAGCACCTTGTTGGCCGCGCCGATGCCCATGGCGCCGCCGCTCATGCCTTCGCCGGTGATGACCGCGATCATCGGGACGCCCAAGGTCAGGCAGCGTTCGGTGCCGCGGGCGATCGCTTCGGCCACGCCTCGTTCCTCGCTGGCGATACCCGGATAGGCCCCGCCGGTATCGATGAAGGACAATACCGGCAGCCCGAACTGCTCGGCGAGGTCCATGAGCCGGACCGCCTTGCGATAGCCTTCGGGGCGGGCGGCGCCGAAGTTGTGCCTGATGCGCGAACTGGTGTCGTGCCCCTTCTCATGGCCCAGCACCACCACCGGGTGGCCGCGGAAGCGGCCGAGACCGCCGACGATCGCCTGGTCGTCGGCGAACCGGCGGTCGCCTCGCAGTTCGATGAACTCGCCGATCAGGCCGGCCACGAAGTCGGCGAGGTGCGGTCGCTCCGGATGGCGCGCGATCTGGGTTTTCTGCCAGGCGTCGAGGTGGGCGTAGGCTTCCGAGCGCAGGGCGCCGACGCGCTCGCGCAGGGCGGCGATCTCGGCGTCGAAGGCGCCTGGCCCGTTGATTTCGGAGAGCTTGTAGAGCTCGTCGATCTTGGCTTCGATTTCCGCGATCGGCCGCTCGAACTCAAGATAATGCGCGGCCATGAATCCCTAAGGCACATCCGACGTCGGAAAGGGCGGGAACCTAGGGCCGAAGGGGTGGGGGGGCAAGTTCGGCGGCGAGCGACGCCTTGCCACGCGATTGCGGAGCCGAAACCCGCGCGTGTGACGGACGCGCCTTCGCTATACCTCCGCCGAGATCGGAGACATCGTCATGAACTTTCGCATCGCCGGGCTTTCACCCGAACCTTTCCGGCCGCTGTTCGGCCTCGAGGACGCGGCGCTCGCGGCCCTGGGCGCCCGGCGACTGATCGTCGATGCAAAGCCCGGCTTTCCCGACCGCATCGAACTGCGCGACGCCGAGCCCGGCGAGACGGTGATTCTGGTCAACCACGAGCACCAGCCCGCGAACAACCCGTTCCGCTCGCGTCACGCGGTGTTCGTCATCGAAGGGGCGGCCGTCGCCTACGACCGCGTGAACCAGATCCCCGACGTGATGCTGATCCGGCCGATGTCGCTGAGGGCGTTCGACGCCGATGACATGATGATCGACGCCGATCTGGCGTCGGGCGGCGATCTCAAGCCGCTGATCGACCGGCTGCTCGCCAATCCCGACGCCGCCTACATCCATGCCCACTACGCCCGGCGCGGCTGCTACGCCGCGCGCATCCAGCGGGCCTAGACGGGCTTGCGACCGCGCGCCAGGGGGTGCTTGGTCTCCACCACCTCGCGCAGGCGGTCCTGGGTGAGGTGGGTGTATATCTGGGTGGTGGCGATGTCGGCGTGGCCGAGCAGTGTCTGCACGACGCGAAGATCGGCCCCGCCCTCAAGCAGATGGGTGGCGAAGGCGTGCCGCAGAACGTGCGGCGAGACCCTGGCCGGATCGATGCCAGCGCCCGCCGCCGCCTCGCCGAGGAGTTGCGAAAAGCGGCGGGCGGTGAGCCGCCCTTCCCGTCCCCGTGAGGGAAACAGCCAGGGATTTTGCTTGCCGCCCTTCGGACAGAAGACGGGCCTGATCTCCAGATAGACTTTGACGGCGTTCCTGGCGGCGCCGTTCAAGGGGGCGAGCCTCTCCTTTCCCCCCTTGCCCTTGACGATCAGATAGGCCGGATCGCGAGCCAGGGCGGCGAGGGTCAGGCCGAGAAGTTCCGATACACGCAGGCCGGAGGCGTAGCTGAGTTCGATCATCGCGGCCAGGCGCAGGCCGGCGGCGCCGTCGCGCGCCCCACCGGCGGCGATCAGCCGATCCATCTCCTCGCGATCGAGCACTCGCGGCAGAGGCCGGCCCCGGCGCGGCGCATCGACCCGCCGCGAAGGATCGTCACCGCGCCAGCCCTCGCCGAGCACGAAGCGATAGAACTGCCGGATGGCGGCGCGGCGGCGCGCGGCGGTGGCCGGCGAAAGCCCCCTGGCGCCGAGGGCTTCGAACCAGGCCTCCACGTCCCCGGGGCCGGCGGTGGCCAGATCGATGCCCCGCGCGGCCAGGAAGGACCCGGCGTCGGCCAGATCGCGACCGTAGGCCGTCAAGGTGTTGGCCGCCGCGCCACGCTCGACGGACATCATCTCCAGAAAGGCCTCCGACCATTCGGCGCCGGTCATCGCGGGGGAGCCGGTGAGGGAATCATGCGCGAATCTTGGCGCTCGCGACGGCGCTCGTGTAAAGCGGCGTTGAACACAAATGGCCGCCTTTTCCTCCCTCAATCGCAAGACCATCGCCCTCGTCGGCCTGATGGGTGTCGGTAAGAGCAGCATTGGCCGGCGTCTGGCCAGCGCGCTGGGGATGCCGTTCAAGGACGCGGACGCCGAAATCGAAGCCGCCGCCGGCCGCTCGATCATCGACATCTTCGAGGCATTCGGCGAGGAGGCGTTCCGTCAGGGAGAGCGGCGGGTGATCGCCCGGCTGCTGGAAGGACCGCCTCACGTCCTTGCCACCGGCGGCGGCGCCTTCCTCGATCCCGAAACGCGGCGGCTGATCGGCGAGAAGGCCATATCCGTGTGGCTGAAGGCCGATCTCGAGGTCCTGGCCCGGCGCGTGGCGCGGCGCGACACCCGTCCACTGATCGCCGGCAAGGACCCGATGGCGGTGCTCCAGGAGCAGGCGCTCGAGCGCTACGCGCATTTCGGCGAGGCGGACGTCATCGTGGAGACAGGCGAGACCGCGCACAACGTCGCGGTGGACGCCATCGTCAAGGCGCTGGCGGGCCGCGCGGCGGCCAACGCGTCGTGAGCGAGACAGTCAGGGTCGGGCTGGGCGAGCGGAGCTACGACGTGATGATCGGGCGCGGCCTGATCGACGCGGCGGGCGCCCATATTGCCCCTCTGCTCGCCCGGCCGGTCATCGCGGTGGTCGCCGATCAGACGGTTTTCGACCTTCATGGCCCGCGGCTGATCGGCGCCCTGGAAGTCGCCGGCGTCAGGGTCCACGCCCTGACCATACCGGCTGGCGAGGCGAGCAAGAGCTTCGCGGGACTGGCCGATCTCTGCGACCGACTGCTGGCTCTGAAACTCGAGCGCACTGACCTGATCATCGCTTTCGGTGGCGGGGTGACGGGCGATCTCACCGGCTTCGCGACCGCCATCTACAAACGCGGTGCGCCGTTCGTGCAGATTCCGACGACCTTGCTGGCGCAAGTCGATTCCTCGGTCGGCGGCAAGACCGCGATCGACACGCCGCGGGGCAAGAACCTCATCGGCGCCTTCCATCAGCCCCGGCTGGTCCTCGCCGACCTGGCGGTCCTCGACACCCTCCCACCGCGCCAGATGGCCTGCGGCCACGCCGAGATTCTCAAGTGCGCGCTAATCGGCGACGCGGTGTTCTTCGCCTGGCTCGAAGCCCATGGCGCCAGTGTCCTCGCGCGCCAAGGCGGAGCGCTCGCCCACGCCGTCCGGCGGGCGGTGGAGATCAAGGCGGCCCTGGTCGCCGCCGACGAACGCGAAGGCGGCGTCCGCGCCCTGCTCAACCTCGGCCACACCTTCGGCCATGCCCTCGAAGCGCGAACCGGCTTCGGCGCCGATCTCGAGCATGGCGAGGCGGTGGGCCTGGGCTGCGCCCTCGCTTTCCGCTTCTCGGCGACGCAGGGTCTCTGCGCCGGCGCCGACGCGGAGCGCGCGAGCGCTGCGATCGCCGCCGCCGGCCTGCCGACCCGGCTACCCGAGATCCCGGGTCCCCCTCCATCGGCCGGCGACCTTCTCGCCGACATGACGCAGGACAAGAAGGCGCGTGGGGGGAAGCTGACACTCATTCTGGCGCGGGGCATCGGCGAGGCGTTCATCGCCAGGGACATCGACCAGGGCGCGGTGAGGGATTTCCTGATCGGCGAGGGCGCCGCCCGATGATCGCCGCCCTGCTGGCGGTGACGCCGATCATCCTGGTCCTGCTGGCCATCTCGGCGGTGTTCTCCGCCGCCGAAACCGCGCTGACCCGCGCCAGTCGCGGGCGGATGCATCAGCTTGAGCGCGACGGCGACCATGGCGCCAAGCGGGTCAATCTGCTGCTCTCCGACCAGGAAACGATGATCGGCGCGGTGCTGATCGGCTACAACGTCATCAATATCCTTTCTTCGGCCCTCGCCACCGAGGTGATTACCCAGGTCATGCCCGGCGCCTGGGGCGTCGCCGTCGCCACCGCCATCATGACCGTCCTGGTCGTGGTATTCGTCGAGGTGCTGCCAAAGACCTTGGCCATCGTCCGCGCCGATGACGTGGCCCGGAGCCTCTCGGCCCCGATGCTGCTGGCGGTCAGGGTGCTGGGTCCGGTGATCTACGCCATCCAGTGGATCGTCCGACACACCCTGCGCATCTTCGGGGTCAAGCTCGACATGGCCACCGATGTCCTCGCCGCCCATGAGGAGATCCGCGGGGCGGTGGAATACCACCACTCGGAAGGCGCAGTGGAAAGCGGCGACCGGCGGATGCTCGGCGGCGTACTCGACCTCTCCGACATGGATGTCGCCGAGATCATGGTCCACCGCAAGTCGATGTCGATGATCGACGCGGGTCTGGCGCCGCGCGAGTGGGTCGCCAGGGCGCTGGAGTCGGAGCACACCCGCCTTCCCCTCTACCGCGATGATCCCGAAAACATCGTCGGCGTCCTGCACGCCAAGGATCTCCTGCGCGCCATGGCCGCCGCCAAGGGCAGGGTCGAGGCGATCGATATCGCGGCCATCATGCGCGAGCCGTGGTTCATCCCCGAAACCACCAACCTCAAGGACCAGCTCGGCGCGTTCCTCAAGCGCCGCAGCCACTTCGCCCTCGTGGTCGATGAGTACGGGGCCTTGCAGGGTCTGGTCACGCTCGAGGACATTCTCGAGGAGATCGTGGGTGAAATCGACGACGAGCACGACGAAGCGATACAGGGCGTGCGCCGCCAGGCCGACGGCTCGGTGCATGTGGACGGGGACGTCACCGTGCGGGATCTCAACCGGGCGCTGGACTGGGACCTGCCCGACGACCATGCCGTGACCGTCGCGGGCCTGGTCATCCACGAGGCCCAGACCATTCCCGAACCGGGCCAGAAATTCCTCTTCCACCGCCACCAGTTCCAGATTCTGCGACGCGTGCGCAATCAGATCACCGCGCTCAAGGTCGGACCGCGCCTGGCGCGGGAAGAGGACTGATCATTGGCGACGCGCTGATCTTCCTTCGGGCGGGTGAACAGGGGCGCTTGGTGCTGACCCGCAACGTCGCGAATTTCAACCATTTCGATCAGCTTTCACCCGGAGCCGGCGTGCTGCTCTGCCGACGGGTCCCCGCGCCCGGCGTGCCGGCGGTGGTGTAGAGCGTTCGCCGGCGCCCAGCGCCACCGCGTTCGCGGTCGGCGGCTGGACTGGGGCTCGGCGCGATCTTCAGAGAACCACCGCCCCACGTCGGTTCATTTCCGGGCGGACCCAAAAGGCGGATTCGGCGTATTTTTCGAACAGGTCCGGCGGGATGCACGGCGGCCTTGGCTGATGGGCGACCTTCGGCCTGACGGTGTGCAGGCCCGGCATGCCGAGCGTGGCGTCGTAGTCGGGCTCGTCGAAGGCGACGTTGTCGTAATCGTGGGCGAAGGCCGGCTCGCCCAGCGCGTGGTAGAGGGCTCTGGTTATCGGCGCCGGATCCCGCACGAACCGGTCGTAGTCGATGACGATCAGCTTGTTCGCATGGTCACCGAACCAGGCTTCACGCAGAGCGCTCCAGGCTTGGCCGACCAGGCCGGTGTCGGAGTTCATCAGCATCTCGACCCTGGCATAGACCGAGCTGCCGGCCTGGAAGTTGAGCGCCCGCGAGACGTGAAGCGGATGCCGGCGCAACTGCCGCTCGATGCTGTCGAGAATCCACCCGACGTCGCGGACCAGGCAGACGATCCGCGTATCGGGATAGAGATCGAGCAGCAGGGAAACCCGCGCCGTCCAGTTGCGATTGGTGTCGAAAACGACGCCACCGCGCGGCGCCTTGGCGTAGTAGCCGTCGAACATCCCACGCAGCACGTCTCGCCGTCGTTGATCGTCGAAGAAGGCGGCGAACTCGCCAGGTCCGCTCATCTTGGGCAGGACCGCGGTGATCAGGGACGCCACCGGGCTGGTGACGCCCGCCGCGAGGCGCGGGTTCTGGCGCAGCAGGGCGCTCAGCAAGGTCGATCCCGATCTCGGCAGGCCGGAGATGAAACGCATCCGGGGGTTGGTCACGCGGGCCTCCGATCGAGGTGGCAGGGCGAGCCTTAACCGAACATCGACGATGCGTGCATGCGGCTTGGGTTCGACCACGCCGGCGGACCGCCGCCCGCCAGCGCGATGGAGACCGGTTGCAAGCTGGAATTGCCTGAGGGGTCGGACGCCACCGCGACCGGAGACACCAGATGGCCGGCCATCGATTGGACCAGCAAATTGACCGCCGATGATGAGGCGCCCGCCACGGGGGCCGGCCCCACGGCGCTCCCCGGGGCCTGCGAATAGAGCGCGCCCACCGCCGCGACGTCGGAGGCGGCGATCACCCGGTCCCCCGCGCCGGCGACCGAATACATGATCGAGCCCGGATCGGCGCTGTCGCCCAGGCCGATGGCGTGGCCGATCTCATGCAGGATCACCTGGCTCAATTCGGCGTTGGTCCCGGCGTAGCTCGGCTGTCCTCCCGCGCCGGCCGTCAGGGCCAGTTGCGAGGGGTCCTCGAGCCTGATCACCGCTCCGGCCTGGAGCGCGCCGGACTTCACCGGTGAAGCGGTGTAGCCGAGCACCCCGCTCGTCGCCGTGCCGAAATCTCCCCAGCCGATGCGGATGTCGGCCGCCGCCGAATCGGCGACCTCCATGAACTTCAGGCCGGTCGCGGCGGCCCAGGCGGCGAAGGCGCCCTCGACCAGCGACTGGTATTGCGCCCCGATCGCGCCGCTGAACGGCGAGGCCACCGTGCCGGCCCCGACCCCGAAACTCCAGGTGATCACCCCGCCGCTCCATCGGGCGGTCGTCACGCTAGGCGACAGTATTCCGGCTGAAGCTGGCGACAGCGCCGTCAGCCCGGCCTGGAAGGAGGCGGCCTGCGCCGCCGCCGCGGCCCCGATCTGGCCATGACCAACATCCCAGGCCGAGATCTGGGATATGTTCGCCCCTTTCCTGGCGCCGCCCGCTGTCACCGACGAGACGGAGAGATCGTAGCCACCGAAATATTCTCCGAAGCTCCCCGCGTCTCCGGAGCTGTAGGTTTCCTGGCCGGAACTGTTGAAGTCCGCGTCGCCCTCAAAGGTTCCGGACGGAGAGTAGTAATCCTCGACCGCGCCGGTAAGTTGGCTTGAAGGATTATACTGGAACGTGAAATCCTCGTTGTCGCCGCCCGTGGTGGTCAGGTCCTCGGTCGTCACGTTGCCGCTCTGGTCGGCGCCGGCATAGTTCGCCAGCACCTGCGAAACGCCGGCCTCCGGGTCATACCAGGTCACCTGCGAGCCACCGGCCGTCCAGTTGTCGAGCTGGTCGAGCCTGGGGCCCGTGGCGCCCGCGTCGGTCCAGTCGGTGATCTGGTCTTGCGTCTGGGCGTTGGGATTGAACGCCACCGACCACGACGCGGCGCCGACGCTGTCGCCCCCGCTCCAGTTGACGATGTCGGTTCCGGTGGACCCGCTCACCGAGATCTGGCCGGTGTCGTCACCGGTTCCGGCGTCGATGGTGATTTCGGTTCCCGAAGCGGTGACCTGACCGATGTTGCTGGCCAGGGTCAGGGTGCTGTTGGTGGCGTCAAAGGTGTTGTTCGCGCCATTGTCGGTCGCCCCGACGCCGTTGGCCAGGCTGATCAGGCCGCCGGTCACGTCGTAGGTGTTGGTTCCGCTGGCGGTCAGCGTCCCGCCGGTGACGCCAGTCGCGTCGGAGGCGGTCATGCCGGCGCCCGTCAGCGCCACGCTGGTCGCGCTGCTGCCCAGGATCAGCGAGCCGTTGGACAGACTGTCGGTGATGCCGGTTCCGGTGACCAGGGCGCTCGTGCCGCCGCCGCCGCCGGTGTCGCCGTTCCAGTAGATGTCGTCGTTGGCGCCGCTGACCTTCACGCCCACGCCGGTGCCCAGGGGCACGCCGTTGTTGGAGCCGTTGAGCACCCCGCCGGTGCTCCCCTCGACGAAGTCGACCTGAGAGGCGTTGGACACGTCCGCCGTCTGCCCCTGGCCGGCCAGCACGAGGATCTCATTGGCGACCGAGGAACCGGCGGTGGTCACGTCGTTCTGGCCGCCCACCGTGGTGGTGGCGCCGCTGGTCCCCAAGGTTACCGCCGCGCCGGCCAGGCTCGCAAAGCCCCCCGCGCCGTCGAAGGTCACCGCGCCGCCGGTGACGCCGCTGTCGTCGGAGACGGTCGTCGCGGATCCCGCGATGGTGACGGCGTCGCCCGAGGACAGCAACACGCCGACGCTCGCGCCGTTGACTGCAGCGCTGGTGTTCGCCCCCAGGTCGAGGGTCGAGTGGGCGGCGGCGTAGTCGGTCTCGTTCGTGCCGGTGAGGGTGGTGGTGGTGCCCGCACCGCCGTTCGGATCGCCGTTGAAGGCGACGATGAGGTTGGAGCCGGTCACCGTCAGGTTGACGTTGGTGCCGTTTTCCACCGTGGCGCCCGAGCCGCTGAAGGTGTCGGCCAGGGTTAAGGCGCCCTGAACGAAATCGACGACCGCGCCGGCCGAGCCGGTTCCCACGTCGCCGCCGCCCTGGACGCAGACCAGGTCCTTGGCCCCGGCCGTGAAGGGGTCGTTGGACCCGACGATATTGGTCTGGCCGATGTTGGCCGCCAGGGTGATCGCGGTCAGGCCCGAGCCGGAGATGATGCTGGCCCCGCTGGCCAGACTCACCGCGTCGCCGGCGGCGGCGTCGATGGTGTCGCTGCCCGCGACGCTGCCCGAATCGTAGAAGGTCATGCCGCTCTTGGCCCCCAGGTTGAACAGGTCGCCGGCGGCGGCATAGGCCGTCTCGCCGGTGCCGCTGATGTTGGTGGTCGTCCCCGCCCCGCCGCCGGTATCGCCGTTGAAGGCGACGACGTCGTAGGAGCCGGTCACCGTCAGGTTGACGTTGGTGCCGTTCTCCACCGTGATGCCCGAGCCGTTGCAGGTATCGGCCAGGGTTCCCGTCCCCTGAACGAAATCGATGATCGCACCGGCCGAGGCGGTTCCCACGTCGCCGCCCCCCTGGACGCAGACCAGGTCCTTGGCCCCGGCCGTGAAGGGGTCATTGGTCCCCTCGACATTGGTCTGGCCGATGTTCGCCGCCAGGGTGATCGCGGTCAGGCCCGAGCCGGCGACGATGTTGGCCCCGCTGGCCAGACTCACCGCGGCCCCGGCGGCGGCGTCGATGGTGTCGCTGCCCGCGACGCTGCCCGAACCGTAGAAGGTCACGCCGCCGTTGGCGGCCAGATTGAACGTGTCGCCGGCGGCGGCGTAGGCCGTCTCGCCCGTGCCGTTGAGGGTGGTGGTCGTCCCCGCCCCGCCGCCCGGATCGCCGTTGAAGGCGACGACGTCATTGGAGCCGGTCACCGTCAGATCGACGCCGCTGCCGTTCTCGACCGTGATGCCCGAGCCGTTGCAGGTATCGGCCAGGGCTCCCGTCCCCTGAACGAAATCGATGATCGCCCCGGCCGAGGCGGTTCCCACGTCGCCGCCGCCCTGGACGCAGACCAGGTCCTTGGCCCCGGCCGTGAAGGGATCGTTGGTCCCGACGATATTGGTCTGGCCGATGTTCGCCGCCAGGGTGATCGCGGTCAGGCCCGAGCCGGCCACGATGCTGGCCCCGCTGTCGAGGGTCACCGTGGCCCCGGAGCCGGCGTTGACGGTGTCGCTGCCCGCGACGGCGCCCGACCCGTAGTAGGTCACCCCGCCGTTCGCGGCCAGGGTCAAGACATCGCCGGCGGCGTCGTGGACGGTCTCGCCGGTCCCGTTGACGGTCAGGGCTGTGGCGGCGGCGCCGGTGAACTGATTGCCGTTGCCGGTGGCGGTGCCGCTGCTCCCCGCGCCGAGGTTGATCGACGTGCTGGTCAGGCCGAAGAGGTTGCCCGATCCCGTTGCGTTCAGGGTTCCGCCGGAGATGTTCAGCCCATCCGTCACGGAGTTGTTCGAACCGTTCAGGGTGATGGTCTGGGTCGTGCCGAGGAACTCGACCGTCGCGGAGGAGCCGGTCGCGGTGAGGGAGGAGCCGGAACCGGCTAGGTTGGCGATGGCGCCGGCGGCGAGGGCGTCGGTGTTCGAAGTCCCGTCGAACGTCGCCGTGATTCCCGCAGCCTGGGACGCCAGATTGCTGTTGCCGTCGATGTTCGCCGCGCCCGTGCCCGTGAGCGTCAGGGTCGCGCCTGTGGAAGTGTCGGTGAGTGCGCCCACGCCGCCGGTGATCGTGCAGAGGGCAGAGGCGCCGGTCGCGGTTGCCGCCACCGTTCCCGAGAGATTTCCGCACGTCAAGTTCTCGGTCTGACTTGGCGCAATGTTGGCGGTCGTCCCGTTCGACATGATGAGGGCATCGCCCGATGTAGACAAGGTCGCCGTGCCCGCGGTGAGCGAGCCGGTCAGGTTCGCCCCGGCAACGTCCAAGGTGGAAGTGGCGCAGGTAACCGACGCACCACCCGTCAAGATGGCGGAACTGCCGCCGCAGTTGAAGGTATCGTTCTTGGAACCGGCCGAGTCGGATGCGGTGATCCCGTTGGCGAGATTGAGCGTCACATTCTGCAGATTCACGAAGGGGAAGGCGTTGGCGTCGGAGCCCGTCCCCTGGGTGAGATCGACCGTGGAATTGGGCAGGGTCTCGGTGGCGACGACATTGGTGAAGGCGGTGTTCCGCGTTACCGCGCCAGGGGTGCCTCCGAAGGCGGTTGCGAAGAAAAAACTTTGGAGATTTGCGTCGGCTGATTTGGTATAAACTCATTCTATGGCGTCTCCCCCAGGCGGGGTTGCGGTGTCTCCTCCAAGAAATGTCTGAAGTTGCCCCAGAGTTGCTGTCCCGAATTGATTGTTCAGGTCGTAAAGGCGCTGTATAGCCACCGGGTCCGACAGAACCTGGCTGGCGATGGTTGTCGAGGCGTCGTCCAGGTCGGTCTGCACGGCCTGTGCGTAATTCGCATCCGAGGTGTTCAGGAGGCCCTGGTATGCGGCCTGCCCACTCTGCGTGGCGACGGCCGCCGAAAGCTGCGAATCGAGCGCGTTCAGCGTGGACGAACTCAAACCGCCGTGTTGCTGGAGTTCTGCGATTTCCGGCCCGGAGAAACCGATCGCTCCCAGGAACGGAGCGACGAGCGGATTTCCAAGCGCATCAAATTGATATAGTCCAAACGAATAGGTTGAAGAACCCCCGGCATACGAAAAGGTCGTCAGGTAGCGGGATTGGCCACCGTCTTCGGTCTGGAACGCGGTTGTCTGGAAATCCGTCCCCTGCGCATTTGCTGTCGCTGGATCAATCTCGACGTTGGCCGGCATGGGGGCTCCCTCAATGATGAACGTCGCAAAACGACGAAACTAATGTGGTTGATTGCGCACCAATCCCGAATAATCCGGATCTGGCCAACCCTCTGACTCCACGTCATAGTCTAACTTATTCGCCAGACCAGACGACCGTAGTTGCCAGATACTGAGTGCACCAATGGCGGTCGGCCATCCAGCAAGTGGCTCATCTACCGATTTGCTATCACATGATAGCTCTCGATATTTCCGGTGAATATCAATAATTATAGCAATGCTATCTCGGGATGACCGGTGTATGAAGCCATCTGTGGCAGTATGTGTGCCCAGAACGATTTGCTGAATATATAGGCGGACATATCCTCCTTGCGCACGCCATTCGACCACGGTCGATGGTTCCCATGCCGAGGGGAAATAGGCCTGCTTGGCGTCGCTGAGCAGAATGGCGTGGGACCGCCTGCGCGAGATCGGCAGGCGGATGGTAAAGTCAGAGCGCGCCTTGTCCAGGCAGATCGACGCCACCCCTCCCGACTTCAGTTTGCATGAAAGCAGCGTGATCTGCTTCGCGGGGCAGGTCGAAAAATGGGGTGACTGCGGGTTGGCCGCCGCAGACGGCGGCGCGCTTTGGCCGGCTGCTCCATGCTGATCGGCAAATGAGAGCGGTGCAGCAGCCAAAAGCACGCACCCGCCGGTGAAGGTGACTGAAATCCAGGCGGCCTTTCGGTGACGGAACGCCGCCCCGTTTGGGTTGGCCGATGGTCGCAAGCCCTCACCTCCCCACGCGGACTGGTTACTGAAGCCTGACGGTGCGCACCGCGCCGGCCGCACCACCACCGGCAGGGTGGTCATGACGCCCAAGAGCGGTCAATGGATCCCCCCCTTCTCACGTTATCGTGATGACGGGCGGGAGACCGCCCCCCACGCCATCCACCGCGGACTCCCGGAGTGTCGAGACCCGGCGCCGGGGAAGACGAGGGCCGGCGCGCGGATTGAGCGAACTCGCTGGCTCCGCTCATCTTCGGCGGCACGGCGCTGACCAGCGATAGCCATCACACCGGAGCCGCCGCCGGAGCTGCCGCCGTAGCCGTCGCCATAGCCGCCATCGCCGTCGAACGCGCCATCGCCGTCGCCGCCCAGATAGCCGCCGCTGGGCGTGAAGTCGGCGTAGCCCAGGAAGTCGCCAGAGGCGTTGTAGAGGTCTTCCTGGTAGCCGGTCTCGGTTCCCCCGGCGCCGTAGGAAAAGAATGAATCGATCTGCGCGCCATTGGTGAACAGGTCGGCCGAGGCGCTCTCCTAGCCGGTGTCGTTGTTTCCGGCATAGTTCCTCGCCTGTTCGGAGAGATCGGCGGAAAGGCCGGTGAAGATCTGTTCCTGCGAACCGCCGGCGGTGAGATCGAGCACCGCCTTCTCCAGCGTGCTTCGGTCAGGCTGGTGTAGGTGTTGAAATCGGTGGAGATCCCGGTCGAGGGCCTTGAAAAACTCGGCCTGGGAGGTGCTTTCCAGGACCGCTTCGGAGAGCGCCCGCCGCTCACGGCCAGGCCCGTTCCATAGACGTCGGCGGCGATGCTGGCCGCCAGGCTCACCGCGCCGCTCGTCTCGGTAATGCTGGCCCCGGCGGCGTTGTCGGTGACCGCGCCGCTGGTTCCCACCGAGATCACGGCATTGGCCCCGTTGGCGATCACCGCGTCGCCGGCCCCGCCATCAAGCGTCGTACCGACGCCGTTGAGCGTGGCGTTGCTGCTGGAGCCCATGGTGATGGCCGCCCCGTTCAGATTGAAGACCAGACCCACGCCGGTCGCGTTCACCGCGCCGCCGGTGACCCCGCTATTGTCGGTGAAAGTGTTGTCGGCGCCGTTGGCGGTCACGGCGTCGCCGGAGGAAATCAGGATCGGATCGTTGCTTCCGTTGACCGTGGCGCTGGTGTTCGCCCCCAGGTCCAGGGTCGAGTGGGCGGCGGCGTAGTCGGTCTCGTCGGTGCCGGTGAGGGTGGTGGTGGTCCCCGCCCCGCCGCCGGTATCGCCGTTGAAGCCGACGACGAGGTTGGAGCCGGTCACCGTCAGGTTGACGCCGGTGCCGTTCTCGACCGTGGCCCCCGAGCCGTTGAAGGTGTCGGCCAGGGTCCCCGTCCCCTCGACGAAGTTGACGACCGCCCCGGCCGAGCCGGTTCCCACATCGCCGCCTCCCTGGACGCAGACCAGGTCCTTGGCCCCGGCCGCGAAGGGGTCGTTGGCCCCCTCGATATTGGTCTGGCCGATGTTCGCCGCCAGGGTGATGGCGGTGAGGCCCGAGCCGGCGACGATGTTGGCTCCGCTGTCGAGGGTCACCGCGGCCCCGGCCCCGGCGTCGACGGTGTCGCTACCCGCCGTCGTGCCGGAACCGAAGAAGTTCACGCTGCTGTTCGCGGCCAGGGTCAAGGTGTCGCCGGCGGCGTCGTGGACCGTCTCGCCGGTTCCGTTAAGGGTCAGGGCCGTGGCGGCGGCGCCGGTCACCTGATTGCCATTGCCGGTGAGCGCGCCGCTACTCCCCGCGCCGAGGTTGATGGACGTGCTGGTCAGGCCGAAGAGGTTGCCGGATCCCGTGGCGTTCAGGGTTCCACCGGAGATGTTCAGCCCATCCGTCACGGAGTTGTTCGATCCGTTCAGGGTGATGGTCTGCGTCGTGCCGAGGAAGGTCACCGTCGCGGACGAACCGGTCCCGGTCAGGGAGGAGCCGGCGCCGGTCAGAGCCGCCGTGGAGCCCGCACCAAGAGCGTCGGTACTCCCGGCGCCTGGGTGATCGCGGCGTTGGGCAGCAGTTGCGGAGGCGCGCCGCCGGAAATGCTTTCCGTAATGTTGCCGTTCGACAGTTGTGTCCAATCGACGGCGCATTTCTGCACACCGGACGTCGTTCCGATCGTATCGGCCGTGTTCAGTGGGACGTTGGCGTCCGCCATTAGGACCGTGACCGCGCTGACGATGGCCCGCGATTGGCCATCACGGGCTCTTGGTATGAGGCCGCGTCCGGCGGTCAGTCGAAGAGCTTCGACACCGACTCCTCGTTGGCGATGCGGCGGATCGCTTCGCCGATCAGGCGCGCGCAGCTGACCACGCGGATCTTGCCGCCGGGCTTGATACGCTCGTCGGTTTCGATCGAATCGGTGACCACGAGCTCTTTCAAACACGATGCCGCCACCCGTTCGACGGCCGCCCCGGAAAGGACCCCGTGGGTGATGTAGGCGGAGACCTCGGCCGCGCCCGCGTCCATCAGGGCCTTGGCGGCGTTGCAGAGCGTGCCGCCCGTATCGACGATGTCGTCGAAGATGATGAGCCGCCGCCCGGTGACATCGCCGATGATATTGGCGACCTCCGATTGTCCCGGTCCCTGCCGGCGCTTATCGACGATGGCCAGGCCCGCATTGAGGCGGCTGGCGAGGGCGAGCGCGCGCACGACTCCGCCCACATCCGGCGAGACGATGAGAAGTTCGTCGGTCTTCGCGTAGTGGGTCTTCACATCGACCGCCATCAGGGGGGCGGCCTGGAGGTTGTCGGTGGGGATGTCGAAGAAACCCTGAATCTGACCGGAGTGGAGATCCATCGTCAGCACCCGGTCGGCGCCGGCCCGGGTGATCATGTTGGCCACCAGCTTGGCCGAAATCGGCGTGCGCCCACCCATCTTGCGGTCCTGCCGGGCGTAGCCGAAGTAGGGTGTCACCGCCGTGATCCGCTTGGCGGAGGCCCGCTTGAGCGCGTCGATGCAGATCAGCAGTTCCATCAGATTGTCGTTGGCCGGATAGCTGGTCGACTGGATCACGAAGACGTCCTCGCCGCGGACATTCTCCTCGATGGTCACCCACGCCTCGTTGTCGGCGAACCGCTTCACCTGGGCGCGGGTCAGCGGCGCGTCCAGGGCCTGGGCGATCGCCTCGGCGAGCAGGCGATTCGAATTGCCGGCCAGCAGCTTCATGTCGAAGAAAACCCCACGGGGCCGGTCGAACGGAGAACAGCGCGCGCGTGGCTTCCTTAACAGCGCGCGCCGCCCGGGCAAGCCCTCGCACGAGGTGCGGGCACCATGTTTCGCTTCACGCGTTGAGTGTCTCTTGGAAACCTTGGAGAAGCCCATGCCGCGTTCGACGATCCCCGCCATCTTCGCCCTCGCCGGATCGCTGTGCGTCGCCGCCACGGGTCACTCGCCGGTGGCCCCGGCTTTCGGCAATACCATCGTCTCGACCTACCCCGACGGCCGCACGGCCGAAACCTGGCTCAATGCCGATGGCACCTATTCGGGAGAAGGGCGCCGCCATGACGCCTCGAATGGGCACTGGAATCTGAAGGGCGGCAAGATCTGCTTCCATCAATCTCACCCGGCGATTCCGTTCGGACTGGGCACCTACTGCACCGCGGTGCCGCCGAGCGACATGGGCAAGACCTGGACCGGCAAGGCGCCCACCGGTGAGGCGACCACGATCCGGCTGGTCAGCGGCCACGTTCACGGCGGCGGCTGAGTTCCGGCCGCCGGGGCCTCCGGACCGCACGCCGCCGCCCGGCGAAAAGGCGAGAGAGCGGTGGCGACCTTCCGCGCCTTGCCGAAGACCAGCAGTCGGGTGCCTGCGAAATTGATCGAGTAGGCGACCATCGCGCCAACGGTCATCGCGAAGTAGACGTTCGACCACAACGACTTGTGCAGCGAAACCAGGGTCACGAAAATCCAGTAATTGCAGAGGTTGCCGAACCCGTTGGCGAGAATGTAGCCCGCCCACTGCCGAGGCAGCCTTGCGATCGTGAGACAACGGAAAACGAACAGGCCGTTGATCGCGAAAGTCGTCTGGATCGCGAAGACCAGCGAAATCACCCGGGCGAAGGCGGGTGAGAGGCCCAGGGCCATTCCCGCTCTCAGAAGCACGGCGTCGATGGCGAATCCGACCAGGCCCACGCCGGCGAACTTGATCGCCGTTCGGAATTCCCGAAACATCTCCCGCCGGCTGTCCATGGTTCGAAACCGCTCCACGGCCCTTCGCCGCCCACCCGCTAACGCCCGCCATGGCCTCGCGTTGCCATGGGTGTTCACGAGGACAGCATGACCGCCGAAAGCAGTCGGCCGTAGTCGCGCTCGCCCTTTTTGACCGCGCGGCGGTTGGAAAAGAAGTCGCCTTCCTCGGCGCAGGTGTCGCGACCCATCCACTCGCGGCGCGCCACGCCGGCGGTCGCCAGTCGCGAAAGCAAAAAGCCCGGCAGATCGAACAGAAGCCTGTCGCACCGCCCCGCCGCGAAGAACGAGCCCGAGCCGGGCGCCCCGTTCTCAAACCGCGCCAGGAACTCCGGCCCGACCTCATAGGAATCCCGGCCGATGCATGGGCCGATGGCGGCGACCATGGCCCCGGGCATCGCGCCGAGCCGGGTCATTTCCCCAACCGCGGCCTCGACGACGCCGGACAGGGCGCCGCGCCAGCCGGCGTGGACCGCCGCCACGATCCTTGCCTCGCCATCGGCGATCAATATGGGGGCGCAGTCCGCCGAAAGGACGCCGCAGACGATGTCCGCCCGGGAGCTGACCACCCCGTCGCCCCGCGGCCGCTCGCTTCCCCTCGACCGCTCCGCCAGCACTACCTCCGCGGAATGAACCTGATAGCAGGTGCGCAGAGCCTCCAGCGGCGCGCCGAACCAGTCCGCCGCCCTTCGCCTGTTCTCGGCCACGTCCGTGGGCTCGTCGCGCGAGCCGGCGCCCACGTTGAGACTCTCGTAGACGCCCCGCGAGACCCCGCCGCGCCGGGTGAAGAAGCCGTGACGCACGCCGGGAACCTGCGCCAACAAAGCCGACTGGAGAGCAACCACGCTCACCGCGCGGCCTCGAAGGCTGGCGGATCCAGGCCCGGCGAATGGACGCAAACCGCCTTGAAGAGCTTCCCCATCTCGCCATCGTCGATCAGCCGGGCGAGTTGTCGGCCGATCCGGTTCGCGCGATCGGGGTGCGCGGCGATGAGCATCCGCGCCCGATTCTCGATGCCCAGGCGCCGCAGGAAGTTCCCTTGTTCACGGATGGCGGAGGTTCGTGCGCCGGCCGCGCGCGCGGCCGCCAGAAAGGCGGGAAAATCGACGTGGGCGGTCAGGTCGGCCGAACCCGGGCTCGCCAACGGCCCTTCCTTGCGGTGTCGCCGCAGCGCCTGAAGCGTGTCGCCGAAACCGGCCGCATCGCGGCCGTAGTCGAGGAACAGCGCCACTCCGGAAGTCCGACACAACAATCGACCGACCGTCCGCCCCAAGGTGGTCAGAACGTCGGACCATTCGCGGATGGAGCCGACCCGGACCCCGGGTGACGGGCCGACCGGGCTTGGACCACCGGACTCGAAGGCCAGCGAGCCCGCTCCGCCACGGCCGACCCTGCGTTCGCGCCAACCGTCTCGCGTCATGACGGCCTGGTCGATCGGGCAGCAGTCGAGAACTTCGTTGGCGACGAGGATGGTCGGGGCGGCGTCGGGGAGGTCTTCCAGTCTGGTCGCCCATCCCGGATGCGCCGAGGCGAGGGCGGCTTGTTGCAACGCCCGGAGCGGAACGCTGGTTTCAACCAGCCAGAGATCGATGGCGGCGAGGAATGCCGGCACGGACCGGGCGGCGCGGAGGATATCGATCATCATTGTCCCGTCGCCGGGGCCGATCTCGACCAGACGGACGGGCGAGGGACGGCCCATTCTCAACCAGACCTCCGCCGCCCAGAGGCCGAGCAACTCGCCGAACATCTGGGTGACGTGGGGTGCGGTGAGGAAATCCCCGTCCGCGCCGAGAGCCGGCCTCGTGGCGTAATAGCCCTCCGCCGGATCGTTCAGGCAGGCATCCATGTAGCGGGAGACCGACATCGGTCCGTTCGCCGCGATCTCCGCCGCCAGGCGCTCAGCCAGGCTCATGCGAGGCAGGGCTCGTGACCGGCGACGGCGTTTGTTTCCAACCCCGCCAGATGAGCCATGCTCCGGCAAGGATCATCGGGACCGACAGCATCATCCCCACGGTCAGGCCGAAAGGAAGGTGATCCAGACCCGCGTCTGGATTGCGCACCTGCTCCAGCGCGATGCGTATGACGCCGTATCCGATCAGGAACAGCCCGGTCACCGCGCCGTCCCGGCGCAGCCAGCCGGCGCGATGGGTGGCCCATCGCAGAACGAGAAACAGCAGCACGCCTTCGAGGCTCGCCTCGTAGAGCTGGCTTGGGTGTCTTGGCAGGGTTCCGGCGATGCAGTCGCCGTTGTCATAGGTCCGGATATGCGCGCCGCAGAACACCATGCCCCACGGAAGACTGGTCACGCGGCCCCACAATTCGCCGTTTATGAAGTTGGCCACCCGGCCGAAGAAGAGCCCGATCGGCACGCAGGCCGCGACCAGATCGGCGAGCCGCAGGATCGCAATTCGCCGGGCAAGGGCGAAGCCGACGATGGCCAGAATGACGCCGATCGTGCCGCCGTGGAAACTCATGCCGCCATGCCATACGCGGATGACTTCCACCGGGTCGGCGGCGAGGCTGGCGCGCTGGTCGGCCAGCGGCAGCATGTAGAAGAGGACATAGCCGATCCTGCCGCCGACGATGATCCCCACGGTGATCCACAGGATCATGTCGTCGATTTGCGGCGGCGTGATCGGCGGACCCCTCTCCCCCCAGAGACCGGCCTTGCGCGCCAGGCTCACGGCATAGCGCCAACCGAGCAGAATGCCGGCGATGTAGGCCAGGGCGTACCAGCGGATCGGAAATGGTCCGAGCGTCAGGCCGCCGACATGCAGCGATGGTATGGTGACGATGTCCGGACGGATGTTGGGGAACATGAGCGCCATCCGCGCCTCTTAGACCAATTCGGTTCGCGAGGTGTAGCGCGCCGGTGTTCACTCGCCGTCCCTCTTTGGTCTATGGTGGCTCATGCAGACTCAGAACCCGTTCCTCGACGAGATGGCCAAGCTGACCCAGGCCGCCATGGGCCTGGCCCAGGCGGCGGGCGAGGAGGCGAAGAGCGCCTTTCGAGCCCAATCCGACAAATGGGCCGCCGATCTCGACCTCATCCGCCGCGAGGAGTATGAGGCGTTGAAGGCGGAGGTGGCCGCTCTTCGCGCCGAGGTCGCCGCGATCAAGGACGGTGGCCAAGCTTGAGACGATCTCTCGCGTGGCGAGAACCTCGTTGAGACGAGGGCGGCGAAGAAGGCTAGGCTGGCGCCCGGCTTGCGATTCACCCGACGAACCCCAAGGACGCGAAGGGTCCCCATGGACATTCCTCGACCGGACGAAGACGACGCCCTCATCGCTCTGGACCCGCTCGACGTGGTCGAACGGGTGCTCGCCGCGGAGAACCTGACCTTCGATCGCACCGACGACGGTGATCTCGCCTTTGCTCTGACCGGCGACTGGAAGGACTATGAATTGTGGTTCGCCTGGCGCCCCGAGGTCGATTGCCTGCAACTCTGCCTGTCGATCGACATGAAGGCCGAGACGGCTCTGCGCGGGTCCGCCCATGAACTGATAAACCTGATCAATCAGCGGGTCTGGCTCGGCCATTTCGAGATCTGGGCCGACGACGGCGAAATCATCTTTCGCCATTCCATGGCGCTCGCCGACGACGAGCGGCCGACCATGGACCAGACCGCCTCGATGATCGACGCGGCCGTGGAGGCGGCCGACCGTTTCTACCCGGCCTTCGATTTCCTGATCTCGGGCGGCAAGTCTCCGGCCGAAGCCATGTCCGCCTGCATGTTCGAAACCGTGGGCCAGGCCTAGCGGGGCGGGTTCGAAAGCGCGTGCCGGGCCGCCTGACACCGATACTTGTTCTCGGCGCGGGCCGGATGGGCGGCGCCCTGATCGCGGGCTGGATGCGCGCTGGCGCGTTCGCGGCCGGAGAGATCATGGTCCGCGATCCCCGTCCGGGCGAGGCGGCGACGGCGGCCGGCCGAGCCGGCGTCCGACTCAATCCGCCCGATGCCGATCTGCGATCGGCCAGAACGGTGGTCCTCGCCGTCAAGCCACAAGCCTGGCGGGAGGTCGTGAAAGGCTCAAGGTCGCTTGTGGCGGCCGACGCGGCGATCATCTCGATCATGGCTGGCGTCGAAGCGTCGGCTATTTCCGAAGCCCTCGACGGCCGGGAAGTCACGCGCGTGATGCCGACGACGGCGGCCGGCATCGGTCAGGGCGCGGCCAGCGTGTTCGCTCCGAATTCGGAGGCGCGAGCACGCGCCAGGGCGCTCTTCCAACCGCTCGGTACGGTCGTCGATCTGCACAGTGAAGCCCTCCTTCACGCCGCCACGGCGGTTTCCGGCTCCGCCCCGGCGTATCTCTACGCCTTCATCGAAGCGCTCGGCGCGGCTGGCGTCGCCTCCGGGCTGGATGCCGAAACCGCCCATGGGCTGGCGAAATCGACCATCACCGGGGCGGCGGCGCTGTTGGCGGCGGGAAACCAGGACCCGGCCGAGTTGCGCCGCCAGGTGACATCTCCTGGGGGAACCACCCAAGCGGCGCTCGACGTGCTGATGGGTCCCGACGGGCTCGGTGACCTGTTGCGGCGCGCGGTGGCGGCGGCGGCGGCCCGCTCGCGTGAGCTCGGCGGCTGATCGCCGTGCGGATCGACGATGACACACTCGACCGCGCCCGCGCCGCGCTGATCTCGCTGGCGGCGGCGACCCCGTGGCCGCGGATCACGCTGCGAACCATCGCCGATGAGGCGGGCGTGTCGCTGAGCGAACTCTACGAACG
>DASRLN010000086.1:0-10142 GCA_035648435.1 Caulobacteraceae bacterium
GTGCCGGTGAGATTGGGCACATGGTCCTTCTCCCAGGGGCGCCGGAGCAGCGGCGCGCGCGTGGGCGGCTCATCGAACGTATGGCGAAGCCATCCATGCCAGTCGACGGACACCTTCGAGGCGTCGGCATAACCGTTGTAGATGACGAAACGCCGGTTGCGCCCGTCGTAGTCGCGCTTGGGGTCGGTGGTTTCGAAGTAGCGGTTGCCGGTCTCGTCCTCGCCGACGAACACGCTGCCCTGGGCGATCTGATGGCGGGCGCCGATCGTGGCCCCGGTCCACCAAGTGAAGATCGATCGCAGCAGGCCCATGAGGCAAAGGCTTATAGGGCCGCCGATGGGGCGGGTCCAGCATCGGCGGCGGCAAGCCGAAACCTCCGGGCGCCAACTATATCTTGTGGATGCGATGGGCGGAGACCGCGACATCTATTGCGGGCCGCGCCCCGGAAGCCTAGCTTTCGGCGCCTCAGACCGCGTGGGAGCCCCGATGCGCTTCGAACCTCGATCGAGTCTCAAAACGGCGCGGCCCGAGTGCGAGCCCAGGTGGATCGAGCGGGCCGACACCCTCAGCGAAGTGATCGCGCCAAAGGCCTGGACCTCGGCGATGGTCGAGGCGTGGCTGGCCTGGGCCGATGATCTGCCCGCCGACTATCCTCCCGGGCCGCCCGCCGATCGGCTTGCCGGCGAGACGCCGTTCGATCCCCTGCTCGGCGAAGGGCTCGACCGCTACGCCCGGCGCCTGGCCGCCTGGGGCTGGACGCTGGGATATTTCGACGACGCCGCCAGCGCGACCGCCTTCGGCGACGAGTTGTTCGCTCTGCTTGCCGGCGGGCTGTTGTCGCCGGGACCTTCGCTTCGACTGGGCGCGCGCGTCAATCCGCTCGCCGACGACCCCGCCCTCGCGCCGCCGATGGCGATCACGGACATAGCCTCGCCCGCTTTCGCGGCGGCGAGCGGATCGATGCGGGCACGCAACGCGGCGCGCGATCGCCTCGCCATGGTCGCCGACGCGGTCATGCGCTGCCAGGGCGATGAAGCGGCCTGCGCCGATCCAATGGCCAACCAGGCGCTCGCACGGGCGGGGCGGGCCGCGCGATCGGCCGGCGCCAGTGACGGCGAGATCGCCGACGCCATCGCCCTGGGACGGGCCGGCGAAGACATCGCGCTCCTCGAACCCCTGAACGCGCCGCTCATCGTCCTGGCCGCTCGCGACAGCGTCTCGGCGCGGGAAGGGCCGGCGCGGCGGGCCGCGCACCTGGGCTGGCGCGGTGGGGCG
This sequence comes from Caulobacteraceae bacterium, assembly GCA_035648435.1. Taxonomy (GTDB): domain Bacteria; phylum Pseudomonadota; class Alphaproteobacteria; order Caulobacterales; family Caulobacteraceae; genus Acaudatibacter. The sequence goes on from DASRLN010000086.1 coordinate 1,276, forward strand.
TTGACCGCAGCCTTCAAGGCGGCCGACGTGGTCGCCCTCGAGCGCGGCCGGATCGCGCCGCGCGCGGCGGTCAATGTCCTCGCCCTCGGCGACGGGGAGGATTTCGCCGCCGCCGTGCGCGTCGCGGTCGTCGCCCTGGATATCGAGATCTCCGCCAACTTCCACCACGACGCGGCCGCCGCCTATCGCCGCCGCGACCACCGCCCGCTCGCGCTCATCGTCGCCGGTGTCGCCGAACGTCTGGTGGCGGAGGGCCTCGGCTTCGATTCCGAGCCAGGCCGCGTCCGCGCGGCGGCCATCGCCGCCCGGCTGGCGGACGCGGCCAGAGCCGCCTCGGCTGAACTGGCGGCCGTGCTTGGCCCTTGTCCAGCCGACCACGAGCCCGGGCGCGCGTCCCCGCGAAACGCACAGGTGACGGCGGCGATCGACGATCCGGAGATGTCGCTGAGACTGGGCAACCTGTCCCTGGGACCGTCTCCCTGGCCCGGTCCCGTCAGCGTGGCGGAGGCCGCCGACGGCGACACCATCGCGACCTTGAGCGAAGCCGCTCTAGAGGGCCTGGCGCGCCTGGGACTGGATGTTGATGAGGCGCGCGTCGAGGCGCTCGGTCGCCGAACGCTGGAGGACGCGCCGACGCTCGATCATCTGGCGCTGTCGGCCAAGGGCTTCACCGAACACGAGATCACCGCCGCCGAGCGCGCCATAGCCTCGGGGGTCCGAAGTCTTCGATCGGCTTTCGCGCCGGCGGTGATCGGCGCCGGCTTCGTCCGCGATGTCCTGGGCGCGCCGGAAAGCGGCCTCGCCGACCCCGACTTCGACACCCTGGCTTTCGCCGGCTTCACCGGCGATGAGATCGAAACCGCCCAGACCTTCGCGCTCGGATCGGGCCGCATCGACCACCCGGTCTTCGCCGGCGCCGCCGAGATACCGCTCCAGGCGCGCCTGGACATGATCCTGGCCGTCGAGCCCCACCTCTGCGCGCCCGCCACGGCGCCATTGACGCTTGGCTTCGCCACCTCGCCACGGGAGGCGGCTTCGCTGCAGGCGCGAGCGGCGGCCGCCGGCGTCCGGGCGCTGCGGATCGAGCGCGCGGGACCAGGCGCCGCCTTCGCCCTCGAACTGCCGCCCGCCGCCGAGGATAGACCCCGCGCGCCCGAACCCGGGCCGGAAAGGATCGTCGAGCGCCTCGTCGAGGTCGAGCCGAGCCGCCGCAAGCTGCCCGATCGCCGCAAGGGCTACATCCAGAAAGCCACCGTCGGCGGCCACAAGGTCTATCTGCACACCGGCGAATACGACGACGGGGAACTGGGCGAGATCTTCATCGACATGCACAAGGAAGGCGCCGCCTTCCGCTCGCTGATGAACAACTTCGCCATCGCCATCTCGATCGGCCTGCAATACGGCGTGCCGCTCGACGAGTTCGTCGATGCCTTCGTGTTCACCCGCTTCGAGCCGGCGGGTCCGGTCACCGGCAACGACTCGATCCGCTCGGCGACCTCGATCCTCGACTATACGTTCCGTGAACTGGGGGTTTCCTATCTCGGCCGGCGGGATCTCGCCAACCTCGGGGCCGAGGGCCTCAACGCCGATGGCCTGGGCGGAGGAGAAGCGGATCGAACCGGGGGGGCGGCGGGACCGGCCGCGCCGCAGCCGGCTTCGCGCTTCATCTCCAAGGGCTTCTCGCGCGGATCGGCGCCCGACAATCTGGTCTTCCTGCCCTTCGCACCCCGCGGCGGCGGCGGCGACGGCGCTTCGGCGCGGGCGGCGGCGCAGATCTGCCCGTCCTGCGGCGAGGTATCGCTCTCGCCCCGGGGCCAGCGGATGGTCTGCGAAGCCTGCGGCGCCGGCGCCGACCGCCTCGGCGACCCCTGACAGGCGACGTCTCGATTGGCGCGAAGGTTGCTCTGACCGGGGGCGATACGATCCCGCTGGTCAGGAGGCCCGTGCCGAAATGAAACCCTTCGCCCTCGTCGCCACCCTGGCGCTCGTTTTCGGCGCCAGTCACGCCGGCGCCCAGAACGCCGGCCAGATCGGCCATGCCCGCGACGGCGCCAGCTGTCCGCGCTGCAACCTCTTCCAGGCTGATTTCGGCAATCTGGAGATGAAGGGCCGCGACTTCGCCGGCGCCCGCCTGCGCCAGGCCGATCTCTCCGCCTCGATCATGAACCACACCAATTTCGCCGGCGGCGATCTGCGCGACGTCAACGCCTATGGCGCGGTGTTCTCGAGCGCCAATTTCGCCGGCGCCAACCTCACCAACGCCTCGTTCGTCGGAACCTATCTGCAGGGCGCCAACTTTCGCGGCGCCCGGCTCACCGGGGCCAACTTCTCCGGCGCCGAAATGGACCACGCCGTCGGCCTGACCAACGCCCAGCTCTCGCAGGCCTGCGGCGACCAGGCCACGACCCTGCCGCCCGGATTGCGCCTGAGGTCGTGCCAGTAGTCAGATCTGATCCCTGAGCGTCACCGCGACGGTTCGCGACTGGCCGGCGTTGTCCACCGTCAGCCTGACCACGGTTCCGGGTTTCCCGTCGCGCAGACGCTGGCGCAGGTCGCTGAGCGGGATCGAGCCGGCCGCCGCGCCATCGACGGCGGTGATCACCTCGCCGGTCTTCAGGCCCGCGCCGGCCGCCGGTCCCCCGGCGGTGAGATCGACAACCTCGAAGCCCTTGGCCGACGCGTTGATCCACATTCCCGAGCGGTCGAAGACGTCCGTGTCCGGAACCGGTCCAGGCAAGGCCTTGAGGTACATGACTTGGTGGCCGTAGTCGAAGGTGACCACGAAGCGCTTGAGCAGGCCCGACCCGACATTGCCCTGATAGCTGGGGTCGGAGAACGCGCCCTTGGACTGCCGGGAGAAGCTGGCGACGAGATCGCCGATCGTCACCGGCCCCAGGGTCAGTTCCGATCCCCGGGTGACATAGGAAAGTGAGCGACCGCCAACGCCCCAGCCATCCACCGCGACGACGCCCCTGGGATGGCTGGCGACCAGGCCGTGCGCATCGACAAAAGGCTTGGTGAGGCTCAGCTCCGCTCGCGAGCCGGTGTCGATGTCGAAGACGCCGGGGATGCCCTCGAAGGTACCCTTCACCTGCGGCAGGTGGCTGTAGAAGACGAAGGGAACGGGGGTTCCGGCGTCCTTCGGGTCGAACCGGGCCGGATCGATGAAGGTCAGGGTTCTCGCGCCATAGTCGATCCGGGTGACGAAGCGGCGGAACACTTCGAAGCCGATCATGCCCTGTTCGTCGAAGCCCTCGACCGGACCCTCCTCGAACGGCAGCACGGTGATCGACTGGCCGCCCAGAACGAGGTCGCCGATCCTGAAGTCGATCCCGCGCGCGAAGCTGGTGTCGACCACGTTGTCGCCGACTCCGGTTCCGGGCGCGGCGCCTTGCGAGCGGACCGACAACGCCTTGGCGGTCGGCGGCGTGAGGATGTCGTGACCGCCGGTGTCGAAGATGAACCTGAACGGCCCTTTGCCGTTCACCGACACCTTGGCGTAGACGTGGTTGTTGAGCAGCTCGAAGGGCACGCTCGTCCGGCCGGAAGCATTTTCGATGTGGGCGTCGGCGGCTTTCCAGGCCGGCGGCGCGTAGGCGCTGGCCGGCCGGGCGGCGACGAAGCGGACGCTGGTCAGGGTCTGGGTTTGGCGATACTGGACTCCGGTGCCATCGTCGGTGACCTGTTTGCCGGCGATGAGGACACCGTCCGCCGGACGATAGTCGCTGAAGAAGGTGGTGATGGTCTGAAATCCCTGCGGCTCGACGGTGCGGGCCAGAAGGTGGCTCGTGGCGTCGAACCACGCCTCGAAGGCCTTGCCGCCCTTGGGGGTGATCGAGAGCACATCGTAGCGCTCGCCATCCTCGGCCCTGATCCCCAGGGAGGCGATGTTCGCCCCGCCGCGACCCCGCGCCCACCACAGATTGGCGTCGCGCCAGGCCTCGTTGACCGCCAGCTGACGCGTGTCGCCCCCCGACTGCGGGGTCACCGCGCCGGAGAGATCGCGCATCCAGGCCTCGTGGCCGTCGAAGCCGTTGGCGCCGGTGGTCGGTCCGATCGCGAAGCTGTCCACGAAATCACCTGAGCGCAGATCGAAGATCGACTCCACCGTCCCCGTCATCCCCTGACCGGCGTAGGCGTATCTGACCTCCGCCGCCCTCTTGCCCGCCCAGGCCGCGTCACCCGAGGCCGCGCGGTTGGCGTCCAGGATCGAGGCGGGATCGCCCTCGGCTCGGGCGGCGCCGCCGGCGGCCAGGCACACCGACAAGGTGAGAAGGGAGGTGAGGCGCATAGGTTGGCTCCCGGGACGGCGGTACTTGTCGCAGGCCGCTTACCAGCCAACCGCGCCGACGCCAGTTAAGGTTGGGCAATGTGGCGGCCATTACCGCGATTTAAGTGGCGCGCCGGGCCGCTTGGTCGCACGAAGCGAGGTCGATGCCGCGCCGAGCAGAGGAGCGCCGAGCCTTGTCCGTTTCAACCCTTCTCTCGCGCGCCATCCTGGCCTTCGCCGTCGCGAGCCTGGCCGCGGTCGCGCTGGCCGGCAGTGCGTCGGCGCGGGAGGATGAGCGCGACGTGCCGCGGCTGGTGTCGTTCGGCGGGGCCTGCGCCAACTGCGCGCTTTCCGGGCGCAAGCTGGTCGGGGCGCGGTTCATGGGAGCCAATTTTTCCGGCGCCCAGCTGGTTGGATCGGACCTGCGGGGGGCCTCGTTCGTCGGCTCGACCTTCGCCGGGGCGGATCTGACCCGCGCCGATCTGCGCGGCGCCTCGATGACCGGGGCCAACTTCATGCTGGCCAATTTCACCGACGCGGCGATGGCGGGGCTGGAGGCGCACGCGGCGCGGTTCATGCACGCCAACCTGACCCGCGCCGACCTGCAATCCACCGAAATGCCCGGCGCCGACCTCACCTACGTCGATGGCCGGGGCGCGAAATTCGCCCACGCGGAGATGGCCGGGGCCAATCTCGCCGGCGGCCGCTTCGACCGCGCCTCCTTCGTGGACGCCGAAATGACCGGCGCCAACCTCACCGGGAGCGGATTTTCCGGGGCGGATTTCAAGGGCGCGGAACTCACCGGCGCGACCCTGACCGGGGCCGATCTCGCCGAGGCGCGCAACCTGACCCAGGCCGAACTCGAGGGCGCGTGCGCCGATGGCGCGACGAGGCTTCCCGCCGGGCTCAGCGTCCGGCGCTGCCGGGGCGGCCCGCCGCGTCCGCCATCGCCGCCGAAACCGCCGGCGTCGCCCGCGCCGCCGGCCCGCTGACTACTTCGCCAGAGGCGCCAGGCGGATGTGGAGTTCGTCGAGCTGCGCCTGGCGGACCTCGGAGGGCGCGTTCATCATCAGGTCCTGGCCCTGCTGGTTGAGCGGGAAGGCGATGACCTCGCGGATATTCTCGGCCCCGGCGAGCAGCATGACGATCCGGTCGATGCCCGGCGCCAGGCCCCCGTGCGGCGGGGCGCCGTAGCGGAAGGCGTTCAACATGCCGCCGAATTGCGCCTCGACCTCCTCGGCCGAATAGCCGGCGATCTCGAACGCACGGATCATCACCTCGGGGCGATGGTTGCGGATGGCGCCGGAGCACAGCTCCACGCCGTTGCAGACGATGTCGTACTGGTGGGCGAGGATCTCCAGCGGATCGTTGGCGGAGATGAGCGCCGCCATCTCGCCCTGGGGCATGGAGAAGGGATTGTGGGAGAAGTCGATCTTCTTCTCTTCCTCCCGCCATTCGTACATCGGAAAATCGACGATCCAGCAGAAGTCGAAGCGATGCTCGTCGATGAGTTTCAGCTCGCTTGCGACGCGGGTGCGGGCAAGGCCGGCGAAGCGGTGAAAGGTCCTGGGATCGCCGCCAGCGAAGAAGGCCGCGTCGCCGACCTTCAGACCGAGTTGGGCGCGGATCGCCTCGGTGCGCTCCTCGCCGAGGTTCCTGGCGATCGGTCCGGCCGCCTCGCCCTCGCGCCAGAAGATGTAGCCCAGGCCCGGCTGGCCCTCGCCCTGCGCCCAGGCGTTCATCCGATCACAGAAGGCGCGGGAGCCGCCGCCGGGGGCCGGAATCGCCCAGATGGCGCCCGTCGGCGCCTCGAGCATGCGGGCGAAGAGGCCGAAGCCGCCGCCGCGGAAATGCTCGGAGACGTCGGCCATCACGAGGGGGTTGCGCAGATCGGGCTTGTCGGTGCCGTATCTGGCGATCGACTCGCGGAAGGGGATGCGCGGGAAGGGGTAGGGCGTCACCGCCCTGCCCTCGGCGAACTGGCTGAACACACCGTGGAGAACCGGCTCGATGGCGGCGAACACCTCCTCCTGGGTGACGAAGCTCATCTCGACGTCGAGCTGGTAGAATTCCCCTGGCGAGCGGTCGGCCCGGGCGTCCTCGTCGCGGAAGCAGGGGGCGATCTGGAAGTAACGGTCGAAGCCGGCGACCATCAGCAGCTGCTTGAACTGCTGGGGCGCCTGGGGAAGGGCGTAGAACTTGCCCGGATGGGTGCGCGAAGGCACCAGGAAGTCGCGCGCGCCCTCGGGACTGGAGGCGGTGAGGATCGGGGTCTGGAACTCGATGAAACCCTGGGCGACCATTCGCCGGCGGATGGAATCAATCACCGCCGCGCGAAGGATGATGTTGCGGTGGAGCGTGGCGCGGCGAAGATCGAGGTAGCGGTGCTTGAGGCGGATGTCCTCGGGATAGTCCGGCTCGCCGAACACCGGCAGGGGAAGCTCGGCGGCCTCGGAGAGGACGGCCACGGCGGTGATGCGGACCTCGATCGCGCCGGTCGGCAGGCCCGGGTTGACCGTGTCCGGCGAGCGCGCCACCACCTCGCCGTCGATGCGCACGACACTTTCGGCGCGCAGGTGCTCGAGTTCGGCGAAACCGGGCGATCCGGGATGGGCGACCAGCTGGGTGAGGCCATAATGGTCACGCAGATCGACGAACAGCAGGCCGCCGTGATCGCGCTTGCGGTGAATCCAGCCCGACAGGCGGACAGTCGCCCCCGCGTCGGCGAGCCGAAGGGCGCCGCAGTCGTGAGTGCGATAGGGATGCATCGTGAGGTCTCGAGGGGCCGATTTTGGAAGGCGCGGAAGGGCGCATGGCCCTCCCTCCCTGTCAAGGCGCGCGCGGGGTTTGCGACTCGCGGCGATCCGCGCCATATTGGCCGTCCCTGTTCAACAGCTGAAAGGAGGTGGTCCAGTGTCTCATTGTCTCCAACCGCGGTCGCAAGCGACCTGGAGCCTTAAGATCGAGGTTCACGCCTGACAGCGCGTTCGACGCTCGAAGGTTAGAGGTCGCGGCCTATCGGACTAAAGTCCGAGGCCGCCGCGGTCACGACGATGGGAGGGCCGCCCCGGCCTCGGGGCGGCCCTTCGATTTTCGCCCTACCCGCCGACCAGTTCGCGGCCGATCAGGAAGCGGCGGATTTCGTTGGTGCCGGCCCCGATGTCGTAGAGCTTGGCGTCGCGCAGATAGCGCTCGACGGGGTATTCCTTGAGGTAGCCGGCGCCGCCGAGGGCCTGGATCGCTTCCAGCGAGGTGCGCACCGCGTTCTCCGAGGCGAAGAGGATGGCGCCGGCGGCGTCGGAGCGGACGCCGCGCCCCGCGTCGCAGGCCCGCGCGACCGCGTAGACGTAGGCGCGGGCCGAATTGAGGGCCACGTACATGTCGGCGATCTTGCCCTGCATCAGTTGGAACGTCCCGATCGGATGGCCGAACTGTCTGCGCTCGCGGACGTAGGGAAGAACAACGTCGAGGCAGGCCTGCATGATCCCCAGCGGCCCGCCGGCGAGCACCGTGCGCTCGTAGTCGAGGCCGCTCATCAGCACCCCGGCCCCGCCGCCCGCGGGACCCAGTACGTTGTCCTCGGGCACCTCGCAGTCCTCGAACACCAGTTCGCCGGTGTCGGAACCGCGCATGCCGGTCTTGTCGAGCTTCTGGGCGCAGCGGTAGCCGGCAAAGTCCTTCTCGATCAGGAAGGCGGTGACGCCGCGGCTCATCGCCGCCGGATCGGTCTTGGCATAGACCACCAGCACGTCGGCGTGGGGCGCGTTGGTGATCCAGAACTTGGTTCCATTGAGCACGTAGCGATCGCCGCGCCGGTCGGCCCGCAGCCGCATGGAGATGACGTCCGATCCGGCCCCCGCCTCGCTCATCGCCAGGGCGCCGACGTGTTCGCCGCTGATCAGGGCCGGCAGGTAGCGGCGCTTCTGCTCGTCGCTTGCCCAGCGGCGGATCTGATTGACGCAGAGGTTGGAGTGGGCGCCGTAGGACAGCCCCACCGAGGCCGAGGCGCGGGAGACCTCCTCCATCGCCACCACATGTTCGAGGTAGCCCTGGCCCAGGCCGCCGAAATCCTCCTCGACGGTGATCCCGTGCAGGCCGAGCGCGCCCATTTGCGGCCACAGCTGGCGGGGAAAGTCATTGCTGATGTCGATCGCCGCGGCCAGCGGCGCGATGCGGTCGGCGGCGAACCGGCGGGTGGTCTCGCGGATGGCGTCGGCGGTCTCGCCGAGGCCGAAATCCATCATCGTCCGGTGGTTGGAACTCATGGCTGCGATGACCTAGCACGGCTCCCGTGAGCGGGCGAGCGGGCGGCTTCAGTCGGGCGCGCCGGCGTCCCTTTCCGGCAGCCGGGCGAGAAGCGCATAGGCGGCGACGGCGAAGCAGACGATGCCCAGGCCGCCGAGGCCCCAGCCGAGCAGCGCGCCCATGCCGGGGGTCTTGAAGCCCCACAGCACCGCGGCAAGGAACAGGACGACGCCGACAATTCCCAAGGCCACGAGCGAGGAGGTCGCCGGCGGTGATCGGCGGACGTTGGACTGCCAGGCGATCGAGGGGGCTGGCGCCGCCGCCGGGATCGCCTGGCAGTCCAACGTCCGCC
>DASRLN010000087.1:0-12642 GCA_035648435.1 Caulobacteraceae bacterium
GCAGGGTGAGGTTCAGGGCCAGGGCGACGATAAGTCCCAGTCCCGCGATCACGCCCAGTTGCGAGACCCCGACATAGGCGGTCGGGGCGAAAGCGAGGAAGCCGCAGGCGATCGCCGCCGCCGCCAGGGTCAGGGATCTGCCGATGCCGCCGGCGGTGGCGACGAGCGCCTCCCGGACGCCGGCGCCGTCGGCCTGTTCGGCGCGGAACCGGACGCTGAACTGGATGCCGAAATCGATCCCCAGCCCGACGAACAGCGGGATGAAGGCCACCGAAATGACGTTGAAGCGGTGAAAGATGACCAGGCCGCCGGCGGTGGCGGCCACCAGGCCGACAAGGGTGGTGGCGAGGATCGCTCCGATGGCGCGGACCGAGCGGGTGGCCAGCCAGAGCATCAGGACGATCGCGCCCAGGGCCAGGCTGGCGATCAGCGGCGCACGCTCGGCGAGGGTGCCGAATTCCTCGTCCTCCAGCGGCCCGGAGCCGGTGAGCCGCACGCGCACGCCACCGGTGGCGTCGAAGCGCAGCGACCGGGCGGTGGCGCGGACGAAGGCGCTGGGATCGGCCGCCGCCTGGAGGCGGCTGAAATCGAGGATCGGGGTGGCCAGGACGATCTGGCGGAAGTCGCGCGGCGCCGAAGGCTTGCCGGCGATCAGGGCGCGCCACGAGAAGAACGCCGGGCGGCCGGCGCGAACCGCCTCCAGGGTGTCGGCCAGGGCGGACATCGGCCGGTCCAGGGCCGCCAGGGTGGTGTCGCCGGAGCCGACGCCTCGCGCCGCCATGGACAGCATCGACATCAGCCCGCGCAGACTGGGGTCGGCGGCCAGCGGTCCCAGGAAGGGCTGAGCGGCGATCGTCTGGTCCAGGCTCGCGCGCACATCGGCGGGCGACTCGAACAACAGCCCTTCGGTCGCGAAGAACGGACCGGCGTCCGGCCGGCGGACGTCGTGGAAGAGATCGCGGCGCGCACCCAGCCTGGCGGTCATTTCGGCGGCCGCCCGCTCGGCGAGTTCCGGCGTGGCGCCGTCGATCACCACCACCAGCGGGTCGCCCTCCGGCCGGAACAGCCGGTCGAATGCGGCCTCGCGCTGGCGCCACGGCGGGGCCTTGGAAATCAACTGGTCGGTATTCGTCGACATGGCGAAATTGGCCGCCGCGTAGGCCAGCGCCGCGAGGCCGAGAACCAGCCCCAGGCCGGCCACCAGCGCCGCGTGGTCGGCGCAGAAGGCCACCATCCGCTCGATCGTCGATCGGCCGGCGGCCGTCCTCGGTTCCGGATCTCGGCTTGGGGTCTGGACCAAGGTTAAGCTTCATCCGCGCGCGCCGCCTCGTCGACGACGAGGCGATAGACCATGGCCCTGTTCCTCCGTCCAGATTCGCCGGTTCGAAGGTTTCGATTGAACCGCCGGTCCTGTCCAAGGATTATGCCGGTTCGCGTGAAGGGAGCTGCGAGCGTGCGCCGAACGACCTTCGCCGCGATCATGATCGCGGCGGTCCTCACCGGCGCGCCGTGCATGGCGCGCGGAACGCGGACGGCGGAGGATCCCTGGGAGGGATTCAACCGCGCCGCCTTCGCCTTCAATCTGGCCCTCGACCGCGACCTGCTGCGCCCGATCAGCCGGCTCTTCCATCTGAAGGCGGGGCCAATCGGAGCGGCCCTGCACAATTTCCTGACCAATCTCTCCGAGCCGGTGGTGTTCTTCAACGATGTCCTCCAGGCCCGCCCGACGCGCGCGGCCCGAACCGCCGCGAGATTCACCCTCAACACCACCGTCGGCATCGGCGGCGTCGTCGATGTCGCCAGACGGGCCGGAATTCCCCATCACGACAATGGCTTCGGCGTGACTCTCGGCCGCTACGGCGTGGGACCCGGCCCCTATCTGTTTCTGCCGCTGTTGGGTCCCTCGACAGTGAGGGACATCTTGGGGATCGGCGTCGATTCGGTGTCCAGTCCGCTGTTCTGGGCTTCCTATCCGTACAAGACCGATGCCGGGTTGGGGATTGCTGTGTTCCGCGGGGTGGACGAGCGCATCCAGGCCGGCCCGGACCTCGACGCGCTGGTCAGCGACGCCGCCGATCCCTACGCCACTCTCAGATCGACTTGGCTGCAGGCCAGGCAAGGTGAGATCGACGAGGCGCGCGGCGTCGCTCCGCCGCTGCCGGACTTCGGCCCGGTTGATGTTCCCGCGCAGCCAACCGAAGCGCCGCCGCCCGCGGCGCGGCCGCCGCCCGACGCGTCAGCCGCCGTCGATCCTCCGGCCGCGATCGTCCTCGGCCCCAACCCTGTGGACCAGCCGCCGGCCCTCGAGGCCTTGCCAGGCTAGCAGGGTCGGCACGCCGATGAGCATGTCCCGGGCGCGTTTCAGGAGCGAGACGGCGAGCGCCATGTCCGGGCCAAGGCCGAAGAGCGAACCGACAACGGCGTAGGTCGCCTCCTGGACGCCGATACCCATCGGGACGACGAAGGCCGCCCCGCGCACCGCGCCAACGAGGCTCTCGATGGCCAGGATCGCGGCCAGGCCGATGTGGACGCCGGCCAGGCGCAGGGCCAGCCACACCCCGGTCCCGCTCGCCAGCCAGGCGGCGAAATGGACGCAGACTGCCAGGGCCAGGCGCATCGGCCGGTCGTAGAGCGCGCTCAACGCTTGGGTGAAGGCCCCGGCCGAGGCCGCCGCGCGAGGAACGAAGCGGCGCGTGAGCGGCTCGATGAAGCCGAGGCCCCGCCGCTGGATGGCGACCAGCCCGACCGCGCCTGCCAGCAGGAACGCCAGGCCCACGAGGCCGCCCTCGAGCAGCGCTCCGTCGTTGGTCGCGTCGCCGGCGCGCAGGGCGAGGATCGCCAGGCCCAGGCCGACGAAGCCGAGCTGGGCGATGATCTCCGTGGTCACATCGACGACGGTGGTCGAGGAGGCCTGGGCGCTGGGCACACCGCCCAGCATGGCCGCGCGGGCGCCGATGACGAATCCGCCGACGTGCGAGAACGGCAGCAGCTCGGCGCCGGCGTCGCGGACCATCCGGGCTCCGACGAAGGTCAGCCACCTTCCAGACGGCGCCAGGGGCGCCAGGACGAACCACGCCGTTCCCAGAAGCGCCGCCGGGATCGCCGAATAGAGGCAGAGGAATCCCACGCCCCGCCAGCCGATTGCCGCGAGCGCGTGATAGACCGCGCTAAAGCCGATCCAGCCGACCACGGCGGTGGCCGCCGCCAGCCCCACCAGGATGGCGGCGATGACTCCGATTCTCATCTGGCGGCGGGCGCGGGCATGAAACGCCGCGCCAGGCGCGCCATGGCCGGCGCGAAGCGCGCCCGGGGCAGGCGAACATCGTCGCCGCCGAGCCAGCGGTCGTTCTCGAAAAGGCGGATGTCCATGGGCTGCGCCACGCCGATGTTCATACCCAGCGATTTGGCGCCGGTCACCGTGAAGTTCGCGTCTCGCGCCGATCCGTCCCCCGGCCCCCGCTCGATGCCGAGCCGCCCCCAGGCGAACAACGCCCACACCGCCGCGATCTGGACGGCGGACAAGGCAATCGCCACGGCTTGACGCCGACGCCGCCGCGCCGGCATCTGGCGCGATGCCCCACCCGGCTCGAGGAACCTTCACCATGCGCAGCCAGATCATCACCGCCTTCGGCAAGCCGCTCGAAGGCGCCGAGACGCCGACGCCGACGCCGACGGGAACGGAGGTGCTGATCGAAGTCGAGCATTGCGGCGTCTGCCACAGCGACCTGCACCTCCACGAAGGCTCCTTCGACCTGGGCGGCGGCGCCAAGCTGCCCCTGGCGGGGATGAAGCTGCCGCATACCCTCGGCCACGAGATCGCCGGGAAGGTGATCGCCCTCGGTCCCGAGGCGACGGGCGTCGCCGTCGGCGACCACCGCGCCGTCTATCCCTGGATCGGCTGCGGCAAGTGTCCCGCGTGCCTGCGCGGCGAGGAGAACTACTGCAACGCCCCGCGCAATCTCGGCTGCTCGTCGGGCGTCGCCGGGGGCTATGCCACCCACGTTCTGGCGCCCCATCCACGCTACCTGCTCGCCTATGGCACGACCGCGCCGGCGCTCGCGGCGACCTACATGTGTTCTGGCCTCACCGCCTATTCGGCGATGAAGAAGGTCGGCGCCCTGGGTCCCCGGGACGAGGTGGTGGTGCTGGGAGTCGGGGGCGTGGGCATGATGGGTGTTCAGTTCGCCCGCCACCTGTTCGGCAAGGGTCCGCTGGTCGCCGACATCGACGAGGGCCGGCTCCGGGCCGCCATGGAGTCCGGGGCCAAGGCCGCCTACAACACCAAGGATCCCGCCGCGATTGGCCGGCTGCTCGCGGACACCGAAGGCGGCGCGTTCGCGGTCATCGACTTCGTCGGCTCGGAAGCCTCCTTCGCCTTCGCACAGGGCGCCGTGCGCCGCGGCGGCCGGATCGTCATCGTCGGCCTCTTCGGCGGCGCCATGAGCATGCCCCTGCCGATGTTCCCCTTCCGCGCCCTGACCATCGGCGGCTCCTACGTCGGCTCCCTGGCGGAAACCGAGGAGATGATGGCCATGGTCCGCGCCGGCCGGATCGACCCCATCCCCGTTCACACCCGCGGCCTCGATGCCGCCAATGAAGCGCTCGACGACCTGCGGGCCGGCAAGGTCACCGGCCGGGTGGTGCTGGAGATGTAGCCCATGTTCGGCGGACGGACGGCAATCGCAACTTCGGAGGATGCCATGAACAACGCCGCCGCCGCCGGCGCCTTCCCGCTCGGCGACCACACCGTGAATCGTCTGGGTTATGGGGCGATGCAGCTGGCGGGACCGGGTGTCTTCGGCCCGCCCAGGGATCGGGGCGCCGCCTTGGCCGTGCTGCGCGAGGCGGTGGCCAGCGGCGTCGATCACATCGACACCAGCGACTTCTACGGCCCGCATGTCACCAACCAGCTGATCCGCGAGGCGCTTCATCCCTACCCCGACGATCTGGTGATCGTGACCAAGGTCGGCGCGCGGCGGGGCGGCGACGCCTCGTGGATTCCGGCCCTCGCCCCGGCCGATCTCACCTCGGCGGTGCACGACAACCTGCGCAACCTCGGCCTCGACGCCCTCGACGTGGTCAACCTGCGGGTCGGCGGCATCCACGGGCCGAGCGAGGGATCGATCGAGGAACAGTTCACCACCCTCGCCGAACTCCAGAGGCAGGGCCTGATCCGCCACCTGGGGCTCAGCAACGTGACATCCGCTCAAATCGATGAGGGGCGCGCCATCGCGCCGGTCGTCTGCGTGCAGAACCACTACAATCTCGCCCATCGCGACGACGACGCGCTGATCGACCAGCTGTCGGGCGATGGCGTCGCCTACGTGCCTTTCTTCCCGCTGGGCGGCTTCTCGCCCCTGCAGTCGCGGACCCTGTCGGACGCGGCGGCGCGGCTGCGCGCCACGCCGATGCAGACAGCCCTCGCCTGGCTGCTCCATCGCGCGCCCAACATCCTGCTGATTCCCGGCACCTCGTCGCTCGCCCACCTGCGCGAAAACCTCGCGGCGGGGGACCTGGCCCTATCGGACGAGGTGGCCGCCGGCCTGGACGGCATCGACTAGAAAGACGCCGATGAACCGATACTGGACGCTGTCCGGCAAGCCGATCGGCGGGTGGCCCGAAGCGGATACGTTCGAGTTGCGCGAGGGGCCGATCCCCGCGCCGGCGCCCGGTCAGGCCCTGACGCGGACGATCTACATTTCGCTCGATCCCTATCAATGGGGCTACAAGCGTCGGGGCGTCGAGGCGCCGGGGGCGCCGTGCCATGCGCGCACGGTCGCCGAGGTGATCGATAGCCGGATGGCGGGCTTTTCGGCCGGCGACCTGGTGTTCAACACCAACGGCTGGGCCGAACATGGCCTGATGGGCGAGGGCGTGGCGCGGCCGTCGTACATGATCCCGCGCCGGCTCGACCCGGCCCAGGGGCGCATTTCGCTGGCCGTCGGCGTGCTGGGGATGCTGGGCCTGACCGCCTATGCCGGCATGACGCTGCTGGCCTCGCCCGCGGCCGGCGAGACGGCGGTGGTGTCGGCGGCCTCCGGCGGGGTCGGCCAGATCGCCGGGCAGCTGGCGAGACTGGCCGGCGCGCGGGTGGTGGGAATCGCCGGGCGCGAGGAGAAATGCCGGTATGTGGCGGGCGAGCTGGGCTTCGATGCCTGCGTCTCGCACCTGAGTCCCAACATTCGCCGATGATCTGCGCGCCGTCTGCCCGGCCGGTATCGACGTCTATTTCGAGAGTGTCGGCGGGGCGGTGTTCGACGCCGTCCTGCCTCTGTTCAATCCCGGCGCGCGGATGACCATCTGCGGCCTGATCGCCCACTACGGCGAGGCGGCGGGGTCCGACGCCCGCGCCGCCCTGATGAAGCGCGGCGAGGCCGTGTTCGCCGAACGCGGCGTCACCGTGCGCGACCTCTTCGTCGGTGACTTCGTGGAGAGCCACCACGACGCCTTCCTGCGCGAGACGGCGCCCAAGGTAGCCTCGGGCGCGATCAAGTACCGCGAAGACATCCGCCAGGGGCTGGAGAGCGTCCCCGCCTCATTCGCCCAGATGCTGCGGGGCGACAATTTCGGCAAGATGCTGGTCCAGGTGGGCATCGACCCGACGCGGTAGGGACTCCATTCCCTCGACCGACTATCGCGTTTGGCACGAAACTCCCGTCATCGCGCGCCCGAATCGTTGCACCCTGCGGTCTTCCTCGGCCTGACGAAGGGAGTGATCGGCCATGCCCCTGGACGGAACGGCGGACGACGTCGAAACGGATTTCGAAATTCTCGAGACCATCGGCGGGCACATCGACGGGCTGGTGCAGGAGCGCCTCGCGACAGGCGACCCGATGAAGACCCTCCGACGCTGGCTCCTGGGCCACCGGACCCCGCCGGAGGAGGACGACGCCATGGTCTGCCTTGTGGCGATGGCGGTCGATCTCGAACTCTTCACGCCCTCGATGAGCGGCAAGACTCAGGTCGATCGCTACCTCGCCGCGCGGCGCCCGGACTCGCCGCGGGAACGCGAGGCGTTCGACGCCCTGGCGCGGGTCCAGTTCAGGCTGGTGAGAGTTGTCGGCCGGGAAAACCCCGATCGGGTGCTGCTGATCGACCTGGCCACTCAGGAAAGCCTGGTGCTGCTGGATAGCCGGATCTCGCCGATCGCGGCGGGCGCGGCGACGGCCATGCGGCTCTGCCCGCTGCGAAGTGGCCGCCATGTGCTGATCTCACCGCTGTTCGAGATCGACGAGGCGGCGCTCGCCCAGGCGATGACCTTCGCGCGGCCCGGCCGGTCCCTCGGCCATGGCCATCGCTGCGCCGCCGCCCTCTACCGCAACGTGGCGCGCCGGGGCTTCATGCCCATGGCCACCTATCCTGGCGCAGTCCGTCTGGACGCGTTGCTGGATGATCTCCAATCCGCGCCGCGCCTGAGCGAGGTCGAGCTTCTTGCCTTGCGATGGGTGATGCCGGCCGACGGCCCGGAAACCGATCACGAACTCATCGGCGACGTTCGTCGGGCCGCGTCCACCGACCACCTGATCGACGCCTGCGGCTGTTTCGGCCAGATGGCCAGAAGCGCCACCCCGGATCTGCGTGACGCCTTCGAGCGCATCGCCGAAATCCAGATGGCGACGCTCGTCGAGCGCGCCCAGGCCGGCGTGGGCGACTGGGACGACGCGCTGGATCGCGCCGCCGCCGCGATCTCCGCCCACATCGCCCAAGGCGACATGCAGGCCGAGGCGCGGAACCTGTTCGACCGGCTCCGGGCGCGCGGGCCATTTGCCGCCTCGGCGCGCGCGAGCCAGATCGGACTGGCCGCCGCGGCGGAGTTGGACCGCGTCATCCAGCGCATCCAGGCCCTCCGCGCCAAGACCGTCGATCGCGGCTGCACAGAGGACGAGGCGATGGCGGCGGCGGCCAAGGTCGCCGAGCTGCTCGACCGCCACGACCTGACGCTCGATGAAATTTCGGTCCGCCAGTCGGCCTGCGAGGGCGCGGCCATCGACACCGGCCGTCGCCGCCGGGCGCCGGTGGATTCCTGCAACCGGCCGGTGGCCGATTTCTGCGATTGCCGCGTGTGGTCCGAACACACTGGTCGTGGAGCCCTGCGCTACATCTTCTTCGGGCTGAGGGCGGACGTGGCGGCGGCCCGCCTTCTGCACGACCTGATCGAAGTCGCCTTCGAGACCGAAAGCGCGGCTTTCCGCAACACCGAGATCTATCTGACGCTTCGGGGCGGCGACCGCCGCGTGGCCATCAATTCTTTCCAGATCGGGTTGGCCAACGGCGTCCGCGCCAAGCTGGCCGCGCTCAAGAGCGCCCGCCGGGCGGCTCGGCCGAAGACCACCGGCTTTGATCTCGTGGCCGCCAAGCAATCGGTCGTGGACGACGAGGTGGCAAGGCTCGGCCTCGCGTTCACCACCAAGACATCCCATTCGCGCCGCATGGTTCATGGCGAGGCCTATGAGGCCGGCAAGGCCGCCGGCGCACTGTTCGAACCGGAGACGGCGCTGGGGCGTTAGCCCAGAATCGACGAGGCCCCCGAGAGGTCACGTTCCTCCTAGGCGCTCCACGCCCGGCAGGCGTGCGAACGTCCGGTCGAAGGTCACGGTCTTCTCGCAACCCGCCGCCCTGCCGAATTCATGGACCAGCGTATCGGCGAGGTCCTCATGCGGCAAAGCGAGCGCCTGCTCGACAACCTCGGCGTTCTCGACTGCCAGCTGCCGCGCCGCGAGGAGGGCGCGCACCACGCCGGCGACAGCCTGGGCGGACGCGCCATAGCGGCGTCGCAGCACCCACGACAGTTCGATCAGCGCGATGGTCGTGACCAAGCCGGGCCGCTCGGGCGTGAGTTCGTCTTCGATGAACCGGGTGGCGATCGCCGACTGGCGGGCATCGTCGCCGACGATGTAGCGGACCAGGACATTGGTATCGATCGCGATCAAGAGATCGAGCGCTCGAAAGCCTCGGATACGGCCGCGCCGATCGCCTCGTCCATGGCTTCGATGGAGACTGCCGGACCGCGCCAGGAAATCATTCCGCGTAACGCCCGAACATCGCCGGTCCTCGGCCGCAGCACGAGTTCGCCGGCCTCGTTTACGGCGAAATCGACCTTGGCGCCGGCTCGCAGGCCAAACCGGGCTCGTACGGCGGCCGGGACGGTGATCTGGCCTTTCGAGGTCATCGTGGCTATGGCCATGGGCGCGCTCCTTGATCCTTACATGGCGTAAGGAGGCGGAATTTTCAAGCTCTTTGACACGTTTGACCGGGGCCAGCACGCGGCGCCGATCAGTGGGCGAAATCCTCGCGGAAGCGCGCCATCTGGTGCATGCGCTGGTGGAGGACCGTGACGATGCCGACGTCGCCGTCGCCCAGCAGCTTCCAATAGATCAAGTGCTGTTCGTAACGGCAGACGAAACCATCGACGCCGAACTCAGCCGGGATCGGCCGCCATGGGAAGCGACGCTCGGCGATCGCCTCGAAGCGCGCAAACAGTCCGCGGATATAGCGCTCAGCTTGCGCCTCACCCCAATGCCCGGCGCCATAGGCGTATATCTGGTCCAGCCGGTGACGCGCACCGGCTTGGACCCGGAAGCCAGTCACGCGCCGGAGCGCCGGCCGCCGCTGATCACCGTGTCCGCGTCGAGCGTCTCGTAGGCGCTGTCGGGGGCGGCGAAGGCCCGCGCCAGCTCGGCCTTCAGCCGCTCGAACGCCGCGCCTTCGGCGCGTTCCTGGTCGCGCCGGATGAGTGCGCGGACATATTCACTGACGTTCTCATAGGCCCCGTCTTCGCCGACGTTCGCCGCAACGAAGTCGCCGAGCGCACCGGTGACCCGCACATTGAGCGTCATCGCCTTGGCCATCCGCGTCTCCGCAATTTTGATGTCCACACGATAAGGGAATGTGTGGACGACTCAAGCACAGAGAGGGCGCATGGCCAAGTCTGGGCCAGGCTGCGCGCCGCTTGATCTCCATCCCGCAAGTGGGATATATCGCCATGGCTCGCAAGCTGGCTGAAGGCGAGAAGCCGCTCGATTGGGTGAGTTCATCGAAGAAGGACTTTCTCCGCTTTCCCGAGCCAGTGAAGGACGAGATGGGTAACGCCTTGGGCTTGGCGCAGTTCGGGGGGACGCACCCCTCGGCCAAGCCCTGGAAGGGCCAGGGTCCGGGCGTTTTCGAGGTGGTCGATGGCCACGACGGCGACACCTGGCGCGCGGTCTACACGGTGCGCTTCCGCGAGGGGGCGTATGTGCTGCACGCCTTCCAGAAGAAGTCGCCGAAAGGAATCAAGACGGCGCGGGTCGATGTCGATCTGGTCGAACGGCGGCTGAAGGCCGCGCAACAGGACTACGAGGCCCGCCATGGCGGGCCGAAGGGATGAGATGACCTACGAGGACACCACGATCACCCGCGGGACCGGCAATGTCTTCGCCGACCTGGGCTATTCCGACGCGGACGAGCGCCAGACCAAGCTGCGCCTCGCCCACGCCATCAACACGGTGATCGCGCGCAGGCGTCTGACGCAAGCCGTCGCAGCCTCGCGCCTGGGCGCGAGCCAGCCGAAGGTGTCGGCGCTGGCCAACTACAAGCTCGACGGCTTCTCGGTCGAGCGGCTGATGACGTTCCTGACCGCCCTCGATCAGGACGTCGAGATCGTGATCAGGAACAAGCCCCGGTCGCGGCCGGCAGGGCGGATTTCGGTGGTGGCGGTGTGAGCTGAATGGTGCTCACTCCCGCTACGTCGCCAGCGCAATCCCCTGCGGTTCGAATCTACCCTGCTAATCGGACCACAACCTTCCAAACAACTTGTTGGTCACAGGCAGCATCCTCACCACTATATCGCGCTATCTCCGCTGTATCTCCATCGGCTGTGAGATCATCATACATGAGCCTTTCAATCTTTCGTAATGTCTTATCATTCAAAATTTTCAATTGCTTGCTATCGGTCCACAAGCCAATGTAGATAGTCCGTTCGTCACCGCCCCAGTGCAGCACGAGTGCGTCGAACAGATCCATATGTCTGTCTGTCCGGATACCATCGAACCACGGGTGATGGTCATCAGGAGGCCCGTCATAGAATCGGAACTCACACAGCGGCGGCCATTTTGCTGACCTCACTTCACCCTCACTCCCACTCGATCGTCCCGGGCGGCTTGCTGGTCACGTCGTAGACCACCCGGTTCACCCCCCGCACCTCATTGACGATGCGCGTGGCCGCTCTGGTCAGCACGTCCCAGGGGAATTCGAAGACGTCGGCGGTCATGCCGTCGGTGCTGGTGACGGCGCGCAGGGCCAGGACATTCTCGTAGGTGCGGGCGTCGCCCATGACGCCGACTGTCTTCACCGGCAGCAGGACGGCGAAGGCCTGCCAGATGGCGTCGTAGAGGCCGGCCCTGCGGATCTCTTCCAGGTAGATGGCGTCGGCCTGCTGAAGGGTCGCGATCTTGTCCGCGGTGACTTCGCCGGGAATGCGGATGGCCAGGCCCGGACCGGGAAAGGGGTGGCGGCCGACGAAGGGGGGGGGCAAGCCCAGTTCGACGCCGAGGGCGCGGACTTCGTCCTTGAAGAGCTCGCGCAGGGGCTCGATGAGCGCGAGCTTCATGTGGTCGGGGAGCCCGCCGACATTGTGGTGGCTCTTGATCACCTGCGAGGGGCCGCCGGAAGCGGAGACGCTCTCGATCACGTCGGGATAGAGGGTGCCCTGGGCGAGGAAGGTCGCGCCGTCGATGCGGCCGGCCTCGCGGTCGAAGACGTCGATGAAGACGCCGCCGATGGTCTTGCGCTTGGCTTCGGGGTCGGCGACGCCGGCCAGGGCGCCGAGGAACTCTTCGCCGGCGTCCACGTGGATGAGCGGGATATTGTAGTGGTCGCGGAAGAGGGTGACGACCTGGGCCGCTTCGTTCAGTCGTAGCAGGCCGGTATCGACGAAGACGCAGGTCAGCTGCTCGCCGATCGCCTCGTGGATGAGGACGGCGGCGACCGAGGAGTCGACGCCGCCGGAGAGGCCGCAGATCACCCTCCCCTTCCCCACCTCGCTCCGGATGCGCGCCACCGCCTCGGCGCGGAAGGCGGCCATGGTCCAGTCGCCGGTGAGGCCGGCGATGCGGTGGGTGAAGTTGCGCAGGATCAGGGCGCCGCGCGGGGTGTGGGCGACCTCGGGATGGAACTGCACGCCGTAGAGCCGCCGGCCCTCGTCGGCGATGGCGGCGAAGGGCGAGCCCTCGGAGGTGGCGATGACCTCGAAGCCGGGCGGCATGGCGGTGATCTTGTCGCCGTGGCTCATCCACACCGGCTCGGCCGCGCCGACCTCGCCCAGGCCGTCGAGGAGCGGCGAGGCGCGCCGGATGCGGATATCGGCGCGGCCGAACTCGCGCTCGCGGCCGCCCTCGACGGCGCCGCCGAGCTGGGCGCAAAGGGTCATCTCGCCGTAGCAGATGCCGAGGACCGGGACGCCGAGGTCGAACAGGCGCTGAGGGGCGGCAGGACTGGCGGCCTCGCCCGCCGTCGCCGGACCGCCGGAGAGGATGACGGCAGCGGGGTCGAAGCCGTCGAGGATAGCGTCGGCCTTGTCGAAGGGATGGATCTCGCAATAGACGCCACTCTCGCGCAGCCGGCGGCCGGCTTGTCTACGTCACCTGTTCCCTCTTCGCCGAGGAG
>DASRLN010000088.1:0-2643 GCA_035648435.1 Caulobacteraceae bacterium
CACCGCCCTGACGATCCAGGGATCGATAAACAACACCGACTCGATCGACCTGAACGGCGCCGCCAAGGGCGATAGCGTGGCCGTCGGCGCGGCGGGCGCGACCCTGAGCGGCGGCGGCCAGGTCACCCTGACCGACAACAGCGCCAATATCATCGACGGTGCGGCGGCGGGCGACACCCTGACCAATGTCGATAACACGATTTCCGGGGCCGGCGATATCGGCGACGGCCAGATGAACTTGATCAATCAGGCGGCGGGCGTCATCGACGCCACGGGCACGAACGCTCTGATCCTCGACACCGGCGCCGCCACCGTTACCAACATCGGCCTGATCGAGACCGCCAACACCGGCGGCCTCACTATCGACAGCGCCATAAACAACACCGGCGTCATTATGGCCGACATCGGCGCTCTCACCGTCAAGGGCGCGGTGAGCGGAAGCGGGAGCGCCGTCGTTGATAACGCCAAGCTGGATTTCGCCTCGACGTTCAATGAGAACGTCACCTTCACCGGCCCCGGCGGGGCTCTGGAGCTCGCCCAATCCACGGCCTACGCCGGAACGATCACTGGCTTCACGAACAATTTCGATTCTTCCCTGGCGCTCGACGATATCGCCTTCACGAGCGGGGTGACCAAGGCCACCTATATCGACAACGGCATGGCCACCGGCGGCGTCCTCACCGTCACCGACGGGACGCATACGGCGCGCATCACCCTAGTCGGAAACTATGCGGCGGACATCTTCACCGTCGGCGCCGACGGGACCGGTGGGACCACGGTCATGGCCGGGCCACGGCCGCCCTTTCATTGGGCCCAGGCGATCAACGGCGACTTCAACACCGCTCCCGATTGGACCGGGGGCGCGGTCCCGGGACCCGCCGACAATGCCATTCTCGACCCCACTGGCGCGGCCTTTACGGTCACCGCCAGCACCAGCGAGAGCGTCAACAGCATCCAGCTCGCCGCCAACGCCACCCTCGCCATCACCGGCGGGGCGTTCACCGCCAGCGCCGGCACGGGCTCGGGCGCCAACGCCGGACTGATATCGGTGGACGACCACACCGCCCTGGACGTCGGCGGGGCGATCGCCAACAGCGGTACGATCAAGGTGCTGGGCGGTGGCTTCTACAACTCCGACCTGAATGTCCTGGCGGGTGGCGCCACCCTGACCGGCGCCGGCCAAGTCTACCTTGCGTCGCGCTCATTCATTTACACCGCGCCAGGCGCGACCCTGACCAATTTCGACAACACCATTTCCGGGATTGGTGGGATCGAGGCGGCAAGCGGCGGCTCTCTGAACCTGATCAACGACGCCAAGGGCGCGATCGACGGCTCTGGCGGCAGCGCCCTGACCCTCAACTCCGGAACCGGAACGATCACCAACGACGGCCTGATCGAGGCCACCGGCACGGCGGGCGTCATTATCTCCGGTGGCGTGATCGATGGTTCTGGCGGCGGGTCGATCCTCGCCGCCAACGGGGGAGTCGTCACCCTGTCGGGTGGTTCCGTCGTCGGCGGCACGCTCACCACGGCCGGCTCCGGGGTCATCCTGTCGGATAATGGCTCACTCGACGGAACGCACGCGGCCGTCCACAACACCGGCGCCCTCAATATCCCCAACCATCAGGCCCTCGCGATCAATGGGACGATCGCCAACGCCGGCACGATCGGCGTGCTCGGCGGCGGCTTCTACGACGCATATCTGGTGATCAATGCGGCGGGAGCGACCCTGACCGGCGGCGGGCAGGTCTATCTCGGCGGCCGCGGCGACATTCAAAGCGCCGCGGCCGGCGACACTCTGACCAATTTCGACAACACCATCTCCGGGGCCGGCGTAGTTGGCAGCTTAAGCGGCGGTTCGCTGACCCTGATCAACGCCGCCAAGGGCGTGATCGACGGCGACACCGGGCTCGCCCTGAGACTGGCTTCCGGAACCGGGACGATCACCAACGACGGGCTGATCGAGGCGACCAGCGCCGCCGGTATCGTGCTTTTGAACGGCGTTATAGACGGCTCCGGCGGCGGGGCGATCCTCGCCGCCAATGGCGGAACCGTCACCCTCGGCGGGGCCGTCGTCGCCGGCGGCACATTGAGCGCGGCCGGTTCGGGGGTCCTCCAGGCCACGGGAGGCACGCTCGATGGGACAAACGCCGCCGTCCATCTGGCCGCCGATCTGACCATCGCCGACCGCGGCGGCCTGACGATCGAAGGCACGATCGACAACGCCGCCTCGATCGTCCTGCCTGGCGGGGGCTACGGCTCCGTCCTGGCCACCGGCGCGGGGGGCGCGACCCTGACCGGCGGCGGGCAGGTCATCATCAGCGGCGGCCGCTCCTACATCCGCAGCGACGCGGCCGGCGACACCCTGACAAACTTCAACAACACCATTTCGGGCGCCGGTACGCTGGGCTCCTACCGCGGCGGCTTTCTGAACCTTGTGAACGACGCCGCCGGCGTCATCGAGGGCGACTCGGCTAGCGTGCTGAACCTCAATCCGGTGACCGGAACCATCACCAACGATGGTCTGATCGAGGGCGCCAGCAGGGCGGGGATCAGGCTTTCAAGCGGCGTGATCGACGGATCCGGCGGCGGAACGATCCTCGCCGCCGATGGCGGCCATGTCTACCTGAGTGGGGCCGATAT
>DASRLN010000089.1:0-32503 GCA_035648435.1 Caulobacteraceae bacterium
GGCGAGCTGGTGCGCCAGGAGGTCGATGCGCGGATCAACCTGCACGGGCTGGTCAAGGAGGCCCAGGAGCGCGAGATGCGGGCCCTGGCCTCGGCCTGGGCGGTCCACTGCGAACTGGCGGCGAGCGAGGAGATCGGCACGCGCGGGCTGGAGACCCACGCCAGGCTCGACGCCATGATCGACCGGGCGGGAGACGAATTCGACCAGACCGTGGAGGCCGCCGTCGAGCGGGCGCGGGGCCTGACCTCACAGACCGCCCGCGAGAGCGCCGCCGACCGCATCGCGTTGCGCAAGGCTTGCCGAGCGGCGACCGAGCGGGCGGTGATGGAGGCCATCGAAGGCGTGATCCGGGCCTCGGCGCCGAAGCGCTGACGGCCGGCGTGAGGGCTAGACGATGATCGATCCGGCCTCGATGGCCTTCGTCTCGACCTTGCTGGCCTTGCCGGTGGCCTTCACCATCGACCCGGCCGCGCCCCTGCTGGTCTTCGGCCTCGCCCTGCGGGCCGGCGCGATCCACGACCCGATCCTGGCGGGCCCGCAATTCGCCGGCTTCGCCAGCGACGGCTTCACCGCCGCGGCGGCGGTGTTCTATTTCCTGCACGCGGCGGCCGACAAGATCCCCCTCTGCGCCCACCTTTTCGACGCCCTGGGCCTGATCGGCAAGCCGCTCGCCGTCGCGCTGCTGGGCTTCTGGGTCCAGGGCAAGCTGGGACCGGCGGCGCCGCTGCACTGGATCGCCCTGGCCGCGATCCTCGCCGGCGGCGTGCCCGCGACCCTGGCCCTGCAGACCCTGCGCGCCAAGGTCCGCCTGGGGGCCAGCGTGGCCAGCCTGGGAACCCTGCACCCGATGATCAGCACGATGGACAACGTGGCCGGCGCCGGCCTCTCCTGGCTCGCCTTCACCCACCCCGGGGCGGCGCTGGCGGTGATCGCGCCGGCGGCGGTGGTGCTATGGCTGGCGATGCGCGGCCTGGTGCGGCTGGCGCGCAGGGGCGCGGGCAGGATGGTTTCGCCGGCCCGGCGGAATCCATTACCTTGATCGAGAGCGAGCAAGCGCCCATATCTCGACGGCGCTGGACGTCCGCCAAGACATGCGGGCCAAAGCATACGGCGGATCCCCGCGGGGATCGGAGCCTAAGGGGGCCCCCAAAGTGGGGGCCCCCGCTATTTTGAACGGGGCGGCGATGGCCAAGTGCGCGATCTTCGTGGACGCGGGCTATCTCTTCGTCCAGGGCTCGGTGGCCCTGAATGGCCGGGCTTCGCGCCGTCAGGCTTTGAAGCTCGCGGTGCCGGCCGTGGTGAATGCCCTGACCGAGGCGGCTCGTGAGCGGGCGCCGGACGCCCGACTCCTTCGCATCTACTGGTACGACGCTGTGAGGGGCTGGAGACTCGACCATGTCCAGACCCAACTGGCGGACACCGACCGGGTGAAGCTGCGGCTGGGCCAACTGAACGCCGAGGGGCAACAAAAGGGCGTCGATTCGCTGATAGTCACCGATCTCATCGACCTGGCGCGCAACGGGGCGATCGACGAGGCCTGCTGCTGGCCGGCGACGAGGATCTGCGCGTGGGCGTTCAGGTGGCCCAGGGCCTGGGCGTCTGCGTTCACCTGCTGGGGATTTACCCGGCGCGGGGAAGCCAGTCCCCGTCGCTGCGGCAGGAGGCGGACACCACCGGAGAATGGGACGCCGCGACGATCGCGCGCTTCCTGTCCCTGGTGGAGGGGGATGTCGCCCCCTTGGCCCCGCCCGACGGGAGCGGCGAGACCGCCGACGCGAACGCGCGCATCGAACGCTTCGCCAGGGAGTTTGCCGACGGCCTTCGGCCCGATCAGGTCGCGCTCATGGACGCCGCCGCCCCGAACGACATTCCGGTCGAAATTCATGGCCGACTGCTGGCAGGTTGCGGCCGAAGGCTGGATCGCCGCCTGGTCGGCCGGGAAAAGAACATTCTGAAAACCACGTTTCTGGCCGCCTTCCACGGGCGCCAGCGGTCGTCGGAGCAGCCCCCGCCCGACCCGACTCAGGGCCTATAAGGCGCGATGGCGGCGTCCAGCGCCGCCTCGAAACTAGGGCAGGGGTGTTCTTTGCCGGCGGAATCGATCCAGGTGGGAGGCTGACCCGGCAGGGTGAAGGCGATGAACTTCAGGGTCGTGTCGCTCACCACGCGGCGCATTTCCGCGATCTTCTGGAACCACGGACGATCAACGCAATCGGTGTAGACCGGGGCGCAGACGTACATGTCGGCAAGCCGCGATCCGACCGTCTGCAAGTTGAGCAGGCGCGCCGTCAGATCCTTGGCGTCGCTCTCGAAACTCTTGCACTCGAGATTAAGGAGGACGCCGTTGGTGAGAACCAGCGTAACGTCCATATCAATCGAGGCGTTGGGCTTGGTCGCTCCAGCCGGCGCTGTCTTGCGCACCAACACGTTCTCCCAGGCCTCGATGATCGGCCTCCGGGGTTTAATGGTCAACCAAGCGCGCACGCGGCGGGCGGTCGCCCGCTCGAAGCGTGGTCCGATCCGCTCCCCTGGTCTGGCTGCCAGGAGTTCCGCCTGGCGCTCAGCCCGGCGCGCGAGATCGGCCGCCTTGTTGAAGGTCGCAGCCAGTTCGAGCCCGTCCAAGTTTCGACCGGCGTTCAGGAGATTTCGGATCCTGCGACCGAGGTTGATCACGGCCTCCCGCCAACCAGCCATCTCGGCCGGCGCCAGCGCGGCCGCTTCGCGATAGCGGGGCGGAGGCCTGGCCAAAGCCCTCTTGGCCGCGTCGTAGAGATCAAACTCGTCGTGCGCAGCAGCGGTGGGCTCGGGCGCCTCCCCGAAGGAATCCGTGGGCCAGTCCGCCAGGTCCGGCCAGAAACGCCGCGCCGCGCTCGGATTTTCAATCACGTTGCCAGTGAGGGTCAGGATTTCCGTCAGGCTAAGCGTCGCCTCGGCATACGGACGCCAGGTCCAGTCGGCAGCGGGCGATTCCTTGATCCACAGCCGGCACGGCTGGCCGTCGCCATAGACGACGCAGTGGTCGCGGTTGGCCAGGGCATCGGCCAGCCCGAGACCACCGAGCTTGGTGCCGCCGTTACCCACCAACACCGGTCGGAGGGCCGGATTGGCGCCCAGCCACTCGCGCAGGGCCTCGGCCAACTCGCCCGGGTGATCGCTCACTTCCAGAGGCTGGTGGTCGGCGAAGCCGCGCGCCTTCAGGACCTCGATCGAGGAGTGGGCGTAGCCGTACTCTTTCGCCTTGGCGCTCAGCAGCCAGAGGATCCCGTCCAGCCCCGGCTGGCCGTAGGCCAGGATCGGCGGCAGGTTGGCGACCGGCTGGCCGGTGGCGACGACGATGAAAACGCGGGGAGCGTCGGCGGTCACGGCCGGGCCGCAATCTTGCGCCGCCTGACCGGGAAAGCGCGGCGGGGCAATGTGGGCTTCGCAGGGAGAAACCCATGAGCCGCCATCGCATCGTCAAGCACCTGAGAGTGGTCAGCCTCGCCGGAGGAGCGGGCGTCCATTATGTCACCGTCCAGGATCGGCGGACCGGGCGCGCGCGGACCGGACGCGGCGGAAGCTTCGCCCAGGCCCGCGAGGCGGCGACTGAGCGGCTGGCGGAAGAGGTCCGCGACGCGAGCGACAGGCGCCATCGTTAGCCGATCTGGATGGCCTGGGTCGGGAAATGCCGCGACATGCCATACCGCGGCGGTCGCGTCCGCGTGCTTTCGGGCGCGATCATGGCGGCGGCGTCGGGACCGAAGGTCTCCACCAGCGTCGCGCCCAGGTTGGTGCGATTGGGGCCCAGCGTGTCTTCCGCGTGATCGATCTTCTCCTCCACGTCCTCGCCCGCATCGATGTGGTTCTGCGTGACGACCACCCCCTCGTGCCACTTCTCGAAGGCGGTTTCCTCTTCCGAACCCAACGGGTCGCTGTGGCGCTCCCTGCCGTCGGCGTCCATGGCCTCGCCGATGAATCGCTCCATCTTGACGGCGATCGCCTCTCCATCGGGGGCGGTGCCGGTGACGATGTGGCGGGTGGTGAGCCACCCGGCGAAGTCGGGACCCTCACCCTCCGGGCCGACACCGGGCCAGATTTCCCGGTAGGCCGTCGCCAGCAGGCGGAAGAACGGAAACTGCTTGTAGCCCAGCCGCCGCTCGACGCCGCCGACGGTGACGGTGTTGCAAGCGCTGTCGAAGCCGATCAGCGGATCGACCTCCAGGCGACGCGCGAGGTTGACCAGGCGGGCGGCCGCGGCCAGGTCGAGGTTCTCGAGCAGAGACACGTCCTTCACCCGGCGCCGCATCAGCGGCGTCTCGGTGACGACAAGGGCGACGCGCGCCGTGGCCGGATCGGCCGTCCCGCCGCCGAAGACCGGAATGGATCCGCCGCTCTGATCCGGATGCCAGAAGCGGGGGTTACCCTCGAATGGCGCGGAGACCAGCACGTGACTGGCCTCGTCGCGCACCGCCCGGCCGACCAGGGTCAGGGCCATCAGGGCGTGAGCGGACATGGTCTTGCGCCCGCCGGCCAGCGACAGGTGCAGTTCGCTGTCCCGGCGCTTCACCACCTCCACCACCCGGCGGAAGATCAGGTTGCCCATCAACAGGGCGTCTTCGCCGGTATCGACATCGGCGAGGAGCTCGCCGTCCTCCGTCCAGCCCGGCAGGCGCTCGCGGACGGGCTCGGCGCCGAAGTCCCGCCAGACCAGAGCGCCGCCGCCCCGGCAGGGCGCGTGGATGCTCACCGGCGGCGGGCCGCCCATCAACTCGGCCAGCGGGCCGGTCGGCGATTGCAGACTTTCACGGATCGCCTTCAGCGCGAATGTGGTGGTGACGATGACGATCTCGTCGGGGACCCACGGCGGGTCGCGCTTCCTCAGCGCCCACACCGTCTCGGTCGCCACCGCCGGCGATCCGCCGAGGGTACAGAGGAGCACGCGGTGGGTCATGGGGCGGGAACGAATGTGTCACATTCCATGGGCGCCTCCTTCCCAAGCCGGATTAACCACGCATTTCCCCGTCGGGGAAGCCGCTGCCGCCCGAACGGGCCGATCGCCGGTTTGAGCATCATCGAGATCAGTCGGCAGGCGCCGCTAGACTCTTCCGGGAGGCGTGATCCCGCCGCCAGGATCGCTCGCCCGCCAGGTCTGGCCTGCCATAGGGCGGGATCTGACCTTGACCAAGGACATCACGACTCCCATCGCGCGCCTCTTCTCGCGGACATCTCGTCCAAGCGAGGTCACATCCCATCGGCGCCATTGCGTGCAATTTCCACCTGTGACTTACTCGCGCGTGGGCGTTCGGCGGATAGCGGGGCGAAGCGGGGATGAAACGGGCCTATCTGTTCGAGGCCAAGGGCATCCAGCGCTGGGTGTTGGAGGGCGACAAGCTGCGCGACATCGCAGCTGCCAGCGCGCTTCTGGACTGGACGGCGCGAAGCGGCGGACGCGACGACCTGCTCGGCGAAGTCCTAGCGCGTACCGAATTCGCGCCCCGGATATCGCGACGCGCCGGTGGCGCGTTCATGCTGCACTTCGACGACGACGGCGAGACAGCATTCGCCCGCTTCCGGGTCCTGTGGCGCCTGGCGTTCATGCGGCTCCTGCCCGGCCTCGAATTCCAGGAGGCCCTGGCCGCCAGCGCCGACGACCGGGCCGCCGGCACCCTGGCCTATGCGCCGGCCAGTCGCCTCTCATTCGGCCGCGAGGGCGGGGCGGCCTCATTGCTTCCGCTGTCCCACCCGCTGGCGACCCTCTGCCAAAGGACGGGCGCCCCGGCGACGGCGACTTACAGCGGGGGTGAGGCAATAGATCAGGCCACCCTCGCCAAGCGGCGGGCGCGGCGCCTCTCCGACGGAGTCGCCGAACGTCTCGGGGAGGGTCTCGACGGCGCCGTGTGGCCGAACCAGATGGAAATCGACTCAGAGAATTCAGACGGGGGTGCTCTTTTCCCCTTTCGATCGCCCGAGGACAGGATCGCCGTCGTTCATGCCGACATCTCCG
The DNA here is from genome assembly GCA_035648435.1 of Caulobacteraceae bacterium. Classification (GTDB taxonomy): domain Bacteria; phylum Pseudomonadota; class Alphaproteobacteria; order Caulobacterales; family Caulobacteraceae; genus Acaudatibacter. The sequence continues at coordinate 5,984 of DASRLN010000089.1, forward strand.
GCCTGGGCGCCTTCTATGTTGGCGTGCGTCAGGAAACGGCGAAGCTCCCTCAGGAACAGGCCCTGACGATGGCCAAGAAGGCCTCCGACAACATCGAGGCGGCGGTTCTGGCGGCCGGACAACAGGCGACCCGCGAGGTTCTCTGGGGCGAGAAGAGCAAAAATGGCGTCATCCCGGCCCGGCCCATCCTGGTCGGCGGCGACGACATAACCCTGATCGTCCGCGGCGACCTGGCGATGCGCTTCACCCGCTGCTTTCTGGAAGCGCTCGAAGCGGAAACCGAGAGAGTTGTGAAGCGACGGCTGACCGCCGCCGCCGGCATCGCTTTCGGCGGTCCCAAGCAGCCATTTTTTCGGCTTCTCCGGCTGGCTGAGGGTCTGTGCGGCTTCGCCAAGACCCGCGCCAAGGGCGCGGCCGGGGCCGGCGCCACGCCGCCCTCGGTCCTCGCGTTTCACCGCGTCACCGAATCGGCCCTTTCCACTGGCGCCGCGGAGATGCTCTCGCGACCGCCGGGCTCATGCCAGCCCTATCGCCTGGGCGCTATTCCGGCGACCGGACTAGCTGAGTTCACCGGCCTGATCGAGGTTTTGCGGGCGATGGAACAAGACGAGATCAAGCCTGGCGGCCTGCGCGCCATCAGGGGAATGGCGGCCGAAGACAGGTCCGAAGACGCCCGGGAAGCTTGGGCAGCCTGGCGTCGGGCAGCGGCGAGCCGTCCTGGCGGCCCGGCCGCCCTCAAGGCGCTCGATGCAGGCGTCGCCGCGACCCTGGGCCAGGGGATCGCCGCGGGAAGTTCGAACGATTTGTCGGCCGTGTTTGCCGGGCAGGAGTTCACCGGTGGCTCGCCACTTTTCGACGCTCTCGAGTGGCGCGCTGTCGCATGACCACTCTCGCACTCCCCATGGTCTTTTCCGGCTATTGGCTGCACGCCCACGGCGAAGGCGGTGGCGAGGATTTCGATCTCGTCATGGAGCGGGACGAAGACAACCTGCCGATGCTGGGCGGTCGTCACGTGACCGGGCTACTGCGCGTCGCGCTTCGGCGGGCGGAGGCTTGGAACTGGTTCGACAAGAAAAGCCGAGGTGTCGATGCTCTGCTTCTGGGTCAGCGATCAGGCGCGGGATCGCAGGACGGAACCGACACCGCTCCTGGCTGCCTTGCCGTGGGCAACGCGACGGTGTCAGAGGGGCTCAGAGCGGCCGTGGAGAAAGAGCCATCGCTGCGGAGCGAGTTTTTCTCGCGGGTGGCGTCCACCGCCATCGACGCACGCCGCGGCGTGGCCAAGCCCAAGCAGTTGCGCGCGATCGAGGCGGCAATGCCCCTCCGCCTGTACTCGTACCTGGATTTCGACGATGCGGCGCGACGCCTGTGGTGCGGGCGCGACACCATCGAACTCGCGCGGCTCGAGGAGGCGAAAAAGCTGTGGCGTGGATGGGTCGCGACGGCGTGGCCGGCCTTCGACGAGGCGGGGGCCAAGCGCACCCGGGGTTTTGGCCGACTCGCATACACCGCCCTTGACGATGGCAGGCATGGGCCGGCGGGGCGCGCGGCATGAAAGCGCTGCGCCTTCACAACCGAGAATCGGTGGTCTTCTCCGCCACCGCCGCCAGCACCGGCGGGCACCGGAGCCTCGCCTACGTGCCGGGCGCCACCCTGTGGGGAAGGGCCGCGGCACGCCTCTACGCCGACAGATCCCCAGATACCGTCGGCCAGCGGTTCGGAGAGGTCCACTCCGGCGCCTTGCGGTTCGGTCCCGGTTTTCCACTCAGCCCGTCCGGCCGCCCGGCCTTTCCAATGCCGCAGTCGCTTCAGCAGCCAAAGCATGATGCGTCGCTCCACGTCGGGGAACAGCTGAATATTGCGGTCTGGAACACGGCGCATCCCTCGGCTCAGGAGCGCCGTACGGAACTCGGCCAGGGCGAGGCGATCAAGGGCGCGTTCCTCTCCGCGGCCGGCGAGGTCGTGCGCCCGCGAAGAGCCGAGAGCGGAAAAACGGCCGTCATCGAGGACGCCCGACGGGCCGCCGAGGCTCAGTTCTTTCAGTACGAGCATCTGGCGCCCGGCCAGGACTGGCTTGCGTGGATCGATGGGGAAGCCGGCGCGGCCGGCCGCGCCGCTGACGCGCTCGCGGGCCAGGGGCGGCTCGGGCGCTCAAAGATGAAGGCGTTCGGCGGTGGTTTCATGGCGAAGGTCGAGGAGGCTGACGACCCGCGCACCGAGGGGTGGCCGGGACCGGCCGCGCCCGCAGGCGGCGACCTGGTTCTCTGGTGCCTCTCCGATCTGGCCATCGTCGATGTTTTCGGGTCACCGGATCTGGCGCCTTCGCTGGGCTCGCTACTGGGGCGAGCGGTCGCCGCGGAGCTCGACCTCGGCCGCAGCGCCGTGGGTACGCGCCGCTACGCGCCATACAATGGATGGCTGCACGCCCACGACCGCGAGCACGCGGTGATCGAGGGCGGGTCGGTGCTGGTGTACTGTCTGCGAGAGGCGGTGGCCCTGTCGGATTTTCGCGACGCCCTGGGGCTGTGGCGCGAGCGCGGACTGGGCATGGTCTGGCCCAATCCGCCCCTGTTGATGGCCCTTCACCCTGGCGAAGGCCTAGAGGCGCCGCCGAAGTCCGCGCGCGGACCAGCTGGGCAACCCACGCCATCGCTGGGCGCGGCGGACCAACGCCTGCTCGCGGTGCTGCGCGAACGGGCCAAGAGCCGGCTCGCTGCCAAGACGGTCGAGATCGAGGCAGCCAAACTCATCGTCGACTTGAAACGGGTTCTGGCTATCGCCAGGAAGCGCGGAGAGCGAGTGCCAACAGCCACGCAGTGGGCGCTGGTCGCGACGGCGGCGGATAGAGCCGCGAACATGTCCGCTCTGGCGCTCTCACTTCGCCACGCGAAGAACGGCCACTGCGCAGGCGAACGCAATCCCGAGTGGGGTCCCTTGACCGGGACGCTGGCGCGACTGCTGGGCCCCTATGCGGGCGAACCCGGGGGGGCGGTCATGCCGGCAGCGAGCGTCCCCCAACCGGCCATTTTCGCGCGCGCCGCCTGGCGCCTTCGCGCGACGGAGGGCGAGGGCGCGTGAGCAACCTCCTCGCCCCCATTCGCCACGTTCTTCGCGTCACCCTCGAGGCGAAGAGCCCGCTGTCGATCGCCTCGGGAGAGTCCGATGTGGACATCGACACACCGCTGTTCCGCGACTGGAACGGTCTTCCCTGCATCTCCGGCGCGTCGCTGGCCGGGGTGCTACGGAGCCTGCACGAAGACTATTTCAGCGACACTGCGGGCCTCTTCGGCTTCGAGGAGAGCGGGACCAAGGACGGCGTCGCCTCGCGGCTGCTAGTCTCCTTCGGACTGGCCCACAATAGATCCGATCGCGTCGTCGAGACCCTGCTCGACACCCGATCCATCGAGAATGACGAGGTGCTGCGGCGGCTCGCTTTGCCGGCCCCCGTGTTGCGCGATCATGTCGCCATCGACGCGGACACCGGAGCGGCGAGTCCATCGGGAAAGTTCGACCGGGCCGCCTGCCCCGCCGGAACGCGGTTCAGCCTGGAGCTGGCGATCGACGGGGACGACGGATCGAAGAAGGGGGACAGGGAGGCGATGGCCCAACTGGCCGGTCTCTTCGTCTGCCCCTACCTGCGACTCGGGGGCGCGGGCCGTCGCGGCTTCGGCGCCGTCCGTCTGGTCCGCGCGCGCTACCGCGCCCTGGATCGACGGGGAAGCAAGGGGCGCGAGGATCTGATCGCCTATCGTTCCGCGCCCTTGGACGACTTCCTCGGGAAATGGGATTCGTGGGACAGGCCGAATCTGACCGCGCACTCCCGACGCGGGCCGATTACCGGCAAGCTGGTCCTGGCGCCGAAGGGATTCTGGCGCATGGGTGAAGGGGACAAGCGCTGGCTGACCGCGCCGCCCGGCGAAAAGAAGCCGCCCGACAAGCTGCCACTCACCGAGCCGGTAATCGTCTGGACCAAAATCGGAAACACCGTGACGGGGTCCGTCGTGGAAAAGCCGCTCGCACCGTTCCCGGCCTCTGGCCTGAAGGGCGCCCTCGCCCATCGCGCCGAGTATCATCTGCGGCGCATCCGTGCCGCCTTCGCCGACGCATCGGCGGGGCCGGGGCCCGGCGGGCGCCTGATGGACACCGTATTCGGATCGGTGGCGGCCGCCGAGGGCGGCGAAGCGGGCGCGCTCCTCATCGACGACGCCTTTGTCGATTTCGACGGGATACCCATCTCCGGCGCCGCCGGTCGGAGACCGCGCAATTCCCTCGACCGCCAGACCAGCGGCGTGCGCGATGGCAAATTCTTCACCTTCGAGAGCCTCTGGAAGGGCCCCGCCATCAGGATCGACCTCGCCCTCCTCGCCAAGCCCCGAGGCGACGTCGAACTCCCCGACGATGTCCTAAGGGCGCTCGACTGGGCATTCGGCGACCTCCTCGCCGGCGGCTTGGCGGTGGGGGGCGGCGACGCGGTCGGCGACGGGGTCATGGCCGAGGGTTCGAGCATCTCGTGGAAGCGTGAAGGCGAACGTTCGACGAAATTCCTCGTCGCGCCGCCCGATCCCGGGGCGGTTGCGGCGTGAGCGCCATCGACACGCTTTCGACAGACTGGACCGCCTTATCTGAAGTGCTGGCGGCCTCTTTCGAGCCTCCGCCGCCAGGTCTGCTCCCGGCGCCGGGACTGACTGCGTGCAGGATTGAGCCGCGAGGTATCGACGCCACGTGGGAGTCGATCGAAACGATCCGCCCCCTGGCGGAGCGATGGTCGGGGTGGCTGCGCCGGGAATCCTGGGTCGGGCGCACCTGCCCGGAAAGCGGGAAGACAGATCCAGGTCGCGAAGCGGCCGGCGCCCCGCTCGATGGAGAGTGGGTGTCGCCAGACGGCGCCACCAGCGCCCGCCTGCTTCACCTCGGCGGTTCATGGCGGCTGATCGAGATCGAAGAGGGCGTCGATGAGCCGGTGCTCAGGGAGGAAACAACCTTGGTAGCGGCGGGCGGCGGACCCGCGCTCCGCTACGCCGTTTATTGGGGGCTTCGCACCACGGCCGGCGTTATCGCGCCGGCCGTGGTGCGCCGCGCGACGCGCTTTCTGGGCTTCGGGTCGGCCGATGCCTGAGGGACAGCCCGCCGCCGCGATGACCGCGCCCTATCGGATGATCCCGGTCTCGAAGTGGATTCATGTCCCGGGGTGGGCGCCGCAGGTCTCGAACGATCGCCCGCTCGCCGACGGCCTCTCCGGTTGGCTCGACTACCGCCTCGAAGCCCGGTCACCGCTGCTGATCGGCGGCGAGCGTCGAGAGGCCGCGCCGGTCCACATCGACTTCCATAAGACTCCGGACGGCAAGTTCGCCATTCCCGGATCGACCCTGCGGGGCATGCTGCGCTCGGTGATAGAGATTGCCGCTTTCGGGCGCGCCGCCTTCATCGACGACGAGATGATCCGGTTCCGCGATCTAGGTCGGGCGGTCGCCGCCGATATCTATCGTGGAAGGATGAGCGGGGTAAGGGCCGGCTGGCTGTTGCCACCGGACTCGCTCGGGGAGATCCGCATCCAGCCCTGCACGTGGGCGAAGATTCAGACCAAGGCTCTGGCCGGCCATCTGGAGCTTGACCCGGACCCCTGGGCGACGGCGCTGTCCGTGGAGGACCGTTACGGTGTCCTGGCAAAGGCGGCCAAGTCCCTGGCCCAATGTTTCCACGTCCAGCCCGGCGACGGTGCTATGGCGCGCCCGGCGGCCCCCGGCGAGACGAGTGTTCCTGGACTTCTGGTGTTCACCGCCAAGCCAACCGCGGGCCACGCGAAAAAGAACGAGTTCTTCTTTCACGGCGAAGAGGCCGATCGCCGCAAGTGGCTGGCCGTCGGCGCGGCGTGGAAGACATTTGTCGATATCAACAGTTGGGATGTCGGGCGCGCGCGGAATGACAAGCAGATGTTGCCCGGCTGGTCGCATTGGTCGTCGAAACACAAATTGGGGGAGAGGATTCCCGTTTTCTACCTGGTTGCAAAGGACGGCGGGATCGACGCAATCGGCACGGCGTCGATGTTTCCGATCGCCCACGCGCTCAGCCGCCGCGACGTGCTGGCGACAATCAACGCCGACCACAACGATCCGCGTCTCCTTGATCTTCCGGCGCTGTTGTTCGGGCCCGAATTGGGCGCAGGGAAGAATGGCATCGCCGCGGAGGCGCGCAAGGGACGGGTGAGCGTAGAGACCGCCCAATGGGTCAGCGGCAAACCCAAGGCGCTTGGCCCGGTGGTGCTGGCCTCTCCGCACGGCGGCTTCGAACCGACGATGCTGCGGCAACCCGGCGCCAATGGAAAACTTGATGCCTTTCCCTACGCCTCCTACTCGCCGCCGGCGGGCGCGGCGGGCGGACTGCGGAAATCGCCTCAGTCGGCGGGCCGAAAACGGTATCCCGCGCGCGATGAGATCGAGGCACACAACGTCGGCAGCGACGACATGCGCGTCATGCTACATCCGCTCGACGGGGGAGCGGTCTTCAAGGGACGCGTCCGTTTTCACAATCTCCTGCCGGCGGAATTGGGCGCCATCGTCTGGGCCTTGGAGTTGTGGGCGCCAGGCTGGGGCGATCGGCCCGTGACACAGCACAAACTCGGCATGGGCAAGCCCCTTGGTCTCGGCGAGGTGGACGCGCAGATCACCGAGGCAAGGATCGAACCCAATCGCCTCCTCTCCCCGAAGGCCCGCCCCGATGGCTCGACTACGCTCGAAGCGGTCCGCGCCTACGCAGATTGCTTCACCGCGCACATGACGGAGACCTTCGCGGCCGGAAAGGATGAAAACAGATCCCGAGGATGGCGGGCCAGCGACCAAGTCAACCTCTTGCTCGCCTACGGCGACCCGAAAGCGGTTTCGCCCAAGCTGTTGCCCTACATGACCCTCGAGCAACACGGCGAAGCCAGGCGCACCCGCCTTCTGCTTCCCGATCCACCCGATTGGCGCCCCTCAGAGGTCACCGCCGAGCCCGCGCCCGCACCCGAAGACCCAAATTTTCCGCAAGGGTCGGTATGGGCGGACGCGATCACCAAACAGCGGTATTCGGTTCGCGGCCCCGATCCGGATGACCCCGATCGCGTCATGGCTTCGCTCGCAAACCTGGGAGCGAACGCACCAGAAGTCAGTCTGGCCAAGTCATTGCTACGTGCTGTGTGAGAGCCGACACCGGCACTCCTGATCACCTCGCCCTCAAGGAAGCGACGACAAGATGATTCCTTGTCAGCGATCGGATGACCGCCATCGGCAAGCGCGTGCCGACGCCCTGGGGGGAGCCGATGATGGTGGGGGAGCCGCCCCAGCCGGGCTCGCGGCGGTTCAGGGCGCGGGTGAGGGCGGCGAGATCGGCGTGGCCGGGGGCGAACTGGGCGATGGTCACCTTTCGCGCGCCGCCGCGGCCGTCTGCGTCGCCGGTCCCAGCGCCGGGACCGGCGCCGGGGTTCTCGGCGATGACCACTGGCGCGAAACGGTAGCCGAGGGCGAGGCCGCCGAGGGCCGGCCCGCGGACGATGGCCAGGGGCGCGCCACGGGCGCGGGCGATGGCGAGGCCGCCTTCATTCCAGGCGCGCGCGAGGGCCTCGGCGGAGGCTTCGGCGGCGGCCCGCGCGGCCGGCGGAATCGCGCCGGTGGCGAGCCAGCGGCGGAAGGCGGCGACGCGCCCGTCGAGCGGGAGGGCCGGACTGGAGGCGACGGCGGCCATGGCGGCGTAGAGGGCCGGGAAGAGGCGGACGTCTTCCGTGCCGGCCGGGCGCGGCAGCGGCCCGCGGGCGGCGGCGAAATCGCGCCACGGTCCCTGGGCGAAGCCGTCCCACCGGGCGATGAGAGCGATGCGCGCGCGGGCTTCGTCGCCCAGGACGGCGCCGTCGGCGCGCAGGGCCAGGACGGCCATGGCCCCGACGGCGTCGGCGTCCGGACGGATGGTGACGAGGCGGGCGCCCGCCGGAGGAAGCGGCCAGTCGAGAGCGGCCTCGATGGCGGCGCCCTTTCCGGGGGCGGGTCCGTGCTGCGGGTCGATGACGCCCAGGCCGCAGCGCGCCGCCAGTTCCGGCTCGGTGACCTCGATCCCGAGGGTGTAGGGGCCGAGCAGGCCGGCGTTGGCGGCCTCGGCGCCGAGGGCCCGCGAGGGACGCAGGAGGGCGAAGGCATGGGTTGCTGAAGGCGACATGACGCGACCCTAGCCGATCTCCGCCGGTGGTGGCCCGGCCACAATCTTGCGGCCGCCGGCGGCCGGCGCGGCCGGGGCCCTCATACCAAACGGCCCTGACCCTAGCGTCCCCGTGAAAAAAGTGCGGGCTGGAAGCCCGCGCTACGAACCAAGGCGCAGAGACCGCCGACGTTGCACCGCAATCTTGTCCTCCGGCCCCCGCGGCGCCGGCCGTCTAGAAGGGCGGTCGAAGGAGGCGACGCATGAACGCCCGCTCGACGGAAACCATCCTCGGACTTCTCCCGGCCATCGAGCGGGCGGGCGGCGGCGAAGCCGCGCCTTGTCTTCGCCGCGCCCTGGCCGGCTTTCCGGCCGGACCCTCCGCGTCGTCGCATCCGGCGGCGCCCGACTTCGCCGGCCGGGCCTTCGAACTGCTGCCCGCGGGCGCGAGCCTGGTCCTTGCCTTCCGCTGGCGGGCCAGCGGCGACCCGCTCGGCTGCGTCGTCCGGCTGGAGCCGGCCGAGGGCGAGACGATGGCGGAGGAGACGCTCGACCAGATCCTCGGCTTCGCCTTTCCCTCCGCGAGGTTCGATCTCGCCGCGCCGGCGGCCGGCCGGCCGCTGGCCCAACGGCGCGACATCCGCCCCGCTTGCGTTCCCCTGGCGCCGGCCGCCGCGCGCGGCCCGCGGCTGGTCGGCCCGGCGGCCGGCGGCGAAGCCGTCCTGGCGCCGGCGAGCGGCGAGCGAAGCGTGGCCATCGGCCGCGCGCTCCTGGTGCTGAGGCCGTGCGCGCCGGCGGAACTCGAACTGCGGATCGCGCCCTGGCGCCTGGACGGGCGCGCCAGACGTGGCCTGGAGCGCCTGCGTGAGAGGATCGCCGCGCTCAGGGGGTCTCCCGGCGCGGTATCGGAGCAGACTCTCGACGATCTGTCGCGTTTCGCCGCCGAGCTGCTCGCGAGCGGCCGGGGCGTGGCGATCGAGGCCAGCGCCGCCTTCGCCGCCGAGCCCGGGGCGCTGACCCTCGACCTGATCTCCCAGGCGCTGTTCGGCCGGCCGATGGATACCGAGGCGCCGGCTCCGGAGAGCCTCGATCTGCGCGGACTGTGGCCGGCCGGCTGGTCGATCCCGCCGCTGCTGCCGTGCGCCACCGAGATCACGCCGGCGGGGCCGGAGCGGATCTCCACGGCGGGCGCGAGCGAGGCCGGCGGCCTGCGCCTGGGCGAGACCGCGGCGGGGGCGCCGGTGGTCCTGAAGGCGCGGGACCGGGCGCGCCACCTCTATGTCATCGGGGCCACCGGCACGGGCAAGTCGAGCCTGCTGCTCAATCTGCTGGCCCAGGACATGGCCGCCGGCGAGGGGGTGATCCTGATCGACCCGCATGGCGATCTGGCCGACGACGCGGCGGCCCTGGTTCCGCCTGAACGGCGGCGCGAACTGATCTTCGCCGACGCCGCCGACGCCGACGGCCGGTTTCGGCTCGATCTGCTGGCCGGCCACGGCGGCGATCCGGCCATGGAGCGCAACCGGGTGGCCAATGCGCTGATCCGCGTGCTCACCGACGTCCTCTACGCCGGGGTCCCCGAGGCCTTCGGGCCGATGTTCGAAATCTATTTCCGCAACGCCCTGCTGCTGCTGATGGAAGCAGGCGGCGCGGAGGCCACGATTCTCGACTTCGAGCGCGTGTTCTTCGACGACGACTTCCGCCGAAGCCTGGTGGCGCGCTGCGCGGACCGGAAGGTCAGGGAATTCTGGGCGAGGCTGGTCCCCCAGGTGAGCCATGACGAGATCGCGCTCAACAATATCGCGCCCTACATCGTCTGCAAGCTGGCGCAGTTCACCGGCAACGCCACGATGCGGCGCATCCTCTGCGGGCCGGCCGCGCCGCTGGACTTCGGGCGGATCATGGACGAAGGCGGTATCCTTATCCTCAAGGCGGCCAAGGGCGTTCTGGGGACGCTCGACTGCCAGCTGCTGTGCGCCCTTGGCGTCATTCAGATCGCCGGCGCCGCCATGGCGAGAGCCGGCCGGGAGCGGGGCCGGCGGCGGCCGGCGCGGCTGTATTTCGACGAGTTCCAGACCTGCCCGGGGGTGGGCCTCTCCGAACTCCTGGCCGAGTCGCGCAAGTTCGGCCTTTCCCTGGTGCTCGCCAACCAGGCGCTCGGCCAGATCGACGGCGGTTCGCGCCGGCCGGACATCGCCCAGGCGGCGCTGGCCAACGCCGCCAACCTGGTCGCCTTCCGGGTCGGGGCGCCGGACGCCCGGCGGCTGGGACCATGGTTCGAACCCGAGGTGGAGTGGCCGGCGCTGTGCCGCCAGAGCGACTTCCACGCCACCGCCCGCCTGCTCCAGGACGGCCGCCCGTCGCCGGCCATGACCCTGCGCGCGCCGCCGCCGGTTTGACGCCGTCGCGGTCCACCGCGAACCCCGCCAGGCGGAGACCGCGCGCTTTCCCCTTAATGCCCGACCTGGCGCCAGACTTCGCGGTAGCTGGCGTAGAGCAGGCCGGTGAAGATGATCAGGAAGATCATCACGCCGAGACCGGCCTGCTTGCGTTCCTCCATCTTGGGATCGGAGGCCCACTGGAGGAAGGCGGCGACGTCGCGGGCTTCCTGGTTGAGGGTTGACTTGACGCCGTCGTCGAAGGTGACCTTGCCGGGCGTGAGCGGCGGGGGCATGGCGATGAAGCCGCCGACGGGCACCCTCTTGGGGTCTCCCTTCCAGAACGAGCCCATGTCGCCGGCCATGTAGGGGTCGTAGTATTTGCCAGCCGGGACGGTGAGGCCGTGCGGCGAGACCGCCCCATCGCCGGTGACCACCGAATAGATGTAGGCCGGTCCCCCCTCGCGGGCCTTGGCCAGCAGGGACATGTCCGGCGGATAGGCGCCGCCGTTGCTGGCCCGGGAGGCGGCCTCATTGGCGAACGGGGCGGGGAAGTAGTCCGCGGTGGTCCCCGGCCGCTTGATATTATCGCCGGTGTCGTGGTCGATGTCGGCGATCTGGTAGTCCTTGGCGATGGTCTTGACGACCGGATTGTCGTTGGGATTGGGATATTTCGGATCCCAGAACGGACCGCCCGGATCGCCGAGATTGCGGAAGGCGACCATGTTCATCGAGTGGCACGCCGAGCAGACCTCGCGGTAGACCTTGTAGCCGCGCTGGAGCTGTTCCTGGTCGTAGAGGCCGAAGGGGCCTTCGAACGACCAGTGGACATCCTTGGGGGGCGCCTGCGTGCTGGCGGCCAGCGCCGGTCCGGCGAAGATGAGGAGCGCGAGGGCGAGAAACAGCCGGGCCATGGCTCAGGCCCTGCCTTCGGTCGCCAGGACCGGGGTGTAGAGAGAATCCGGAACCGGCAGAGGCGTCTCGCGCAGGCCCAGGAGCGGCGTGATGACCAGGAAGTAGATGAAATAATAGGCGGCCCCGATGCGGCTGAGCCAGGTCACGCTGTTGATGTCGTAGTCGATCAGCACCGGTCCACTCAGGCCGTGGATGATCTGGCCGTCGGGCTCCTGCGAGCCGCACCAGCCGAGCGCGACGACGGCCAGGAACCAGAACCCGAAATAGATCCGCGCCGTCGGCCGGTAGCGCATCGAGCGCACCTTGGAGGTGTCGAGCCAGGGCAGGATGAACAGCATGAGGATGGCCCCGGCCAGGGCCAGGACACCGGTGAGCTTGTCGGGAATGGCGCGCAGGATGGCGTAGAACGGCAACAGATACCATTCGGGCACGATGTGAGCCGGGGTGACCAGCGGGTTGGCGGGAACGGCGTTGTCGACCTTGCCCAGCGCCTCGGGCAGATAGAAGACGAAGACCGCGAACATGATCATGAAGGCGGCGACCGCGAAGCTGTCCTTGACCGTGTAGTAGGGATGGAAGGGCAGGGTGTCGGCCTTGCTCTTCACATTGACGCCGGTGGGATTGTTATTGCCCGGCACGTGCAGCGCCCAGATGTGCAGGCCGACCACCGCGGCGATCACGAACGGCAGCAGATAGTGCAGCGAGTAGAAGCGGTTGAGGGTCGGGTCATCGACCGAGAAGCCGCCCCACAGAAGGGTGGTGATGGCGTTGCCGACCACGGGAAAGGCGCCCAGCAGGTTGGTGATCACCTTGGCCCCCCAGAAGCTCATCTGCCCCCACGGCAGGACATAGCCCATGAATGCGGTGGCCATCATCAGCACATAGATCACGCAGCCGAGCAGCCACAGAAGCTCGCGCGGGGCCTTGAACGAGCCGTAGTAGATGCCGCGCATGATGTGGATGTAGACGGCGATGAAGAACATCGAGGCGCCGTTGGCATGCAGGCCGCGGATCAGCCAGCCGTAGTTGACGTCGCGCATGATGTGCTGCTCGACGGAGGTGAAGGCGCCGGCGCCGCTGGGATCGTAGTGCATCGCCAGGACGATGCCGGTGACGATCTGCACCACCAGACAGAAGGCCAGAATGCCGCCGAAAGTCCACCAGTAGTTGAGGTTGCGGGGGGTGGGGAACTCCAGCAGGTCGGCGCCGAAGCGGATGATCGGCAGGCGGGTGTCGAGCCAGCGCTCGATGGCCGTCCTGGGTTGGTAAGTCGAAGGTCCGCTCATCGTCGCCCGCCTAGCCGATCTTCACTTTGGTGTCGCTGAGGAAGGCGTAGTCCATCAGGTAGAGGTTTTTCGGGGCCGGGCCTTTGCGGATGCGCGCGGCGGTGTCGTAGACCGAGCCGTGGCAGGGACAGAGCCAGCCGCCGTATTCGCCCTGGGCGAAGGTCGGCACGCAGCCCAGGTGCGTGCAGCTGGCCAGGCAGATCAGCCACTGCTCATGGCCCGGCTTGGTGCGCGAGGCGTCGGTGGCCGGATCCTTCATCGGCGCGTGGTCGTCGACGACCGCGGCGGCGATCTCCTTGGGCGTGCGATGGCGGATGAACACCGGCTGCTTGCGCCACAGGATGGTCACCTCCTGGCCCAGGGCGACCTTGGAGAGGTCGAACTCCAGGGAGGCCAGCGCCAGGGTGTCGGCGGCCGGGTTCATCTGGTCGATCAGCGGCCAGGCCACGGCCACCACCCCGCCTACCGCCGCGGCCGCGGTGACGATGTGGATGAAATCCCGCCGTCCCGGGTCGGGGGGGGCGTCGATCGGATCGGTCACGCTCGGCGCCAGGCTGTCGGCCACGGTCAGCTCACCCTCGAATTGAGCGGAGCCTGGAAGTTGGCCCGCCAAGGCCCCGGCGAGTCGTTTCCCCGCGGCGCCCCTCTGGATAAGGTTCGATTAGAATGCGGGCCGGGCTTTTTCAACCGGCATGGCCGCGAAAACCCTGGCGCGGCGATGTTTGCCGGGCTGTAAGGGGCCAATGACGCCGGCCGCGCCGATGACCAGTGAACGCACCGGGCGGGCGCACGCCTGGTTCGCGGAGCTTCGCGATCGCTTCGTCGCGGCGTTCGAGGCGCTGGAGGACGAGGCTCCCGAGGAACTCTATCCCGGCGCGCCCGGGCGCTTCGAGCTGACCCCGTGGGCGCGCGAGGCCGGCGGCGGCGGGGTGATGGGCTTTCTGCGCGGCCGGTTCTTCGAAAAGTGCGGCCTGCACATCACCGAGGTTCACGGCGAGTTCACGCCCGAGTTGGCGGCCACCATGCCCGGGGCCGACGGCGACCGGCGATTCACCGCCACCGGGGTCAGCCTGATCGCCCACATGGTCAGCCCGCGCGTGCCGGCCGTGCACATGAACACCCGGTACCTGGCCACGACACGCGGCTGGTTCGGGGGTGGGGCCGACCTCACGCCCCTGGTCGGCGAGCAGCGCGACCAACAGGCTCCAGACGCGGTGATGTTTCACGCCGCGCTGAAGGGCGCCTGCGACGCCCATGACGCTGGCTGGCACGCGAAATACAAGGCCGAGTGCGACCGCTATTTCTTCCTGCCCCACCGGGACGAACCGCGCGGGGTCGGCGGCATCTTTTACGAGCACCACGATTCGGGAGACTGGGAGCGCGATTTCGCCTTCACCCGCGACGTCGGCGAGGCGGTGCTGGATGTCTGGCCCAGGATCGCCCGCCACCGGATGAGCGAGCCGTGGACGTCCGCCGACCGCGAGGAACAGCTCGTCCGGCGGGGGCGCTACGTCGAGTTCAACCTGCTTCATGACCGCGGGACGATGTTCGGCCTGAAGACCGGCGGCAACATCGAGACCATCCTTTCCTCCATGCCCCCGGTGGTGAAGTGGCCGTGAGTGGGGATTCCTTCTCCCCTGGCGGGAGAAGGTGGACGCCGGGAGGCGGCCGGATGAGGGGGCGCACCGGCGTTTGGGGTAAGCTTGCCGAAGCATAGGCCGAGGGTTCAGCGCGACCCCTCATCCGACCCGCTCTCGCGGGCCACCTTCTCCCGCAAGGGGAGAAGGCTAGTGAAGGCGCGGGCGAGCAGGTCGGCGATGCGGGCCTGGCCCGCTTCGTCGGCGATGAGGTCCTGGCGGACCTCGAGTTCGGTGACGGTGATGGCGCGGCCGGCGGCGTGGTGGGGGGCGGTGAAATCGGTTTCGTCCATGGCGTAGGGCTGGTTGTCGCCGACCACGAGGCCGGGCTCCTTGCCCAGGGCGGTGAGCAGGGCGGTGGAGAAGGCGCAATCGCCCAGATGCAGGACGCCGACGTGCCAGGGACGGGCGGCGCCGGCGAGGACCGGGGTGAAGCTGTGCAGGCAGATCAGCGCCGTGGGCCGGCCGTCCCGCCGGTCGAGTTCGGCGGCGATGGCGGCATGGTAAGGACGGTGGATCTCGTCCACGCGCGCCCGGACGTCGGCCTCGGGGAGACGCTCGTTGCCGGGGATCGCCCAGCCGTCGGATCGGCTGAGGATCGAGCCGGGATGGCCGGGGGCGCGGTTGCAGTCGATGACCAGGCGCGAATAGGTCTGGGCGATGATGGCGGCGGCGAGGCGGGCGGCCAGCGCGCGCGCCAGGGGTAGGACGCCGAGATCGACGGCGATGTGGCTATCGAAGGCGGCCCCGGCCAGGCCCAGGCGTCCGAGGCGGGCGGGGACGGCGACGCCGGCGTGATCGCAAACAATCAGAAATGGCGAAGCGGCGCCCAAATCGAAGGCCGCAGCCGGCGCCGCGTCATCCTGTCCCAACAAGCGGATGGGCCGCATTTCACAAATCACCTTACGACCTTGGCCATCATGGCGATTCTCGCTGTCCGTCACCTGACGCGCTACCGGTACCGCCAGGCGGTGGCGTTCGGCGAACACCGGATGATGTTCCGGCCCTGCGAGAGCTGGGACCAGCGGCTGATAGAGGCGCGTCTTACCATCGACCCGGCCCCGGTCCACCTGCGCAACATGCACGACGTGTTCGGCAACTGCGTGTCGATCGCCCGGTTCGGCGGCCGGGCCAGGAACCTGACGTTCCGGAGCGAGGTACGGCTGGAGCACCTGCCCGCCCCGCTGACCGCCGAGGCGGACGACTGGTTCCCGCTTTCGCCGGCGGTGTTTCCCCACCCCTACGCCGAACGCGATCTGCCTGATCTCGCCAGCTCGATCGAGGCCCGCCATGCCGATCCCGACGGCGCCCTCGAAAACTGGGCGCGGCGGTTCGCGCCCCGCGGCCTGCGGGGCCGGATCCTCGACGCTCTCGGCGACATGACCGGCGCCGTCCACGAGGAGTTCGCCTACGCCTCCAGGCTCACGGTCGGGACCCAGACGCCGCTGGAGACCCTGCGCCTGCGCGCCGGCAGTTGCCGCGACTTCGCGGTGCTGATGATCGAGGCGGCGCGGCGCCTGGGCCTCGCGGCCCGCTTCGTCTCCGGATACATCTATTGCCCCGGCGCGGGGGCGGCCGGACGGGCGCGCGGCGGCGGCCACACCCATGCCTGGGTGAGGGTCTATCTCCCTAGCTTCGGCTGGGCGGAATTCGATCCGACCAACGGCATCGTCGGCGGGGCGAACCTGATCCGCGTCGCCGTCGCCCGTGATCCGCGCCAGGCCCTGCCCCTGCACGGAACCTGGATGGGCGAGGCCGGCGACTATCTGGGCATGGACGTCGAGGTCGATGTCGAGGTGGAGGCCGAACCTCGGGCGCGCCGGCGCGTTTCCCTGTCGCTGGCCCCCTGAACAGGGGGCTGTTCCAAGAGGGGCGCGGAAATGCATATCCGGGCGGGCTACGACATCGTCTACGACTGTCCCAATCCGACCCCGATGATGCTGATGCTGAGCATCCGGCCCGAGCGCTTCGGCGACCTCGTCACCCCCCAGGTGATGGGCTTCGATCCGCCCGTTCCGACCACCGAATATCTCGACGACTTCGGCAATCTCTGCGTCAGGCTGGTGGCTCCGGTGGGACCGATCCGCTTCACCGCCGACTTCGTGATCGCCGACAGCGGCGAACTGGACCCGGTGGTCGAAGCGGTGCAGCATCCGGTCGAGGAACTGCCGAGCGAACTCTTGATCTTCCTGCTCGGCAGCCGCTACTGCGAGACCGATCTGCTGAGCTACGAAGCTTGGCGCCTGTTCGGCGGTATCGAGCCGGGCTGGAAGCGGGTGCGGGCGATCGTCGAATACGCCCACGAGCGGATCACCTTCAGCTATCCCGACGCCCGGCCGACGCGAACCGCCTGGCAGGCGTGGAGCGAGGGCATCGGCGTCTGCCGCGACTACGCCCACCTCGCCGTCACCCTCTGCCGGTGCATGAACATCCCGGCCCGCTATTGCACCGGCTACCTCGGCGACATCGGCGTGCCGGTGGACGGAGCGATGGACTTCAGCGCCTGGTTCGAGGTCTGGCTCGGCGGCGCCTGGCGGACCTTCGACGCCCGCCACAACGCCCGGCGCATCGGCCGCATCCTGATGGCCCACGGCCGCGACGCCACCGACACCGCCATCAGCACCAGCTTCGGCCCGACCCGCCTGGATCGCTTCGACGTGATCTGCGAGGAGATGGCGTAAGGGGGCGTGTCGCCGGCGGGCGCAAATCGGCAACACGAACGAATTGCGGAGGGGCGCAATTCGATCATGTCGCCATTTGCGTCGCCGCCGGCTACAGCGTGATCACGATCTTCCCGAAGTGGGCGCCGGCCTTCATGCATTCGAAGGCCTCGCGCGATTGGTCGAGCGGGAAGCGCTTGTCGATCACCGGCTTGAGGCCAATGGCTTCGATGGCGCGGGTCATGCTCTCGAAGTGCGCGCGGCTGCCGACGGTGACGCCGTGGATGACCGCGTTGGCGGCGAAGATCGCCGCGACGTTGAGGTCCTTCACGAAGCCGCCCAGGATGCCGATCACCGCGATGTGGCCGCCGAGCCTGATGGCGCGCAACGACTGCTCGAAGGTGCCGGCGCCGCCGACCTCGACGACGTGGTCGGCGCCGCGGCCGTCGGTGACCCGGCGCACTTCCTTGGCCCAATCGGGCGTCGATCTGTAGTTGACGAGGTGGTCGGCCCCGAGCGTCTTGGCGCGCGCCAGCTTCTCGTCGGACGAGGAGGTGACGATCACCCTCGCGCCGGCCGCCTTGGCGAACTGCAGGGCGAAGATCGAAACCCCGCCGGTCCCCTGCACGACCACCACGTCGCCGGATTTGACCTTGCCCTCCACCACCAGGCCGCGCCAGGCGGTCAGGGCCGCGCACGGCAGGGTGGCGGCTTCCTCGAACGTATAGCCGGCGGGGACGGGGGTGACACCCTCCTGGCTGATCAACACCTTGTCTTGCAGGACGCCGTCCAGCGTACCGCCGAGCGCGGCGCCGAGGCCCCGGGGCGTTGGAACGCCGGCCAGCCAGCCCGGAAAGAACAGCGGCGCGACGGCGTCGCCGACCTTCGCGCGGGTCACGCCCTCGCCAGTCGCCGAGACGACGCCCGCGCCATCCGAACAGGGCGTGAAAGGGGTGCGGCCGGTGGCCACCGTCACGGTCGCGAGGTCGCGGTAGTTCAGCGAGGCGGCCTTGATGTGGACGACGATCTGGCCGGGACCCGGGGTGGGATCGGGCCTCTCGATGACCTTCAGGTTGTCGATGCCGTAGGCGGATTCGAGGACGACGGCGCGCATGGGTTCCTCCAGAGGCGCCTGGCGCGACCGCGCTCAGGCCGCCAGGACTTTGACGATCGGCCGCCAATAGTGGGCTTGCCGGCCGATAGCGAGGCGCGCGCAAATCGGCAACACGAACGAATTGCGAAGACGCAATTCGATCATGTCGCCATTTGCGTCTCCAGTCAGGCGCCGGCGGGCCGGCGCGCGGCGATGCGCTCCATGATCTCTTCGACGCCGAACCTAGATCACGGACACCAGCGGCAACCCCGTGAAGTCCTACCTTCGGCGGAATGCCCGCGGCCGGGTAGAATTCCTCGACCAGCGCCAGCGCCGCTTGGGCGTCGGCGATCCCGGCCAGGTCGGCGAGCGCCTCGATGTCCGAAATGTCTTGCGATCCGTCCAGACCTTCGGCGCGCATCGCCATGCATTTCATGGCGAACATATATTCCGGCGTGGGCGCATGAATCCGCAGCCCCCCTTGGGGTGACGCCGCGAAGGTCTCCATCAGCCGCATGCGTTCGGTCTCGGAAGTGAATCTCTTGACGCCGTCATTGAGCCAATCCTCCGCCCAGCCTTCCTCGATCGCCACCCGCGCCGCGAGGCGTCTCAGGACAGCGGGATCGCCCTTCACGACGGCATCGACATCGCGGGTTGCATGGAGGAGGTCGAAGACCAGCGCCAGGGCCGCGCCGCCATAGACCGAAAGGTCGATGAGGACGCCGGCCGCCCTGGCGCCGGCGTCGATCTTGCGGAAACCCCGCAGGATATCGTCCTTGTCCAGCATCGCCATGATCCGCCGCCCCTGATCGGCCGGCTAGCCGATACCCGCCGCGTCGCGGCGGGGTCGGTAGAGAGGGTCGGCGCCGACGAAGATCATCCGGCGCCGGAAGGCGGTCGGGCTTTCCACGATCAGCGTGGCCTTGAGCGACTCCAGGCCGGCGGGAAAGAACGGCCGCTTCAGGAACCGGGCCTCGCCGCCTGTCCAGGCCGGGACCGCGAGGTGATGGCGAAGCGCCAGGTGTTCGGCAACCGCGGCCAGATAGGCGTCGGTGCGCTCATCCTCGCCGAGCGGCGGTTCCGGCGCGAGCATGGCGGCGCGGGCGCCGGGATCGGGCTCGAGATAGAAGGTGTCGAGAAACTCCCTCAGGAAGCCGTCCGGGTCGCCCAGCGCCCGACCCCACAGCGCCACTTCCCGCAGCGAGCGCGGCCGCCGCGCCGCGGCGTCGGTGTGCAATGAGGCGGTCGCGCCCATGCCACCTCATACACCACCGGGCGGGTCGGGGCTAACGGCGCGGCCACGCCTTCCGCCTCCTATTTCGAAAGGTCCGCCACCAGGGAGAGATAGTAATCGATGGCCGGGGCGATGGTGGCGATGGGGGTGCGTTCGTTGAGGCCGTGACTGAAGTTCTCGGACTGCTTGATGAACACCGGGCTGGCGCCGTAGCTCGGCGCGCCGACGTGGCGGAACCACATGCTGTCGCTGGCCCCCGAGGACATGGCGGGAAAGATCGGCACGCCGGGGTACGGGCCGGCCAGGGCCCGGGTCACCGCCGCGACGAAATCGGGCCGCATGGGCGAGGCGTCGGTGGCGACCGAACCCACGGTCACGTCCTGGAAGGTGATCGCCGGGTCGGCGACGACCCTTGCCAGTTCGGCCATGATCCGCGCCGGCGGGTGGCCGGGGAAGATGCGGCAGTTGATGTTGGCGCTGGCCCGCTGCGGCAGGGCGTTCAGGGCATGGCCGCCGTCGATCATGGTGACCACGCAGGTGGTGCCGATCTTGCCCACCGTGGCCGGGTTGGCGGCGAGGACGGCGATGGCCCGCGGGTCGGCCGGGTCGGCGGCGAAGGCGCGCATGGCGCCGGCGGTGGCCGGATCCTCGTGCCTGGCGGCTTCGACGAAGGAAGCGCGGGTGAGCTCGTTCAGTTCGGGCTTGAACCGGTAGTCGTGGATGCGCAGCAGGGCGGCGGCGAGTTCGTCGATGGCGTTGACCTGGCGGGGTTCGGAGGAGTGGCCGCCGGGATTGGTGACGGTCAGTTGGAAGTCGGCGTAGGTCTTCTCGGCCCCCTGCCAGGTGAAATATTCCGGGGCGCCGGTGGCTTCGTTCAGCACCCCACCGCCGCCGTCGATGTTGAGCACCAGGTCGGCATTGGAGAGCTTCTCCGCGATGATGGCGCTGGTCTTCATCGTCGTCTCCTCGTCGCCGGAGAACTCGATGATGATGTCGCGGCGGGGCTGGTAGCCCTCGCGCTTCAGCTCGATGAGGGAGGCGATGGCCAGAGTGCCGTCGAGCTTCATATCGGTGGAACCGCGGCCGAACAGATAGCCGTTCTCGACCACCGGGGTGAAGGGATCGCGCTTCCAGTCGGCGGGCCTGGCCTCGACCACGTCCATGTGGCCGGAGATGACCAGGGGCTTCAAGTGGGGATCACCGCCCGGCCAGCGGGCGATCAGATAGGCGGTGTCATCCACCGGGGTGATGGTCACGTCGGCATCGGCGAAGCCGCCGGCGACCAGGGCGGCCTTGTAGAGGGCGGCGACCTCAGGCGTCATGTTGCCGGGACCGCGGACGGAGCGCAGGGCGATGGCCTTCTCGGCCAGGTCCAGGGCCTGGGCCTCGGCCCGGGGGTGGGGAACCACCGCCGCCCGCGCGCCGGCGCTCCAGCTGAACATCGCGGCCACCGCGCCGGCCATCAGCATCGTCCGCATCGTCGTCGTCTCCAGGTGTCTGGCGTCAGGTCGTTCGAGGCGGAGGAACAGCCTCCCCATTCGCGGTCGCCGGCGCGGTGGTCGTCCGGCGAGGGCTTCAGCCCATGCGGTGGAGGGCGCAGAGCTTGTTGCCGTCGGGATCGCGCAGATAGGCGAGGTACATCTTGCCCATGCCGCCTTCGCGCACGCCGGGGGGATCCTCGCAGGTCGTCCCGCCATGGGCGACCCCGGCGGCGTGCCAGGCGTCGGCCTGGGTCGGCGAGCTGGCGGCGAAGCCGATGGTGCCGCCGTTGGGCGCCGTCGCCGGCTCGCCGTTGATCGGCTTGGTCACGCAAAAGACCCCGGCCGGGGTCATGTAGAACATGCGTTCGCCATCGACTCTGGCCGGCGAAACGCCGAGCGTGGCGAGCAGCGGGTCATAGAAGGCCTTGGCCTTCTCCAGGTCGTTGGTGCCGATCATGATGTGGGAAAACATGCTGTCGTTTCCTTGAGGCGAGGTGGCTTTGCTCCACCATCGCACATGCGTGAAGTCAGCGTCGATGGCAATCTTGGTCGATACCAGCCACGGTCACCGGGCGGCCGGAAAGATGCGCAGGAAGTTCTCGGCGTAGAAGCGGTCGCGGACCGCATCGGGGCGGTCGCCGAGGGATTTCTCGAAGCGCGCGATGGGATCGCGACCGCCCTCGACGTGGGGATAGTCGCTGGAAAAGAGGTAGAGGTCTGGCGAGGACTGGTCGATGAGATCGCCGACGTTCTCGAACACGAACGGGGTGAAGGCCATCTGCTGGCGCAGCTGCTCGGCGGGCGTGCGCGTGAACCCCGCCACGCGCTGATCCACGCGGCTCCAGTGCCGGGCGACCCAATCCAGCCGCTCGAGCAGGGAGGGGACCCAGCCGGCGCCCAGTTCGACGCTGGCCCCGCGCAGGGCGGGAAAGCGCTCGAACACCCCGTCGATGACCATCATCGAGAGAAAGGTTTCCGGTCCCTGGTGGAGGACGGCGGCGTCCTTGGTGCGCAGATTCTCCCCGCCGCCCATCCAGTCGCGGGCCGGCGGTCGGCCGTTGTTCATCCACGCCTTGGCCAGCTGCAGGGGCGAGCCGCCGACATGGAGCAGGAACGGCGCGCCGGCCTCGGCCAGCAGCGCCCAGAGGGGATCGAAATCGACGTGGCCGGGCGAGCGGTCGCCGCAGGGCCGGTGGGGAACCCAGACCGCCTTCAGTCCGGCCTCGATCGCCCAGGCCGCCTCGGCCAGCGCCAGGGCCGGATCGTCGAGGGGCGCGATGGCCACGCCCAGCAGGCGCTCGTCATCGCCGCAGAAGGCGGCCATGTGCCGGTTGTGGGCGCGGGCGGCGCCGTAGCGCAGGGTCGGATCGATCTTCGAGCTCGGCGAGAACGGCATGGCCACCGAATGGGTGGCGAAGACCAGCTGGCGCTTGAACCCCAGCATGTCGAGGGCGACCGAGCGCTCGGCGGCATCGAAGGCGCCCAGGGCCTGGATTTCCTTGGAGGTCGCGATGAGCTTGTCGCCGAGACCGCGCAGGTGGGCAAGGTGGGCCTGGCTGTGGCGCCCGCCCTGGGCGACGATCACCGCGACCTCCTCGTCGGTGACCAGGGAGGCGCGGTAGCTGACCTCGGGAATGGCCTCGCGCAGATGCGGATCGGCGTAGCGTTTGAGGAAATCCGGCAGCTCCATGATGTGGCTGTCGGCGTCGTAGAAGGCGCGGGTCGGCGGGGCGTAGGTCATCGGCGTTCCTCGGGGGGCGTTCCTTGGCCCTAGTCTGTCACTCCCCGCGCCAGTTTTCGAGGGCCGGGCCGAGCGCCCGTCGCAGCGGGTCCCGCCAGGGCTAGCTGGCGGTTCGACCGTCGGTTCGTGACACGTGGCGGCGCAGGACGCGATTGATCTCCGTCTGGTAGCCTCGCCCACGGGCGTGCGCCTTGAACCAGTTCACCACATCGGCATCGAGCCTGAGCGTCACCGGCTGCTTGACCGGCCGATAGAGTTCGCCGCGCTGAGCGAGGCTCCAATTCTCGGCTGGGGCTTCGGGAATATCGACGGTGTCGATCCGATCATCCGGAAGGGCCGCCAGGGCGACGAGCGCCGCCTGTTGTTCCGGGCTACGAGATGTCGTGTTCATATCGCCTCCGTTCGCGCGGGGTGGCTTTCCGGGCGCCGACGATCCGAACGAACGCCTCATCGTCGGGCTCTGGATACATATGGACGACAAGCAGGATCACGACCGTACCGACCGCTCCCACCGCATGCCAGCGCTGTCGCCACGGCCAGATGGCGAGAAGGATCGCCAGGATCGTCAGATACATCGGGCGCTATGCCGAGGCGGGGTGGACGACCACCGCCCGGCGGCCGTCGGCGCCGACCTGGTGGAACTTGAACGGCTTGCCGGCGAAGACGCTGGCCGCCAGGTCCTTCATGATCTCGTCCACCGCGCCGAACGGGGCCACCAGCTCGATCAGCCACATGCGGTCGCCGTTCTTCCACTCATCGACCCGCAGCTTGTTGCCGCCGGCCTCCAGCCGCCGCTCGGTCTCCTCCGACACCGAGGCCCAGAAGGCCACCGCCGCCGGGCTGCTGGGGCCATTGAAGATGCGGAACTGCTCGAGCAGGATCGCCGGCATGCAGAACCATTCCAGGTCGCCGATGAACAGCTGCTTGTGGACCGGCGACTGGCTCATCAGTCAGACGATCTCGCCCAGCACCTGGGCCACGGTCTTGCCCGTGCCGGTGACGGCGCCGCTGGACGGCGGTGGTGAGGCTTGGTTCACGTCGGTCTCCGGACCTCCCTCCCGTTTGCATGGGGAGGGACAGACGGCGAAGCCGTC
Source organism: Caulobacteraceae bacterium (assembly GCA_035648435.1). GTDB lineage: Bacteria > Pseudomonadota > Alphaproteobacteria > Caulobacterales > Caulobacteraceae > Acaudatibacter. The sequence goes on from DASRLN010000089.1 coordinate 29,663, forward strand.
TGGGTGGGGCCGGGATCATCTCGAAGCCACCGTGGCCTTGACGAGACTTCTCCACCCGGCGCTTCGCGCCACCCTCCCCATGAAGGGGAGGGAGGACTTTGTCGATCCCCCGTTTACGCAAGGGCTCGGATGATCGCCATTTTTCAACCACCAAGGCACAAATTTAACCACCAAGGCACGAAGGACACGAAGGACATCACGAAGAAGGCTCGAACGCGCTTCGCGCGAAGCGCTTCACTTACCCTTGGTGTCCTGCTTCGTGTCCTTCGTGCCTTCGTGGTTCATTTCCTTTCGCCGCCCGCGCCCGTCGATCGGTGACTATCCGCATCCCCGATTGTCCCGCTCGTTCACGCCGCCCGCGCCTGCGCGAACTTCGGGGCCGTGGCCACGGCCGCCGCCAGGGAGGCCATGCCGTCGGTCTGGCCCTTATGCGCCCAGATGGCGGCGAAAGCGCCCCGCCCCTCGCCCTGGCTGGCCAGCGACTGCTTGAGCAGCGCCAGCCGCTGCGCCGTGGCCGCGTCCGGCGTCCTGGCCCCCTGGCCGGCCGCCAGGCTCGGGGCCAAGGACTGGCTGGCCAGTTGCGCCAGGCCCCCCGAAAGCCCGGATCCCGAGGCGTCGCCATCGGCCAGCCAGGCCGCCAGCGTCGGCCCCAGAGCGGCGGCCGGCGCGGCCGGCGCGGCCGTCGCCAGTTCCGCCGGCCCGTCGCGCGCCGAAAGCGGAGCGGTCGCGATGGCGGCGCCCGCCGTGAGCATGGGCGCGGCAGCCCCAGCTAGCAGCGGCGTCGAAATCCCCCGATGGGGCGCGACCGGGGCCGGGGCCGGCGCGGCGGGGGCCGGGCTCGCCGCCGCCGGCGCCGCGAAGGCGCTGGTCGAGCGGATCTCGGCCAGGAACTGCCCGCCGCCGCTCTGGCTGAGATTCCACTTCGCCTTCGGATCGAGGAGGTAGTTCCACAGCTTGTGGTCCTGAGCGCTCATCACGCCGCCCTGTTGGCTGAAATCGGCGTGAACCAGGCGGTCCACCTGGGCCTGGGTCAACGGCGCCCCTCGGGCGATGGCCGCATCGACCACGGCGGCCGGATCGCTGGTAAGCTGGCCGATCACCGAGTTGACGCCATTGTCGAGCGACGGGGGCGCCACCGACCCGTCCGGTCCCGACAGGAACTGTTCGGCGAGGGCGGCGTCATAGGCGGTCCCGACGGTCCCGTCCGTGCGGGTGAATGTGGTGGTGTTGTAAACCACGCTGTCCACGGTGTCGGCGCCGGTGAATCCGGTCGCCGTGCCGGCCAGACTGATCGAGGCGATGCCGGCTTGGGCCAGGGTCATCACCTCGCCGGCCTCGGCCCGGCCGTCCTGGTTCTTATCGACCCAGATCAACAGCTTGCCGAAGTTGGCGTCGTTCTTATCGATCACCCCGTCGCCGTTGGTGTCCCAGCCGGCCAGGCCGCCGAGGTCGGTGGTGGCCCCCGCCTCGTCTTGGACGAAGGAGATGTCGGCGGTCGTGTTGATATTGCCGTCGCCGGCCCGATCCACAGCCAGGATGCCGTCCGTGGGTCCCACCCATGACATGCGCGAAATCACCCCGCTCGGATCCTGGGTGACGATGTCCGAGGTGGCGACAGGGGTGATTTCAAGCCCGTCACCGTTCAGATCCAGTATGATCGGCTTGTTGGGTCCTCCCCCGCCGCCTTGCTTGACCACGGTCCAATTCAAATTCAGCTTTGTGAGATCGACCGTGGTTCCGCCGGCTTGAACTATGAAACTCGTGGGGTAGCTGATCGCGTTGCTTTGCCGGTCCACATATTGCACTCCCGCGCCGACCAGTCGCATGCTGTCGCCGACTTGGCTGGCCGTAAAGGTGGGATTGGCGGGATCGGAGAGGCCGACATAGAGATCGTTGCCTACGATTTGGTAGATCACGTCGCTGGCCTTCACCGTGGGTCCGAAGACGATGGTGTTGATGCCGCCGGCATCGGTGATCGTGTCTTGCCCGTCGCCACGGTCGAACAGGAACTGGTCGTCGCCCGCGGAAGTAGTGATGACGTCGTTCCCCTGCCCGCCGTCGATCACGCTGCCGTTCTGGGTCCACAACCCGCCCGAGGCGTTGATCACGTCCACGCCGTTATAGCCGAGGATCAGGTTGGAGGTCGTCGCCGGCCCGCTGATGGTGTCGGCGTTGTCGCTGCCGGTGACCACATAGCTTATCTGGGAAACATCGAGCTGTCCGGCCCCACCCATGTCCAGGGTCTTGATCGCATCGCTCTGAATGCCGCCGGTGGTCTTGAAGTCTCCGCTGATCACCACCGAGCCGCCACCGCGTTCGCCGATCGTCAAGGTCGTGCCGTTGCTCGACGCCCATAGGGAATCGGCGGTCAGTCCGCCGCCCAGGCGCAGGGTGGCGGAGGTGTCGGAGGCGGCGTAGATCGTGGTCGCGCCGGCATAGCCATGGTTGAACACGAAGGTGTCGGCCCCGCCGCCGCCTTCCAGGATGTCGTTTCCGCCGGCCCCATCCAGCGTCGAGCCGGACGCCGCGGCTATCAGGGTGTCGGTCCCGGTCGTGCCGATCACCCGCGAGATCGCGGTGAGACTCTGGGCGGCGCTGGTCCCGTCGGTCGCATAATAGGTCGCCGTCGCGGCCGCGAGGTTGGCGTAGACGCTGGCAAAGCCACCCTGCGAATAATCGACGGTGTCGAAGCCGGCCCCGCCGCGATAGGTGTCGGCGCCTTCGGTGGCGACGATGGTGGCGTTTCCGCTGCCGGTGGTGATCGTATTGACGCCCGCGTTGCCTTCCAGCACGTCGTTGAGGTTCGAGCCGGCGATGTTCTGGATGTCACTGAACACATCC
>DASRLN010000090.1:0-6306 GCA_035648435.1 Caulobacteraceae bacterium
GCCCAGCTCTTCCGCTTCGGCGACGCCCCGCCACCGCGGTCGGCAATCGCGCCGGGGGCCGCGCGCTTCACGGTGCAGATCGCCTCCCTCGGCTTCGAACGGGCGGCGGCGGGCGACCGTATCCTCACCGTCACCGGCGACGAGGCGGCGTTCATCAAGGGCTCGCGTTGGCTCACCGGCGCCTCGACGATGTTCGACGAGGCGGTGACCCGGGCCTTCGACGCCGATGGCGGGGCGGCGCGGCTGGTGGCCCGCGGCGAGGCATCGCGCATCGACTATGTCGTCAAGCTCGATGTCCGAGTCTTCGAGGCCAGATACGCCGCCGACCCGAAAGCGGCGCCGACGGCGGTGGTCGAGGTCTATGCCGCCATCGGCGGGGCCAAGGACCGGACCGCGATCGCCGAGCGCATCTTCCAGGCCCAGGCGCCGGCCTCAGACAACCGCGTCTACGCCATCGCCGCGGCCTTCGATCAGGCCGTGGGCAAGGTGCTGGGAGAGCTGGTCTCCTGGGTGGACGCCAAGGGCGCGAACTGAACCCGCCGCCGCTTGGCGAAACGCCGGATGAGACGGCCGAGCCGCAGTTCCTGGACCGCGCCGGCGGCGTCGGCCCAGCCGAACCACCGGCTCGTGCGCTGGTCCTTCTCCGGCCAGTCGTCCATCTGGCCGGTGACCTTCATCGGGAACACCTTGACCTTGCAGGCCTGACCCCGGCCGGATCGCAGATATTTCACGTAAGGGTAGGCGCCCAGGGGCGATCGGTCGATCTCGCCGGTCACGCCGGCTTCCTCCATGGCTTCCTGGGCGGCGGCCGCCCAGCCGGGCTTTCCGGCGACCGGCCAGCCCTTGGGAATGACCCACCGCCCGGTCTCCCGCGAGGTGACCAGGAGCACCTCCGTCGCCGCGTCGCCGCGCCACGGCAGGGCGGCGAACTGCTGCCTGGCCTTCGGCGGCTTGCGCGTCTTGGTCGTCGCCTTGGCGGTCTTGGACGCCGCCCGGCGCGGCGCCCGCTGCGTCTTCTTCACGACTCGCAGTATCCGCCAAGGGCGGGGTGAGGGAAAGACCCGGCGGGCTCGCGCCACCCCCGCGGCGAGGACGACCTGAACACGGCGCACGTCGTGTGAGGGCGCCTCGTCCGTTCCAGCCCGGGTCCCAGGCCTCCTGGCGGGGCTTGGCCGGGCCTAGCGCGCCCTTGGCGCTCGCTCCGGCGCCCGGGTCCCAGGCCTCCTGGCGGGGCTTGGCCGGGCGCGACGGCGACGATTGGGCGCCGCCAAGGCCCGGGTCCCAGGCCTCATGGCGGGGCTTGGCCGGGGCGGGGCCGAAAGGCGTTAGAGTTTTCGACATCAACGGGGGGCGCCCCGGAGCCTGTAGCCCGGATGAAAACATTGTGAAATCAGCATGATATAACCGGCGCCTAGCGCTATTTTGGATCGCTTCAGCGGCAAAGTTTTCGACAGTTTTCGACAGTTTTCGACAGGTTTTCGGCCGGAAAACGCAGGAAAACACCCTGTTTTCAGCCGCTTTTCGCGCCTTTTCGACTTGTTTTCGCATCGCCGACGGTCGGCGCCGGACCCGCGCCTGGACGCTGGCGGCGATGAACGCGCTGAACAGCGCCGCCGGCGTCCTGACAGGCGTCGTCCAGCCGCGCGTCGGCGGCGCGGGCATGGGCGAAGGCTTGATGTCTGGGGAAAGCGGCATGGGCGTTGCTGAGCGGCGGCCAGGATATTTTGTATTGTGATACAGTTCACGCAAAATGTCAAGACGGATTCGATGGGGTCATAGGTTGCAGGTGAATCGACACTCTGCAATCCGCAAGACCTCCGATCTATACCCCCAGCGCCGGTCGAAGCTCCAGCGCTTTCAACGCTTCCAGAGTGAGGGCGAAACTCGCCCGCCGGCCGCTGAGAATGCGACGCGCCGCCTTTTCGTCACGGTTCATGCGACGGGCCAGGGCGACGTTGGTCAGCCCCTGCGCGTTCATGGCCAGCCTCAGGATTACCCTCGCCGCGACGTCCGGCTCAAGCGCGATGGAGACCTCGCCTGCCTTCGCGGGCCTTGGCGCGGGAACATCGGGCTCACGTTCGATATAGTGTTCAATGGCCGCGCGGATCCGCAACTTCGTTGGCCGGATCGTGGTCGAGGAGCCCCTCGCTTACGTCCGCCAAGCGAGCCATGAACAGTCGTATCTGTCGCCGATCTTCTACTATCTCCATCTCGCCGGCAAGAGCCGGGCCGAGGCGATCACCGAGCTGACGGCGAATCGCAACGCCAAGCCGAAAACCGTGAGGGAGATCATCCGCCGCCTCAGGGGGCAACGCTCGCTCTATTATTGCGCCGGAGGAAGGCGCCTGATCCACCTCGACCAGGTTCGCGACCGCGGTATCGGCGCGTTCGCCGACGTTGGCGAGGCAAAGGCCGATCATGGACGCCCTTACGGGCCTCACCGAAGATGACAGCGCGATCTTCGACTATGCCAATGCCCTGGTCGGGCAAGCGCTGGAAATGTGGACCGCCGACCGCGATTTTCTGGGCGTTATCCGCAAGGCCGCTTCCCGGCTGGACGAACTCACGTTTGGTCCGACGGTGGCGGACATTTAGTCAAGACGCGCTACCTACCCAGCCGCGGCGGAGGCACGCGATCGGCTCGGCCAGCGCCGCCGCAATCCTACTCCAACCCCCGCAGCCTCCTGGCCGCCGCTACCGTATTGGCGAGCAGGCAGGCGACGGTCATCAGGCCGACGCCGCCGGGAACCGGGGTGGTCCAGCCGGCCACCTCGAGGGCTTCCTTGAAGGCGACGTCTCCGACCACCTTGGTGCGGCCGGCGGCGGCCTTGACCGGATCGCTGAACGGGACCCGGTTGACGCCGACGTCGATCACCGTCGCGCCGGGCCTGATCCAGTCGCCGCGGATCATCGCCGGGCGGCCGACGGCGGCGGCGCTGGCCTGGAGCGTGCAAGAACGGTCAAGCCGCTTGCTTGCGCGGCGCGGCTTTCTTGACACGAATTTCGACCTGCCGCCCTGCCCTGGCCAGCATCATCGCCAGGTGATCCAGTCCGAACAGGTTGAACTTGCCGCGCACGAGATCGGAAATGCGCGGCTGCGTCACGCCCAGGCGCTTCGCCGCCTGGGCTTGGGTCCAGCCTTGTGCCTTGATGTGATCGGCCAAAACGATCATGAGATCAGCCCTGGCCTTCAAGACCGCCGCCTCTTCGGGCGTGTCAGTGATCGCATCCCAAGCCGTGGCGAACGTCTTTCCGGGAGCAGTCATCGATTTCTTTCCTCTAAGAACTCTTTGAGTCGTTTCCGACTTATTGCGATATCCTTTGCCATCGTCTGCTGTGATTTTTTATTAAAGCAGTGAAGGACGTAAACCGCCTCCAGAAACTTGGCGATGTAGATCAGTCGAAATACGCCCGATTCGTCCCTCACGCGGATTTCCCGAACGCCGGCGCCAATCGTCGGATCGGTTTCCAGTCGTCAGGATCCCGTCCGACTTGCACCATGTACAACGCGAACCCCGCGCCACGCCTCGCATCCTCCGGGAAGGTCGTCAGAATGTCGTGAGAATCGCCAAGGAAACGCCGGGGCTTAGGCGGCTTGGACATCGGCGGAATATATAAGCATTCGTATAGTTGTCAATGGTGCGCGCCGGGAAGCCGCCATCACTCCGGTACCGGAATGCGCAACCCTACTCCAGACCCCGCAGCCGCCTGGCCGCCGAGACGGTGTTGGCCAGGAGGCAGGCGACGGTCATCAGGCCGACGCCGCCGGGAACCGGGGTGATCCAGCCGGCCACCTCGAGGGCTTCCTTGAAGGCGACGTCCCCGACCACCTTGGTGCGGCCGGCGGCGGCCTTGACCGGATCGCTGAACGGGACCCGGTTGACGCCGACGTCGATCACCGTCGCGCCGGGCTTGATCCAGTCGCCGCGGATCATGGCGGGCCGACCGACGGCGGCGACCAGGATGTCGGCCTGGCGGCAGAGGCTGGCGAGTTCGCGGGTCCGGGAGTGGGCGATGGTCACCGTGCAGTCGGCGGCCAGCAGCAGCTGAGCCATGGGCCGGCCGACCAGGACCGAACGGCCGACGACCACGGCCCTCAGGCCGGTGAGATCGCCCAGCGTCTCGCGCAGCAGCATCATGCAGCCGAGCGGCGTGCACGGAACCAGGCCTGGGTGGCCGGACGCCAGGCGCCCGGCGTTGACCACGCCCAGGCCATCGACGTCCTTGTCCGGGTGGATGGCCGCCAGCACCGCCTGCTCGTCCATGCCCGCCGGCAGAGGCAGTTGGACGAGGATGCCGTCGATGGCCGGGTCGGCGTTCAGGGTCCCGACCAGCCCCACCACCTCCGCTTGCGGGGTCGCCGCATCGAGGCGATGGGTCACCGAATGCATCCCCGCCGCCAGGGTCTGCTCGCCCTTGGAGCGGACGTAGATCTGGCTGGCCGGATCCTCGCCGACCAGCACCACGGCGAGCCCCGGACGCACGCCGTGCTCGGCCCCGAGCCGGACCACGTCGGCGGCGACGCGCGCCCGCAGAGCCTCGGCGTGGACCTTGCCGTCGATGGTCCGGGCCGGCGGCATGAAGGCTACCTCTGCGAGAAAAAGGAGGACCCCGCCTAGCGGTTCGCGCGCATCCGGGCAATCGGCGCGGCGGCGTGCTAGAAGCGCGCCGATGCGCTCTTCCACCACCTCCGCCGACGTGGTCATCGCCGGCGGGGGCCTTTCCGGCAGCCTGATCGCCCTGCGCCTGAAGGCCCTGCGGCCAGCCTTGCGGGTGCTGCTTCTCGAACGGGAGGCGACGATCGGCGGCGAGCACACCTGGTGCCATTTCGCCACCGACGTCTCGCCGGACATCGGCGTCTGGCTCAACCCTCTCGTCGCCCATGAATGGCCCGGTTACGAGGTTCGCTTTCCGGGGCATGGCCGGCGGCTTTCCACGCCGTACCGCGCGGTCACCTCGGCGCGGCTGCACGAGGTGGTCACCCGGGCCATGGGGCCGGAAGCCTGGCTCGGCGTCGATGTGGCGACGGTCTCGCCCGATCGGGTGACGACGGCGGACGGCCGATCGGCGGTCGCGCCTCTGATCATCGACGCCCGGGGACCCGCCCCGAGCGCCGACCTGATGCTCGCCTGGCAGAAGTTCGTCGGCCGCGAGGTCCGCGTGGCGGCGCCCCACGGCCTGACCCGTCCCATCCTGATGGACGCCACCGTGCCGCAGATCGACGGCTATCGATTCCTCTATGTCCTGCCGCTCTCCGCCGACCGGCTGCTGATCGAGGACACCCGCTACAGCGACGCGGCACGCCTCGACGCCGGCGCGATCAGCCGGGAGATCGACGCCTACGCGACCGCCCGGGGTTGGGAAATCGCCGCGATCTGTCGGACCGAGAGCGGGGTGCTGCCCATCGCCCTGGCCGGCGACATCGACGCCTTCTGGCGCCGGGCGCAGGGCGGCGGGGTTCCGGTGGGTCTGCGCGCCGCGCTCTTCCATCCCACCACCGGCTATTCCCTGCCGGACGCGGCGAGGCTCGCGGACGCCATCGCCGCCGCGCCGGCGCTGACCACCGCGGCGATTGCCGGACTGGTTTCGGAGACCACGAAACACCTTTGGCAATCGAGGGCTTACTGGCGGCTTCTGAACCGGATGACGTTTCGCGCCTGCGATCCGGCGCGCCGCTACCGGGTGTTCGAGCGCTTCTATCGTCTGCCGCAGCCCCTGATCGAGCGATTCTACGCCGGCCGGTCGGGCCTCGGCGACAAGCTGCGCATCCTCGCCGGCAAGCCGCCGGTGCCCGTCGGGCGGGCCATCGCCTGCCTGCCGGAACGTTCCGCCGCCGCCCAGATGTCGCCAGCGTGAGCGGCCGAAGGATCTGCGTGATCGGGGCCGGCTTCGGCGGTCTGGCGCTGGCCGTGCGCCTGCAATCGGCGGGCTTCGCGGTGACCCTCCTGGAGGCGCGCGACAAGCCGGGCGGCCGGGCCTATGTGTTCGAGGACCAGGGTTTCACCTTCGACGCCGGTCCGACGGTGATCACCGATCCGGACTCGCTGGAAGAACTGTTCGCCCTGAGCGGGCGCAAGCTGGCGGACTATGTGCGGCTCGAACCGGTCGATCCCTTCTACCGGCTCGTCTGGGAGGATGGCGACAGCTTCGACTACGTCAACGACCAGACTCGCCTGGATGCGCAGATCGCGGCGAGAAACCCCGCTGATGTCGAAGGTTACCGCCGTTTCCTGAACTTCTCCGAAGAGGTCTGGAAGGAAGGCTATGTGCGCCTGGGCGCGGTCCCGTTCCAGTCGTTCACCAGCA
>DASRLN010000091.1:0-3867 GCA_035648435.1 Caulobacteraceae bacterium
GCGCTGTCGCGGCTGGTCGAGCGCGAGCTGGGATACGCCGTGGCGCGCAACACGCCCTATGCCGGGGGCTACACCACCGAACACTACGGCCGGCCCGGGCGGAGGATCCACGCCCTGCAGATCGAGGTCAGCCGCGCGCTCTATCTGGATGAGGCGATGCTGGCGCCGACCCCCGGCTTCGCACGCCTGAAGGCTGATGTGGAGGGTCTGTTCGCGGCGCTGGCGGCGGTCGCCTGGGGGAACTTCTAGGCGCGCGAGCGAAAAAAAAGGCCGCGCCTTTCAGATGAAGAGGGCGCGGCCAGTCATTAGGGAGGAAACGCCCATGAAGGGCAGATGCGTCAGGGACGCGTCATGATTCAAAGTCTAGGGTGCGGCGCACCATGGATCAAGAGGAAATCTTTCGCACTCGCGACAAAGCGACGGCGATATTGAAAATGCTCGAATAAAGTCATAGTCATAAGCCGGGTTCAATTCTTGTGCGTCGCACCACGGAAGGGCTTGGGGTGGCCTTGGGGCGCCCAATCGCGTAGAAGCCTCCGCTCCGCCGCCTCCTCCATCCGAAAATTTGCAATCGCCATGGCCCTGCGAAACATCGCCATCATCGCCCACGTCGATCACGGCAAGACCACGCTGGTCGATCAGATGCTCGCCCAGTCGGGCGTCTTCAGGGCCAACGAGGCGCACGCCGAACGGGCGATGGATTCGAACGACCAGGAGCGCGAGCGGGGCATCACCATCCTGGCCAAGGCGACCTCGGTCTTGTGGCGCGGCGCGGCCGGCGAGACGCGGATCAACATCATCGACACCCCGGGCCACGCCGACTTCGGAGGCGAGGTCGAGCGCATCCTGGGCATGGTCGATGGCTGCCTGCTGCTCGTCGATGCCGAGGAAGGGGTCATGCCGCAGACCAAGTTCGTGCTCGGCAAAGCGTTGAAACTGGGTCTGAAACCCATAGTCGTGCTCAACAAGGTCGATCGCACCCACGCCGATCCCGAGAAGGTGCTGAACGAAGCCTTCGATCTTTTCGCCGCCATCGGGGCCACCGACGACCAGCTCGATTTTCCCCACCTCTACGCCAGCGGCAAACAGGGCTGGGCGGTGGCCGAGCTAGGGGACGAGCGCGTCGGCCTCGCGCCCCTGTTCGACAGGATCGTCGAGCATGTGTCCCCCCCCGCGGCCGAAGCACGGTTGGATGAGCCAGCGCAGCTCCTGGCAGTGCTCATCGAAGCCGATCCCTTTCTCGGCCGGCTGCTGACCGGACGGGTGGAGTCGGGCAGGCTCACCCCCGGCATGACCATCCGCGCGCTTTCGCGCGAGGGCGTCGAGGTCGAGCGCGGCCGGATCAGCAAACTCCTGGCTTTTCGGGGTCTCAAGCGCCAGCCGATCGAGGAAGCCCTGGCCGGCGACATCGTCGCCGTGGCCGGCCTGACCCGGGCGACGGTGGCCGACACCATCGGGGCGCTCGAAGCCGAGGGCGCCCTGCCGGCCCAGCCGATCGATCCGCCGACCATCGCCATCACCGTCTCGGTCAACGACAGTCCCCTGGCCGGGCGCGACGGGGCCAAGGTTCAGAGCCGGGTGATCCGCGAGCGGCTGCTGCGCGAAGCCGAGGCCAATGTCGCGGTCAAGGTCGCCGAGACGGCCGAGAAGGACGCCTTCGAGGTGTCCGGGCGAGGCGAACTGCAACTGGGCGTGCTGATCGAATCCATGCGCCGCGAGGGCTTCGAGGTCTCCATCAGCCGTCCGCGAGTGGTTTATCAGACCGACGCCGAGACCGGCCAGCGGCTGGAGCCGATCGAGGAGGTGGTGGTCGATGTCGATGAGGACTTCAGCGGCATCGTCATCGAAAAGCTCTCCGGCCGCAAAGCCGAGCTGAAGGACATGGGACCTTCGGGAACCGGCAAGACGCGCCTGACCTTCCTGGCCCCGTCCCGGGCGCTGATCGGCTATCAGGGCGAATTCCTCACCGATACCCGGGGCTCCGGCGTTCTGAACCGGGTATTCTCGCACTACGAGCCCTACAAGGGCGCCATCGAAGGCCGGCGCAACGGCGCCCTGATCTCGAACTCCGACGGCGACACGGCCTCCTTCGCCCTGTGGAACCTGGAGGACCGGGGGACGATGTTCGTCGGCGCCGGGGAGAAGACCTACCAGGGCATGATCATCGGCGAGAACTCCAAGCCGGACGATCTCGACGTCAACCCGATGAAGGCCAAGCAGCTGACCAACGTGCGCGCCTCGGGCAAGGACGAAGCCATCCGCCTCACCCCGCCCCGCCGCCTGACCCTCGAACAGGCGATCGCCTACATCGGCACGGACGAACTGGTGGAAGTCACCCCCAAGGCCATCCGCCTGCGCAAACAGGTCCTCAACCCCACCTTCCGCAAGCGCCGCGTCAAGGAAGACGCGTAGGTTCCCTTCTCCCCTTGCGGGAGAAGGGTAAGGCCCGCTCTACAGCCGCAACTCCATCCACACCTCGACCCGCGCATAGGGCGACGGCGGTCGGCGTTCCGGCTCCAGATCGACGAAACCGAAGCGGCGATAGAGCGCCAGGGCGGGTTCGAGGGCCAGGCCGGATTCCAGATAGAGGCGCGGCGCGCCGATCGTCCGGCCCCGCTCGACGCAGGCGGCCATCAGCGCGCGCCCGGCGCCGTGGCCGCGGCGCGTCTCGTCCACCGCCATCTTGACGATTTCGAAGCCGCCGTCGGCCATGGCTATCATGGCCACGCAGCCGATCGCCTCGCCGTCCTCGACGGCGAAGAAGACGAAGCCGCCGTTGCCCACGATCGCGCCCTCCGGATCGCCGAGAATCTCCGTGTCCTTGGGCTCGAGCAGATAGTGCTTCTCGATCCACGCTTCGTTGAGGGTCTTGAACGCGCCCGCGAATTTCGGCTGGAAGTCGATGATCTCCATCGCCGCCATGATAGGGATTTCGCCGCCATGGCCAATGCCGTCTACAGCGCCCTGCCGACCACCATCTTCGAGCTGATGAGCGGCCTCGCCCGCGACACCGGGGCGATCAACCTGGGGCAAGGCTTTCCCGACGCGCCGGGACCCGAGGGCGTGCGCCGCCACGCGGCGGAGGCGGTGCTCAACGGCTACAACCAGTATCCGCCGATGGCGGGCTTGCCGGAACTGCGCCAGGCCGTCGCCGGCCACTATGCCCGCACCCAGGGCCTCGACCTCGACTGGAAGACCGAAGTCACCGTCACCTCGGGCGCCACCGAGGCCCTGGCCTGCGCCTTTCTCGCGCTGATCGCGCCGGGCGACGAGGTGGTGATGTTTCAGCCCCTCTACGATTCTTACCTGCCGATGGTGAAGCGGGCCGGCGGCGTGGCGCGTCTAGCGCGGCTGGAGCCGCCACACTGGCGCATCGACCGCGCCATGCTGGAGGCGGTGTTCACGCCAAGAACCCGGCTGGTGGTGCTCAACAACCCGCTCAATCCCACCGCCACGGTGGCCCCGGAAGAAGACCTCGGCCTGCTGGCGGAATTCTGCGTCCGCTTCGACGCGGTGGCGATCTGCGACGAGGTCTGGGAGCAGGTGGTGTTCGCCCCCGCCAGACACCGGCCGCTGATCGCCTTTTCCGGCATGCGCGAGCGGACGGTGAAGATCGGCTCGGCAGGCAAGATGTTCGGCCTCACCGGCTGGAAGGTCGGGTTTCTGTGCGCCCCCCCGCCGCTCACCGCCATCCTCGCCAAGGCCCACCAGTTCCTCACCTTCACCACGCCGCCCAACCTCCAGGCGGCGGTGGCCTGGGGCCTGGCCAACAGCGACGACTGGTTCGCCGCCATGCCCGCCGGTCTCGCCCGCTCCCGCGACCGGCTCGCCGCTGGGCTCCGGTCGGAGGGGTTCGCAGTGCTGCCG
>DASRLN010000092.1:0-25329 GCA_035648435.1 Caulobacteraceae bacterium
CGGGGGCGGTGATCGATCCAAGGGCCCTCAAGGAGCTGTTTCCGGATTGGAAGGACAAGGGCGCGCCGCTCGAGACGGCGGTGACCCGGGACCGGTTCCTCGCCCTCGGACCCCAGGGAGATATCGACATACCGATGTTCCCGATGCCGAGGTTCATGCACAACCACGGCAACTACATCGCTTCCCTCGCCAACCTCTGCCGGTGGCTGGCGGGCCAAGCCGAGACGCTGGGGGTCGAGATCTATCCCGGCATGGCGGCTTCGGAAGCCCTCTACGACGAGGCCGGCGCGCTCAGGGGCGTGGTCGCCGGGGTGTTCGGAATCGGCAAGGACGGCGAACCCAGAGCCGACTACCAGAACGGCCTGGAGCTGCGCGCCAGATACACTTTCATCGCCGAAGGCGTGCGCGGTTCGCTGGCTAAACAGATCCAGGCCAGGTTCGGCCTCTGCGAAGGAAAGGAGCCGCAGAAGTTCGGCATCGGACTGAAGGAGATCTGGCAGGTTCCAAGCGGGAATTTCCAGCCGGGCCTTGTCCAGCACACCGTGGGCTGGCCGCTCGACGATCATACCGGCGGCGGCGGCTTCATGTACCATTTCGGCGATCACTACGTCGCCATCGGCTTGGTGGTCCACCTGAACTACAAGAATCCATGGCTGTCGCCATTCGACGAATTCCAGCGGCTCAAGCATCACCCCGCCGTCGCCCGCCATCTGCTCGGCGGCAAACGGATCGCCTATGGCGCCCGGGCGATCACCGAGGGCGGCTACCAGTCGGTTCCGAAGCTGAGCTTCCCCGGCGGCGTTCTCATCGGCTGTTCGGCCGGCTTCGTGAATCTGCCGCGCATCAAGGGCAGCCACAACGCCATGAAGACCGGGATGATGGCCGCCGAGGCGGCGTTCGGCGCCCTCCGGGCCGGACGCTCGGGCGATGCGCTGGCCGAATATCAGGCCGCCTACGATAAATCCTGGGTCCGCAAGGAACTCTATCTCGTCCGTAACGCCAAGCCGCTGTGGTCGCGGCTGGGCACCTGGCTCGGCGGCGCTCTGGTCATGCTCGACCTCAACATGACCAACCTCACCGGCGGCCTTTCACTGTTCGGAACCCTCCGGCACGGCAAGACCGACGCGGAATCGACGGGCCTGGCCAAGGACTACAAGCCGATCGTCTATCCCAGGCCGGACGGTATTCTCAGCTTCGACAAGCTGTCGAGCGTCTTTTTGTCCGCCACCAACCACGAGGAAGATCAGCCGGCCCATCTAAAGCTGATCGACCCGTCCATTCCGATCGCGGTCAACCTTCCACGTTACGCGGAGCCGGCGAGGCTCTACTGTCCGGCTGGCGTCTACGAGGTGCTCTACGACGAGTCCGGCGCCAATCCCCGCTTCCAGATCAACGCCCAGAATTGCGTCCACTGCAAGACCTGCGATATCAAGGACCCGTCGCAAAACATTCTCTGGACGACCCCCGAGGGAGGCGGCGGACCGAACTATCCGAACATGTGACCACCTCGGCCCGGCCGGTCGCGCCCTTGTCGGCGCCACATTTAGGGGCCAAGGGATGCTCATGCGCCCCCTCTCCGTACTGATCGCCCTCGGATCGATTGTCGCTCTCGCCGCCTGCGCCACGGGGCCGGGTCAGGCGCGATCCGGAGGGGCCGTCGCGGTCGCGCGGCCGGAAGACGGCGCTTCCTCCTACGGTCTCTTCCTCGCCGGCCAGGCGGCGATCAACCGTGGCCACGGCGAAGCGGCGGCCGACTACTTCGGCCGCGCCGCCAGCGGCCAGGGCGCGGCCGGCGCGAGCTTTCTGGAATCCCGAGCCTTCACCGCCGCCTTGATGGCCGGCGATGTGGACAAGGCCGCGAGCCTCGCCCCGCTCGGGGCGGATGCCGATGCCGAGCCAGGGTTGCGCCAGCTCGGCGCTCTCGTGCGCGGCGTCGCTGCCCTGGCCCAGGGCGACGCCCGCAAGGCCCGCGCCATTCTCACCGGCCCCGATGTCGGCGCCCCGCACCGCGCCGCCGCCGCGCTCCTGGCGCCGTGGGCGGCGGCGGCGGCCGGTGACGTGGAGGCTTCATTCGTTCGGCCGGTGATCGCCGGCGAGCCGATCTCCCAATTCTTCGCGAGCCTCGATCAGGGCAAGCTCTACGAGCGCGCCGGACGATACGTGGAAGCGGAGACCGCCTACCGCGCCCTGATCGGCTCGGGCGACCCGGGCGGCATCGCCAGCGCGACGCTGGGCGAGATGCTCGAGCGGCGTGGGCGCGCTGGCGAGGCCATCGCGATTTATGATTCCGCCCTCGCGCGCAACCCCGCCGACGAGACGATCGGACGCGCTCGGGCCAGGGCCGCCGCCCATAAGCCGCCGCCGCCGCCGCCATCGCTGCGGCAGGGAGCCGCCGAGGCGATCATCGCGCCGGCCACGGCCCTGATGATCGGCAAGCAGGAGGAGATCGCGCTCGCCTATCTGCGGCTGGCCCTGCGCCTCGATCCCAGCCGCGACGAGGCGTGGATGCTGGCCGGCGACATCCTCACCGGCGCCGGAGATCCCGAGGCTGCCCGCGCCGCCTGGGAGAGACCCAAGCCGGGCTCCGATCAGTACGTCGCCGTCCGCGGCAAGCTCGCCTGGAGCTACCAGCAGAACGGCGACAAGGATGCCGCCCTGAAGATCGCCGGGGAGACCGTCGCCCAAGATCCGGCCAATCAGGACGCCTCGATCATCCTCGCCGATATACTCCGGGCGAATGACCGCTACGACGAATCGATCAAGGTCCTCGACGCCCTGATCACCGCGGCCGGACCCAGGGCCGATTGGCGGCTGCTCTATATGCGGGCGGTTTCGCTCGAGCAGGCGGGGCGCTGGGCCGACGCCGAGATCGACCTCGCCGCCGCTCTCAAGATGAAGCCCGACGAGCCCGAACTGCTCAATTTCCTCGGCTACTCGTGGATCGACCGCGGAGAGCGGCTGCCGGAAGCCCTGGCCATGGTCCAGAAGGCGGTCAATCTCGATCCCCAGTCCGGCGCGATGCTCGATTCTCTGGGCTGGGGCTACTACCGGATGGGCGACTACAAGACCGCCGTGGACAAGCTCGAAGCCGCTGTTCAGCTCGAGCCCGCCGATCCGGACGTCAACAATCACCTTGGCGACGCTTACTGGCGGGTCGGGCGGCGGACCGAGGCCCAGTACCAATGGCGCCGCGTGCTGACACTGGCGCCCACGGCCAAGACCAAGGCCGAAGTCGAGGCGAAACTGGCCTCGGGACTGGGCGGCCCGACCCGACCCGCGGTCGTCGCCCACCAATAGCGCCGCCTCCGTCGATGGACCTGGAGAACTTCGCGCCGGCGAAGGTCAACCTCTTCCTGCACGTGGGCGCCAAGGCGCTCGACGGCTATCACCCGATCCGCAGCCTGATGGTCTTCGCCGACATCGGCGACCGGGTGGTGTTTCGGCCGGGCGAGATGAATTTCCAGGTCGAAGGCCCCTTCGCCGGCGACCTGGCGGGCGAGGGCGGCAACCTCGTCCTCCGCGCCCGGGACGCCTTCCTGGGCGCGGTGGAGACGCGGGTGAGATCCTGCGGCCTCGTGCTGCATAAAACTCTCCCGGTCGCTTCCGGGCTTGGCGGCGGTTCGAGCGACGCGGCGGCGACGCTTCGCTTGCTGAACGAGGTCCTCGCCGCCGGCGCCGCCGGCGCCGCCTGCCGGCGCATCGCGTCGAGCTTGGGCTCGGACGTCCCGGCCTGCCTGGCCGGCGCCGCCACCCTGGCGCGTGGCCGGGGCGAGGTGCTGGCCGCCGCGTCGGGGCTGCCCGACCTCGATGCGGTCCTGGTCAACCCCGGCGTCCGCATCGCAACCGCGGCCGTCTATGCCGCCTTCGACGAAATCGGCGCGGTGGGTCCGATCAAGCCGCCGCGAGGGTCGCGGGAGTTGGCGACGGCGGAAGACGTGGCGCGGTACCTCGGTCGCGCGCGCAACGACCTTGAGGCGCCGGCGGTTCGACTGCGCCCCGAAATCGGCGAGGCGCTGGCTCTCTTGCGCACGCGGCCCCAGGTCCTCATGGCGCGGATGTCGGGTTCAGGAGGGACCTGCTTCGCGCTCTGCCACGACACGGCGGACGCCTCCAGGCTGGCGGCGCGTCTGAGGGACGATCGCCCGGACTGGTGGATCCGCCGCTGCCGTCTGGCGGGCGCCTGACCCTCAGCCGTGCACGACCTCGCCGTGCAGGTTAATGTCGAGGCCCTCCATTTCGACTTCGTCGCTCACCCGGATGCCGATGGTGTATTTCAGCACCAGCAGAATCAGGAAAGTAACCGCCGCGCAGTAGGCGAAGACCGCCCCGACGTCCTCGAACTGAAGGATCATCTGACCGATGTTGCCGTCGATCAGCCAGCCGCCCTTGGGCGCGCCGGAAGGGTTGATCGCCTTGCTGGCGAACATGCCGGTCATGATCGCCCCGAGGGCGCCGCCGACGCCGTGCACGCCCCAGCAGTCGAGAGAGTCGTCGTAGCCGATCATCTTCTTCACGTGGACCGCCGCGATGTAGCAGACGATGCCGGCGGCCACGCCGATGACCAGGGCGCCCCTGGGATCGACGAAGCCGGAGGCCGGCGTGATCGCCACCAGGCCGGCGACCGCGCCGGAGACCATGCCGAGCACCGATGGCTTCTTGGCGATGATCCACTCGGCCGCCATCCACGACAAGGACGCGGCGGCGGTGGCGACCTGCGTCGCGACCATGGCCATGCCGGCGTTGACATTCGAGGTCAGCGCCGAGCCGGCGTTGAAGCCGAACCAGCCGACCCAGAGCAGCGAGGCCCCGATCACGCTATAGGCGAGGTTGTGCGGCGCCATGTTCTCCGTGCCCAGACCCTTGCGCTTGCCGAGCATCAGGGCGGTGATCAGTCCGGCCGTGCCGGCGTTGAGGTGAACGACGGTGCCCCCGGCGTAGTCGAGCGCGCCCTTGGCGCCTAGCCAGCCTCCGCCCCACACCCAGTGAGCGATCGGGCAATAGACGAGCACGAGCCAGGCGGCCATGAACAGCAGGAAGGCGGAGTATTTCATCCGGTCGGCCAGGGCGCCGGCGATCAGGGCGGGGGTGATGATCGCGAAGGTCATCTGGAACATCATGTAGACGGTTTCGGGGATCGTCGGGGCGAGCGGGCTCACCGAATTCAATCCCATGGGCGCCAGCAGGATGTACTTGAAGTCACCGATGAAGGCGCCGGAGCCGGTGAAGGCGATGGAATAGCCGACGACCATCCAGACAATGGTTATCACCGCCGTCGCGCCGAAGCTCTGGGCGAGGGTGGCGAGGATGTTCTTCTTGCGCACCATGCCGGCGTAGAACAGGGCGAGACCCGGAATGGTCATCATCAGCACCAGGAGTGATGAGGTGAGCATCCAGGCCGTGTCGCCACTGTCGATCTTGGTGGGCGCCCCCGCTCCGACGGTCTGGGCGATGGCGGCGAGCGGTGCGCCGATGGTCAGGGCGGCCACGATCGTCTCCGCCAGCCGCCGCAATGTATGTGACTTCATCGTTGTTGTCCCCTTGTCGCGATGATGGCGGGCTAGAGGGCCGCCGAACCGTTTTCGCCGGTCCGGATTCGCACCGCGCCCTCGACGTCGAGGACGAAAATCTTGCCGTCGCCAATCTTGCCGGTGGCGGCGGCCGCCCTGATGGCCTCGATCGCCCCGGCCACTTCGGCGTCATCGACGACCGCCTCGAGCTTAACTTTGGGCACGAAGTTCACTTGGTATTCGGCCCCCCGATAGATCTCGGTCTGACCCTTCTGGCGGCCATAACCCTTGACCTCGGAGACCGTCAGACCCTCGACACCGGCGGCGACGAGCGCTTCGCGCACGTCGTCGAGCTTGAACGGCTTGACCACCGCCACGATCATTTTCATTCGTATCGCCCTCCGCGTCCAAACTGGGAATCTTCGGCGCGCCCGTCGTCGTCAGCGGCGAGGTTAACTCCGGCGTTCCGCGCCCGCTCACCGGGCGACCGGCCTATCGTGAGGGTTTGGCTTCGACGCGCGTCCGATAGGCGCCGTTCGCGTTCGGGCGCCTGTTTCCTGGGCGCCCATGGTCCAGCCGCAGTTCACGAACCCGTGATCGGAGCAACCGAGGACGCCTTGAAGCGTAGATGCAGGCGCCGGTCTTCTCCGGTCAACTCGCCAACCCAAGGAATTCCCATGTCCCCCTCCCGCATGCTCACCGTCGCCGCGGCAGCGGCGGCCCTGCTGTCGCTTCCGGCTTTCGCGGTCGGCGCGGCCCTCTATCAGGCGCAGCCGAACGACTCGATGTCGGCGCCGATGAACGATCGGAACCAGGCCCCGATGCCGCCCGAAAACGGCTCGGCGATGGCCGGCGCGGCGACCGACACCAACGCCACGGTGCTGGACAACTCACAGGTCACTTCCGATCAGGCCCGGGCGCTCAAGACCGGCGACAATACCCAGGTTACCAACGGCCCGGTCCCCGACACCGCGGCCAACCGCGCGCGCTACGGCAAGCCGATGTCCAACGCCGGCAAACGGACCGATCCCGCCGGCAATTGACGCGTTCCGATTTCGTCTGCTTAAGGCTCTCGAAGGGGCGTCCATCGGGAGACGCCCTCAGCCTTCAAGGAAATCCATGCAGCTCAATCGATTGATCCTCGCCGCCGGCGCGTCCGCCTTGCTGGTCGGCCCTCTGGTCGCGGTCGCCCAGCCGGCCGCCACCGCCATGCCGGCTCCGCCGACGGCGGTCGCGCCATCATCACCGACTGGCACGCTTCCCGCTTCGCCACACGTGGTGGTCAGCGGCGATATCGTGTCCACCCTGCAAGGCTCGGGGCATTTCACCACCCTGCTCAAGGCGCTCGATGTGACCAAGCTCACCACGGTGCTGAAGACGACGCCGAACATCACCGTGTTCGCGCCCACGGATGAAGCGTTCCAGGCTCTGCCGGCCAGTCAGGTCGCCTTCCTGATGAAGCCGGCGAACCTGCCGACGCTCCAGAAACTGCTGATCTACCATCTGGTGAACCTTCCCCTCGACGCCGCCAAGATAAAGGGGGCCAAGGGACCGGTCGTGTCGGTCGAGACCAGCAAGCTGCAGATCGATGGCAGCGGCGATCCGATCAAGGTCAACGGCGCCGATGTCATCCAATCCGACATCCACGCCAGCAACGGCTATATCTACGTGATCGACAAGGTGCTCGTGCCGCCGGACATGACTCTTCCCGCCGGGTGACGCGCGGCGTCTCGGCTTGTGGCTCGGGACGGCGGGTCCTATAGCTCGCCGACCTTTTTTCGCGCCTTTCGGGATCACTTCTCGCAACCTTGAATGACCGCCGCCGCGCCCCTGTCGTTCCAGGATCTGATCCTCGCGCTCAATGCCTTCTGGGGCGCGCGGGGGTGCGTGATCCTTCAGCCCTACGACGTCGAGGTGGGGGCCGGCACCCTGCATCCGGCGACCGTGCTGCGGGCGCTTGGCCCCGAGCCTTGGCGCGCCGCTTACGTCCAGCCGTCCCGGCGACCGGCCGACGGCCGCTATGGCGAGAACCCCAACCGGCTGCGCCAGTTTCATCAGTATCAGGTGATGCTGAAGCCCAATCCGCCCGACATGCAGGCGCTCTACCTCGCTTCGCTGGAGTCGGTGGGGATCGATCCCGCGATTCATGACCTCCGCTTCGTCGAGGATGACTGGGAAAATCCCACCGTCGGCGCCTGGGGTCTGGGCTGGGAGGTGTGGTGCGACGGGATGGAGATTACCCAATACACCTATTTCCAACAGATCGGCGGCCTGGACGTGTTTCCGGTCGCCGGCGAACTCACCTATGGGCTGGAGCGGCTGGCCCTCTACGTCCAGGGTGTCGAGAACGTCTATGATCTGGCGTTCAACGACCCTCAGAGCCCGGACTTCAAGACCTATGGGCAGGTGTTCCTGGAAAACGAGCGCCAGTTCTCGTCGTTCGAGCAGGAAACCGCCGACGTCCCCGTCCTGCGGCGCCAATTCGAAGACATGGAGCGAGAGGTTCCGCGCCTGCTCGCGGCGCGCGGACGGCAGGGCCAGCCCCTGGTGTTGCCGGCCTACGACCACGTGCTGAAGGCATCGCACCTGTTCAACCTGATGGACGCCCGCGGCGCCATCGCGGTGGCCGAGCGTCAGAGCTACATCAGCCGCGTCCGCGATCTGTGCAAAGCCTGCGCCCAGGCCTGGGTCCAGCTCGGGGCGCCGGGCGCCTGATGCCCCAGCTGCTGTTCGAACTGTTTTCCGAGGAGATACCGGCGCGCATGCAGGCCGGTGCGGCCCGCGACTTCGAGCGCCTGGCCCGCGAGGCGCTGACGGCGGCGGATCTGGGATTCGAATCGCTATCGGCCTTCGCCGGGCCGCGCCGCCTGGCCCTGGTCGTGGACGGGCTCCCCGCCAGGCAGCCGCATCGCCACGAAGAGCGCAAGGGTCCGAGGGTCGGCGCCCCCGAGGCGGCCATCGAGGGCTTTCTGCGTTCGGCGGGAGTGAGGCGCGAGGATCTCGTCTTACGCGATGGAGCCCATTTCGGGATGATCTCGCGCGGCGGTCGATCCACGGCGGACATCATCGCGGAGGCGGCCGTGGCCATCATCCGCGGCTTCCCTTGGCCCAAGTCGATGACCTGGGGCGCCGGTGATCTGCGCTGGGTGCGTCCGCTCCAACGCATCCTCTGCGTGTTCGACCGCGCCGTCGTGCCGCTGTCCGTGGGAGGCATGGAGAGCGCCGATCTCAGCGAGGGCCACCGCGTCATGGGATTGCGCCGGCCTTTCCGGGCGCGCGACTTCGACGAATATCGCGAGGCTCTCGCCGGACATTTCGTGATCCTCGATGCGGCCGATCGCAAGCGCCGCGTTCTGAACGGCGCCCGCGCCGTGTGCGTGGAGCGGGGCCTCGAGCTGGTCGAGGATGACGGCCTCGCCGACGAACTGGCCGGACTCGCCGAATGGCCAGTCGCGATTTTCGGACACATGGACGCGCGCTTTCTCGACCTGCCCGCCGAGGTCATCCGCACCTCGATGCGAACCCACCAGCGCTATTTCGCCGTGCGCGCGCCGGCCGGCGGCCTGGCCGCCCACTTCGTCTGCATCGCCAACATCGAACCGGCCGATGGCGGCGCCCTGATCGCGGCGGGCAACGCCCGGGTCCTGGCCGCCCGGCTGGAGGATGCGCGCTTCTTCTGGGACGAGGACCGCCGAACCAGCCTTGAGGCCCGTCTCGAACGGCTGAAGGGCGTCATCTTTCACGCCAAGCTCGGAACACTCTGGGAGCGGGCCCTTCGAATCGAAACCTTGGCGCGATGGATCGCGCCGCTGATCGGCGCCGAGGCCGCCGTCGCGGCCCAGGCGGCGAGGCTGGCCAAATCCGACCTCGCCTCGGCCATGGTCGGCGAGTTTCCCGAACTCCAGGGGATCATGGGCGGTTACTACGCGGCCGCCGAAGACCTGGATGTCGGCGTCGGGACGGCCATTCGGGACCACTACAAGCCTCTGGGTCCCAGCGACACCGTGCCCACCGACCCCGTGGCCATGGCCGTCGCCCTGGCCGACAAGCTCGACACCCTGGTCGGTTTTTTCGAGATCGGCGAGAAGCCGACCGGATCACGCGATCCCTTCGCGTTGCGGCGCACGGCGTTGGGCCTCATCCGCATCGCCTTGGCCACCGACCAGCCGCTGAAGCTCCGGCCGCTCATCGCCCTGGCCGGCGCGGGCGCGGCGGCGGCGATCGTCCGGCGGGTCACCGATTCGCGGCTGAACAACCTCACCTATCGCGAGGCGCTGGCCGCCTTCGAGGATCCCGCCGCCGAGATCGCCGGCGTCGATCTGCTGTCGGCGACCTTTCAGGGCGCCTTCGAGGGGGGTCCCGAAGAGTCGCTGGCGTTTTGGCGGCGGGCCGAAGACACCGCCTGGATCGAAGAGGTGCTCGCTTTCGTCCTCGATCGATTGAAGGCCCTTCTGCGCGATCGGGGTCATCCCGTCGAGGTGTGCGAGGCCATCCTCGGCCTCGGCGACGACGATGTCGCCCGCATCGCCCGGCGCGTCGAGACGCTGGACGGTTTCCTGCGGACGGGCGAGGGTTCCGACCTTCTCGCCGCCGACAAGCGAAGCCGTCAGATCCTCGACGCGGAGGTGAAAAAGGGATCGCTTCCGGTCGGACCGCCGACGCACGGGGCGGGCGCTCCGCCGGCCGAGGCGGCCTTGCTCTTGGCGCTCGAAGCGGTGCGGCCGAGGATCGACGCGGCGCTGCGCGCCGATGATTTTCACGGCGCCAACGTCGCGATGGCCGCGCTGCGAGCCCCGATCGACGCCTTCTTCGAGACGGTGATGGTCAATTCCGGGGACCCGTTGGAACGGGATAACCGGTTGCGGCTCTTGCTGGGCGTGCGCGACGAGATGCGCCGCGTGGCCGACTTCACCCGGATTCCAGGTTGATCCCGAAAGAACGATGATGACCGCCGCGCCGCCTTCTTCGCGTTGGGTCTACGCCTTCGGAGGCGGGGCCGCCGGCGGCGACGCCTCGATGAAGGAACTGCTGGGCGGGAAGGGCGCGAATCTGGCCGAAATGTCTTCGCTGGGTCTGCCGGTGCCCCCCGGCTTTACGGTCACCACCCAGGCCTGCAACCACTATTACCGGGATGGGAAGGCGTTTCCTCCGGGCCTGAGGGAACAGGTCGCCACCGCCCTGGCGGGGGTCGAATCGCTCACCGGCAAGCAATTCGGCGCGGCGGAGAATCCCCTGCTGGTGTCGGTGCGTTCGGGCGCCCGCGCCTCGATGCCGGGAATGATGGACACGGTGCTCAATCTCGGCCTCAACGACGAGACGGTCGAGGGTCTCGCGAACCTCGCCGGCGACCGGCGGTTCGCCTTCGACAGCTACCGCCGCTTCATCCAGATGTACTCCAACGTCGTCCTCGGCCTCGACCACCACATGTTCGAGGAGATTCTCGACGACCGTAAGGACGCCCTGGCGGTGACCATCGACACCGCCCTCGAGGCCGACGACTGGGCGGCGGTGGTCGATGAGTACAAGGCGGCGGTCCTGCGCGATCTCGGCCGGCCGTTTCCTCAGGATCCCCAGGATCAGCTGTGGGGCGCGATCGGCGCGGTGTTCGCCAGCTGGATGAACGATCGGGCTCAATTCTATCGCCGCATGCACGGCATCCCCGAGGCCTGGGGGACCGCCGTCAACGTGCAATCCATGGTCTTCGGCAACATGGGCGAGACCAGCGCCACCGGCGTCGCCTTCACCCGCAACCCCTCCACCGGAGAAGCCCGGCTCTACGGTGAATTTCTGATCAACGCCCAGGGCGAGGACGTGGTCGCCGGCATCCGCACGCCCCAGCCCCTCACCCGCGCGGCGCGGGAAGAGATGGGTGATCGCTCGCCCTCCATGGAAGAGGCGATGCCCGAGGTGTTCGGCGAGTTTCGCGAGGCGGTGGCCCGGCTCGAAGGCCACTACCGCGACATGCAGGACATCGAGTTCACGGTCGAACGCGGACGGCTGTTCATGCTGCAGACCCGAAGCGGCAAGCGCACCGCCCGGGCCGCGCTGAGGATCGCCGTCGATCTCGCCGCCGAGGGCGTAATCACCCGCGAGGAGGCGATCCTGCGCGTCGAGCCATCCTCGCTCGATCAGCTTCTGCACCCGACCATCGACCCGGCCGCCGAGCGCGACGTCATTGTCACCGGCCTGCCGGCCTCCCCCGGCGCGGCGACCGGCCGAGTGGTGTTCACGGCCGAAGCCGCCGTGCGCGAAGGTGGGGCAGGGGAGGCGGTGATCCTGGTCCGCGAGGAAACCTCGCCCGAGGATATCCGCGGCATGGACGCGGCCCGTGGCGTCGTCACCGCAAGGGGCGGCATGACCAGTCACGCCGCCGTCGTCGCCAGGGGCATGGGCCGGCCCTGCGTGTCCGGGGCCGGCGAACTCCAGATCGACATCAGGGCCGGGGAGATGAGGGTTCGCGGGCGGGTGGTCCGGGCCGGCGAGGTGATCACTATCGACGGTTCTCGCGGCGAGGTCCTGGCCGGCGCGGCGCGGATGGTCGAGCCGGAACTGTCCGGTGACTTCGCGACCCTGATGGGCTGGGCCGATTCAATCCGCCGGCTGAAGGTCCTCGCCAACGCCGAAACCCGCGTGGACGCCCGCGCAGCCCGCCGGTTCGGCGCCGAGGGCATCGGCCTGGTGCGCACCGAACACATGTTCTTCGACGAGGCACGGATAGCCGCCGTGCGCGAGATGATTCTCGCCGACGACGAAGCCGGCCGCCGCGCCGCCCTGGCCAAGATTCATCCGATGCAGACCGGCGACTTCATCGAGCTGCTGAGGATCATGGAAGGCTATCCCGTCACCTTCCGCCTGCTCGATCCGCCGCTGCACGAATTCCTTCCCCACACGGAAGAGGAACTGGCCGACGTGGCCAGAGCCACGGGCCTGGACGCGGCCAAGCTGATGCAGCGCGCACGGGAGCTGCGCGAGAGCAACCCGATGCTGGGCCACCGCGGCTGCCGGCTCGGCGTGGCCTATCCGGAAATCTATGAAATGCAGGTCCGCGCCATCGTCGAGGCGGCCTGCGAGGTCGCCGCGTCGGGCGTCGCCGCACCCTGTCCGGAGATCATGCATCCCCTGGTCGCCAAGGGCGAGGAGATGGACTTCCTGCGCGCCCTCACCGATCGGGTGGCCCGTGAGGTGATGGCCGAGCGCGGCCGGGTGATCGAGTATCGTGTCGGCACGATGATCGAACTTCCCCGCGCCGCGCTGCGGGCCGCCGATCTCGCCAGGGGCGCGGAATTCTTTTCCTTCGGCACCAACGACCTCACCCAGACGACCTTCGGCATCAGCCGCGACGACTCCGGGCGCTTTCTCAACGCCTACATCGACAAGGGGATTTTCGAGAAAGACCCCTTCGTCTCCCTGGACGTCGAGGGGGTCGGCGAACTCATCCGCATCGCCGCCGAGCGTGGTCGCGCGGCACGGCCGGATCTCAAACTCGGCATCTGCGGCGAGCATGGCGGCGATCCGGCCTCGATCGCCTTTTGCGAGACGGTTGGTCTCGATTATGTGAGCTGTTCGGCCTATCGCGTGCCGATCGCCCGCCTGGCCGCCGCCCAGGCGACGTTGAACAACAAGGGGGGATAGCCGCGATGTCGGATTCGCCGCTGGAAGAAATGGAGGCCCGCGAGAGCGCTGAACAGGCCGCCGAGGCCGTCGAGCGCAAGGACCCGCTGCTCTCGCAGGTGACGATGACCATCGCCATCCTGGCGGTGGTGGCGGCGATCTGCGCCAGCCTCGAATCGACCGAGGGCGACAAGACCATCGTCGACAAGAACACCGCGGTGCTGCAGCAGAACCAGGCGACCGACGCCTGGAACTTCTTCCAGGCCAAGAGCATGAAGAAGAATCTCTACGCCCTGGCCGCCGACCAGGGCGGCCCAAAGGCCGCTGTCTACGCCAAGACCGCCGCCCAGAACGGCAAGGAACAGGGCGGCATCCAGAAGCAGGCCAAGGGTTTCGAGGCGGCCCGCGACAAATACAGCGAGGAAGCCGAGGTCCACGAAAAGCGGCATGGCTGGCTGGTCATCGCCTCGACCCTTCTGCACATGTCGATCGCCATCGCCACCCTCTCGATCATTCTCCATCGCCGCTGGCCCTGGTTCTCGGCCCTGGCCCTCGCGGCGGGCGGCGTGGTCATCGCCGGGTGGGCGTTTGTGGCGTAGGGGGCCGGCGGCCTGAATTGCAATTCAGCACGGCTTGCGGGTGGCTCTGGGCGTCTACCTTGGGGTTGCGGACTCTACCACCCACGCTGCTTCTGACGGTCCTCGGATCACCTGACCGGGAATTGTCAAAATGGACCCGCACGACCAGGATCTCCGCCCCCTCACCAGGATGGCTGATCCAGCGCGAGTCCACGCCGCTGTCGGCCACGGGAACCAAGCGCTATAGTCGCTTCGCTCGCTTCAGCGACGCAGTTCGAGGAGACGGCTTCAGCCTGTGGGCGGGCGAGACTCGGAGTCGAGAAGTTGAGGACGCGGGATATCCTCTTTGGCGCCACGGCGCTCGCGGCGCTCGGCATCTGCCCGAGCCATGGCGACGCGACCGCCGCGTCGATGGCGTCGGGCAAGGTGGTGTTCCGCTGCAATGTGGCGGCAGGACCACGCCTGACGGGCTGCGCCCCGACGACGGCGCCTCGCCTCGACGCGGCGAAGGTCGAGACACTCCGATCCCGGGCGGAGGCGGTCTGTCCGCAGTTCCTGGAAGGCCTCGTCCCCGGTATGACCACCCTCCGGACGGTTGGCTACGTCGATAGCGATATGTTCTGGAGCCACGATCCGAACGACCCGTCCTGGCTCACGCGCCCTACCTCGAAAGACTCGGACGCGCTCTACCGGTCGGCTCCGGCCCGCCTGGCGGGATCGGACTTCCGCATGGTCGTGCGATGCCGCGTCGGCATCGACGGATTGGCCAAGGACGGCAACGTGTCGGGCGGCCCGCCCAACGAACCGGCCATGGATGCTGCCGCGATCAGGCTCATGACAACGCGCGGTTCCGCCCGAGGTTGGTAAACTGCAAACCGGTCGGCGACGGCGAACTGGCCATGCCGTTGCGGTTCGGCGGACGCCGCAGCCCGTAAGGCGCCCGCTGGTGAGTGGCGAGCCAGACCTCGCGACGAACGCTGATGTTGAGGAGGCTCCGCCGATCTCGGAACGAGCCGTACGCGCTGCCAGGTAACCGCTTTGCGGACTTCGGAAAGGTCGCAGATGGGTCGAGAGCCGCCATTCGCCGATAGGGCGACCAGGTCGAGGCCGATGACGCGCCGGCCGAAGCTTGGTCTTGAAACCTGTCGATCCGAGCTATATAATGTTTATTATATACTCGGAAATCGGTCATGCTCGCTTTCAAGGTCACCACCGTCGGGTCTTCGGCCGGCTTCATCCTGACCAAGGAGGCCATGGCGCGCCTGAAGGTGGCCAAGGGCGACACTGTCTATCTCACCGAGGCCCCGGATGGCGGCTATCGGCTGACGCCGTACAATCCTGAGTTCGAACGCCAGCTTCGCCTCGCCGAAGCGATCATGCACGACGACCGGGAGGTTCTGAAGGCGCTCGCCCGGTGACCGAATGGCGATGGGTGGGCTTGGACGTGGTCTGGGCCGTACACGACCGGCAGCTGGCCGAACACGGTGGGGCGGACGGCGGTCGCGATCGTGGGCTGGTGGAATCGGTCCTGGCGCGCCCGAATCTCGCGGTCTACGGCGAGCCTGACGCGGCCGATCTGGCGGCGTCCTATCTCTACGGAATCGCGCGCAACCACGGCTTCGTGGACGGCGCCAAGCGCACCGGCTGGGTCATCGCGCGCCTGTTCCTCGCCGACAACGGAACCCAGTTGAGGTTCGACCCGGTCGAGGCCGTCAAGATCGTTGAATCGGTCGCCGCCGGCGCCCTCGGCGAATCGGCGCTCGCCGAATGGTTTCGGACACGGCTCGGCTGATCGTGTCGTCTATCCTCCCGCGCCCGCTTGCGGGGGAGGTGGCGCGGCGCCCTCTCGCGCCGTGACGGAGGGGGCGCAAGGCGGCGTCAACGGTTGCTCGGCGTTCTCGCCATATCGACGATCCCTTGCGCGACTTCGTCCGGGTCGCGCATCACTTCGGCTGCCGAGACCCGCACGATGCGGTAGCCGGCCCGGACCATGTATTCGTCGCGCCTTTCGTCGTGGAGGCGTTGCGTTTTCTCGCCGTGGCCCGCGCCATCGATCTCTGTAGCCGCCTTGCGCCCCCTCCACCACCTCGTCCTTCGGCGAGGTGGTCCCCCTCCCCCGCAAGAGGGCGTGGGAGGAAAGATAGGGGACTCCTACCGCTTCCTCACGAACACCGTTCCGGCCGAATAGCCCGCCCCGAACGAGCAGATCAGACCCACATCGCCCGCCGCGAAGTCGCTGTTGTGCCGATGGAACGCGATGATCGAGCCGGCCGAGCTGGTGTTGGCGAATTCGTCGAGGATGATGACGTTTTCGCCCGGAGCGGGCTCGCGGCCGAGGACCCGGCGGCCGATCAGTTCGTTCATGTTGATGTTGGCCTGGTGCAGCCACAGGCGCTTGAGGCCGTGGGGATCGAGGCCGAGGTCGGCGGCGTGTTCGAGGATCATCTCGGAGACCATCGGCACCACCTCGCGGAACACCTTGCGGCCCTCCTGGACGAAGAGTTTGTCGGGCGAGCCCAGCCCTTCTGGCGCGCAGCGGTTGAGAAAGCCGAAGTTGTTGCGGATGTTGTTGGAAAACTGCGTCTTCAATCGCGTTCCCAGGATGTCCCAACCGCCATCCGCGGCGTCCGCCGCCTCGACGATCACGGCCGTGGCCACGTCGCCGAAGATGAAATGGCTGTCCCGGTCGCGGAAGTTGAGATGGGCCGAGGTGATTTCCGGATTGACCATCAGCACCGCCCGCGCCTCGCCGGCGGCGATGTAGTCGGCCGCCGTCTTGATGCCGAAGGTTGCCGACGAGCAGGCGACGTTCATGTCGTAGGCGAAGCCGCCGATGCCCAGCGTCTGTTGCACCTCGATGGCCATGGCCGGATAGGCGCGCTGCATGTTGGAGGCCGCGCAGATCACCGCGTCGATCCGCGTCGCGCCCTTGCCCCAGCGCTCCAACGCCTGGTTCGCCGCCGCCACGGCGATTTCGGCCAGGATCGAGATTTCGCTATTCGGCCGCTCGGCGATGATCGGACGCATCACCCGGGGGTCGGTCACCCCGGTCTTGTCCACCACGTAGCGTGACTTGATGCCCGAGGCCTTCTCGACGAACTCCACCGAGGAGGTCGCCAGCGGCGCGATCTCGCCCGCCGAGATCGCCTCGGCGTTTTCCGAGTTGTTCAGTACCACGAAAGCATTGAAGGATTCGACCAGCTCGGCGTTCGAGACGCTATGAGGCGGCGTGTAAAGGCCGGTGGCGGCGATGATGGCGCGTGACACGGGTTCGCTCCCATTGGCGGCGTTCTTGAACGGACCTGATATCACGCCCGCCGGTTCAGTCGCGCAGCAGCGGCAGGGAGAGACCCGAGGCCGGTCGCGCGGCGAGAAGTTCGCGACGGAAGCGGAAGAGTTCCGCCGGCCGGCCGCCGGTGTCCGCGTCCATTCGACCCAGGCCTTCGACCAGGCCGGTGCGCTCCACCACCCGGCGGAAATTCTGCTTGTGGAGGGCGACCCCGGCGATCGCCTCGACGGTGTGCTGCAGGGCCGAGAGGGTGAAGGCCTCGGGCATGAGTTCGAACACCACCGGCCGGTATTTCAGCTTGCCGCGCAGGCGGCCGAGGCCGGTGGCTAGAATCCGCCGGTGGTCGGAGATCATCGGCTCGCCGAGGGCCGCGGCGAGCGCCCGAGGCTCGGCCGGCGCCCCACCTTGGGCGCGGTCCCGGTCGCGAGCGGCCTCCGGGGCGAGGGCCGCCTCGTAGAGTAGCTCATAGCGCTCCAGCACTCGTTCCTCGTTCCACGGCGATCCTTCGAGGGCGAAGAGCAGGCGCGCCCGACCGTGTCGGGCCGCCGACCGTCCCGCCCAGCCCCGCAGCGCCGGAGCGATCGCCTGGTCGATCAACACCGGCCGGCCGCCGCGCCAGTCCTCCCACGGAAAGTATCGGGACCACGACGACCAGGCGGTGTCCGGGGCCGCGGTGTCCACCGCCGCGGGCGCCAAGGCCAGGTAGCCCACCGACATCACCCGCGCGCCGCCGGCCCCCACGTCGGCCACGGGCGCATCGCGGCCCATGTCACCGAAGGTGTAGAGCTGCTCGACGAACCCCAGGTCGAAACGGGTCTGCCGGGTGACGAAATCGCGCAGGGCCAGTTCGAAGGTCCGGTGATTCTTTGGATCAAACGGGCCGAACGGCAGGCCCTCCAGTATCGATGTCCGCTCGGTGCGGCTGTCGCGCGGGCGGACGGTGAGCACCCGCCCCTCGCCCTCCCGCATGGCGATGACCACCGCCGAGAGGCCGATGACGACCGTCGCGGTCATTCGGTGTCGAAGGCCGCCGTCGCCCCGGCGTATCCGGCGCCCAGCGATAGTGTCTCGAAGCGTTGCAGGTACCGCGCCTCGGCGTCTGGTGCCGCCAGGGCGTGCACGGTCAGGGCGTACCCCCTGGGCGGCGCGCCGAAGAACTTCAGCGCCTCGGCGGGCGTGAACCCGGCCAGTTGGGTGGCCTCGAAATAGGCGCAAGCCCGATCCGCCGCCTTGATCAGGGTCTTGATCGCGGCCGGCGCGTGGGTCGGCAGACCGAAGCGCAGGTGGATCGCCCCCTCCAACCGGTCCTCGAAGGCGCGGTAGTCGATGCCGAGCGCGGTCTTGAACGGCGAAATCATGTCGCCGATCACGTATTCGGCGGCGTCGTGCAGAAGGGCCGCCAGGCGCCAGCGCGGCTCCAGGCCCGGCTTGATGTGGGCGGCGATCTCTTCGACCACCACCGAATGCTGGGCCACGGAAAAAGGATGGTCGCCGATCGTCTGCCCGTTCCAGCGCGCCACCCGGGCCAGACCATGGGCGATGTCCTCGATCTCGATGTCCATCGGCGAGGGATCGAGCAGATCCAGACGCCGGCCGGAGAGCATTCGCTGCCAGGCCCGCTGGCCGGCGTCGCGACCGCCTCGGCCATGCAGCCCTTTGGTCACCGAACCGTTCCTTGACTGTGGAGTGTGTCTGGTCAGATGGCCGATCGCTTGACAAAGATCAATGTGAAGGCCCTCTCGGGAGCGACATCGATCGACACCCTGGAAAGCTGACGGAATGGATTGGGCGAGAATCATGGCTCCGTTGTCGGGCGGGGAAGGGGACCGGCGCACCCTGGAAGCGGCGGTTGCCCTGGCCGAACCCTTCGGGGCCGAAGTCGCCGGCGTCCACGCGCCCGCCGACGTCGCCGATCTCATTCCCTGGATGGGCGACGGTTTCATGGGCGGGGTGCAGGCCACCGCGCTGGAAAGCATCCGCCAGGCGTCCGCGGAGGGCGAGAGGGCGGCGCGCGCGGCCCTGGACGCTTGCGCCTGCACGCGCAAGAGTTTCGTGTCCCTCAAGTCACCGGTTTGGGCGGCCCTGGCCATGGAAGGTCGCCTCTCCGACGTGCTGGTGTTCGAGGATGCCTCTGCCCGCGGCAAGGGTCCGTTGGCGGAAGCCTTCCAGCAGATCGTCGCCGACGAGCAGCGCCCGACCATCGTCGCCCGGCCCGGCTTCAAGGTCGGTGGTATCGTCGCTCTGGCCTGGGACGGCGGCAAGGAGGCCTGTCGCGCCATGCGCACCGCCCTGCCTCTGCTTCAGAAGGCCTCCCGCGTCGTCGCCCTGGCCGCGCCGGCCGCCTCGTCGCGCAAGTTCGATCCGGCCCAGCTCGTCGCCTTTCTGGCCGCGCGGAGCGTCGAATGCGCGATCCAGATCCTCGATGGCTCGAGCGATCCCGCGCCGGCCCTGCTCCGGGCGGCCAAGGCGGCGCAGGCCGACATCCTGGTTTCCGGCGCCTTCGGTCATCCCCGCCTGCAGGAATTCATCTTCGGCGGGGCCACGCGCACGTTCCTGGCCGCCGATGGGCCATCGCTTTTCCTTTCGCACTGACCTTTCGTCCAGTCCCACGGAGTAGAGACATGTCCCTTTCGCGCATCGTGATGCGGCTGGCCCGCAACCCCGGAACCGAGTTTTCCGGCGGCGACGACCATCGTGGATACGCCCTCACCGCGCCCCTCACCGCCGATGGCCACCTGGACGCCGCCTCCTACGCGAAATCCAAGGACGCCTGCGTTGTCCGACGCTTCTCCCCTGACGAGGACGCGGCCGACGGCCGTCTGGCGCGGACCGGCGCGCGTTGGTTCTTCGACTACGGTGCGGCGGCCATCGGTGACGACGAGCCGGTCTACCGCCTGGGCGAACACCGGTTCGCGGTCGGTGAATACGTCACCGTCACAGACGATGACGGCCGCCCATTGACCTACAAGGTCGTCGAGGTCGTGGCCGCGTGAGAGATTTGGTCCCTTCTTTCCTCGCGGGAGAAGGGAAGTCGGCGCTCAACCCCCGACGTTGCGGCGGAGGAGGGCGCGCATGTCGCGGCGCAGGTCGTCGTGGTCTTCATCCTTGGCCTTGACCGAGACCACCGCCAGCGGGCCGCCGATCGGGCCGCGAGCCTCGTAGCCGACGAACTTGTAGCCGTGCGGTCCGGCGACGTCCGAAGCCAGGATGAAGCTCTGATGGACGCCGGCCCCGCCCTCGTTGACGTGGATTTCCGCGCCCTTGTCGCCGGCGTCGATGGTCACCCCTTCGGAATGTCCCTCGCCATCCATCTTGGCGGAATTCGCCTCGTGGGCATCGACGTGGGCGCCGGCGTTGTCGGCGTTGATCTTGACTCCGGCCGTGTCGATACTGGCGGCGCCGCCGTTGGTGTGGATGTGCACCCCGGGGAGGTCGATATCCACCCGATCCTTGTCGCCGACGCTGTTTGCGGCCTGGCCGGACGAGGCGGTCGCCACATTGGCGGACGAAAGCTCGGATTTCAGGTCGGCTTCCAGCGGCCCCAGCGCGCTCCGCGAGTCGCTTCCGGAAATCGCGATGAGTTGGAGACTCACTTCCGTCCCATCGTTGTCGGCGTAGGCGCAGGATTTGCCATCCGAGGCTTGGCTCTTGAGGGAGAGGTCGCCCTGGGTGTCGGGACAGTCGAGCCGGGCTATCGCCTTCAGCGGCGTCGACGCCTGATGATGGACGTGAGGCGGATAACAGGCCGCCAGGGCCATCGCCGCGACCGCGCCGCTCGAAAGAACCATCACACGTCTCATGTCAATCGCCTCCCGTGGAACGAAAGGGAGAGATGTGACCAAGGCGCCGCTCCGGTCCAGTGAATAAGCGGTAAGGCGCCAATCCGCGTCGGAAGGGCGGGTCTCGGTTGAATTGCCACACGGGCATAGCTTTCCGGAGCGCGGCCTTCCAGCCCGCACTTTTCCCCCCGCCGCCACGGCGGCGCTGACCGTCAGGACCGAACTCACGCCGTCGTCATTGACGCGAAGGGCGGGCTGACAAACCCCACGCTGCGGCTATGACGCAGGAAGACTAAGTACCCGGTGGCGAACAATCGATCCATCGCGCTCGGCGGCGAAACCATTTTCACCGCCAAGGAGCCAAGAAGCCAAGCAGAAAATATGGCGCTTCGCGCGCGTAGCGCACTGCTTTTCTTGGCTTCTTGGCGTCTTGGCGGTTCAAGCGATGATCCGGACACCACGAAATCCGCCAGAGGGGCGCACGGTAGAATCGATTCAGTAGTTCTTCAACACACCCTTAGCTACTGCTGACCCGGTCTCGCGCCGGAGCCCTCGCGGCGAGCGAGGAAGGCCAGGCGCTCGAACAGGTGCACGTCCTGCTCGTTCTTGAGCAGGGCGCCGTGAAGCGGGGGGATCAGTTTGGTGGGATCGCGCTCGCGCAGGGCGGCGTCGTCGATGTCTTCGACCATCAGCAGCTTCAGCCAGTCGAGCAGTTCCGAGGTCGAGGGCTTCTTCTTCAGGCCCGGCACCTTGCGCATGTCATAGAAGATGCGCAGCGCCTCGGCGACCAGCTTCTGCTTGATGCCCGGAAAATGGACATCGATGATCTCGCGCATGGTCTCTTCATCGGGGAAGCGGATATAGTGGAAGAAGCAGCGGCGCAGGAACGCGTCGGGAAGTTCCTTCTCGTTGTTCGAAGTGATGATCACCACCGGCCGGATCTTGGCCCGGATGGTCTCGTTGGTCTCATAGACGTAGAATTCCATGCGATCGAGTTCCTGCAACAGGTCGTTGGGAAACTCGATGTCCGCCTTGTCGATCTCGTCGATCAGCAGCACCGGCCGCTCGTCGGCGTCGAACGCTTCCCACAGCTTGCCGCGCTTGATGTAGTTGCGCACGTCCTTGACCCGCTCGTCGCCCAGCTGGCTGTCGCGCAGGCGGGTCACCGCCTCGTACTCATAGAGGCCCTGGAGGGCCTTGGTGGTCGATTTGATGTGCCAGGTGATCAGCGGCGCTTCCAGCGCCTTGGCGATCTCGTAGGCCAGCACGGTCTTGCCGGTGCCCGGCTCGCCCTTGATCAACAGGGGCCGCTCCAGCGCGATGGCGGCGTTGACCGCGATCTTCAGATCCGCGGTCGCCACATAGTCGCGCGTGCCTTCGAAGCGTTTTCTCATGCCGGAACTCCCATGGAGGCGGCGATTCGCCCCTCGAACAGCTGTTCAAATCCGCGGTCACCCTAAAGGCCGCGCCGGCACATTCAAGCCGCTTCGCCGAACCCGCCGCGGCGGCGAGAGAAAGATGTCCCCGCCGCGCCCTACCCGGGGGCCGGGTCCTCGGCGTAGCCCAGGTCTTCGAGGTCTTCGTCCGAAACACGGGACGACTCGAAGTCGGCGGCGGTGACATCGTCGCTGGCCACGCGGTCGGCGTCGTCGGCGGCGAAACTGCGCGGCTCATCGACACCGTCGTCGCGTTCGAGCATCAGGTCGATCTGCGCCTCATCGACGTCGTCGGCGTCGAAGTCCTCGTCCGCCGCCTCGTCCTCGTCGCTGTCCTCGGGGGCGGCGGTGTAGTCGGCCACGTCGCGCGCCATGTCGGGATGGGCGATGTCCTCGCCGTCCCGGGTGAGGTTGGTTTCGTCGAAGGTTTCGGCCTGATCCTGGGGGTCGGCGCCGTCTTCATCCGCGGACATCGTCTGCTTCCTTGATCGATGCCTGATCTAATCCCGCCGACCGTGTTCCGTTCCGAAAACCCCGGCGGGCGGGGTGGGCCGAAGACAGCGCCGACGCGGAGCGCTATGGAGCGTGGGTGACCGCTTCCTCCCCTTGTCCTCGGAACACGACCGCGCCCCTGGTGCTGGCCAGCGCCAGCCCGCGAAGGCTCGAACTGCTGGCCCAGATCGGAATTTCGCCGGCCGAAGTCGATCCGGCCGCCATCGAGGAGATCTCCGTGGCCGGCGAGACGCCGCGCTTGGCGGCGGCGCGGCTGGCGCGGGCCAAGGCCGACCGGGCCGTGGACAGACATCCGCGGGCCTTCATCCTGGCCGCCGACACCATTGTCGCGGTCGGCCGGCGGATGCTGGGCAAGCCCACGACCCGCGACGAGGCCGCCGCCATGCTCGTCCTTCTCTCCGGCCGCGGTCATCGCGTCGTTACCGGCGTCGCCCTGATCGCACCCGACGGACGCCGCGCCGGCCGACTTTCCGAAACCAGAGTGAAATTCAACCGCCTGACGCCAGCCCAGACCGACGATCTCGTCGATTGCGACGAGTGGCGAGGCGCGGCCGGCGGCTATCGCATCCAGGGCCGCGCCGCCGCCCATGTCACCGCGCTCGTCGGCTCCTACAGCGGGGTCGTTGGTCTGCCGCTCTTCGAAACCGCAAACCTCCTGCGCGGCCTGGGATATCCCCTGCCATGACCGAGCGCCGGCTCTATCTCGATGCGGGCATCGTCGAGACCCGGGGAGTGGTCGCCCAGGACGGACGCCCCGAACGGCTGCTCATCGATCGCGACGGCGACCCGGCGGCGCAGAAGCTCGGCGCCCGCGTGGTCGGCCGCGTGCGGCGAGTGGAGCGCGCCGCGGCGCTGGCCTTCGTCGATCTGGGCGAGGGACCCGACGCGGTGATCAACCTCACCGCCGAGAGCGGCCGACTGGTCGAAGGCGAGGCCCTGGAGGTCGAAGTCCGCGCCGAGGCGAGGTCGGGGAAGGGCGCTTCGGTGCGCGTGATCGGGCCGGGGGCGGGCGCTCCGCGGCTGCTCGAGCCGGCGCCCGCCATGGAGGCGCGGCTGGCCGCCTTCGCCAGGGGGGCCGAGATCGTCCGGGGATCGATCGCCCGGACCATGGCCGACGGCGCCCAGGACGAAGCCCTGCAGACCATCTTTCCTTTGCCAGGTGGCGGCTCGCTGGCCGTGGAGACGACGCGGGCGCTGATCGCCGTGGACGTCGATCTCGGCGGCCGTCCGGGCGGGGAGGCCAAGCGCGCGGCCAAGTCCGCCAACCTCGCCGCCATCGGCGCCGCCGCTCGGGTGCTGCGCCTCAAGGGACTGGGTGGTCTGGTGGTGATCGACTTCATCGGCCGCGGTCACGACGGGCCGGCGCTGATTTCGGCGGCGCGCGGAGCGTTCGCGCCCGACAATCCGGGCGTCGCCCTGGGGCCGGTCAGCCGCTTCGGGACCCTCGAACTCACCATCCCGCGCCGCTCGCGCGGGGTCCTCGACGTCCTGGTCGATGAGACCGGCGAGCTGAGCATGCTGTCCCAAGCCCTCGTGGTGATCCGCGCGCTCGAACGCGAAGCGGCGTCCGATGGCGGCGGGCGTTTCGAAGCCATCGCCGCGCCGGATGTCGCCGAAGCCGCCGGTCCCGCTCTCAAGGTGCTCAAGGCCCGCGTCGGCGTCCGCGTCGCCATCCGCGCGGAACCTGGCCGGGCGCGCGAGGATTTCGAGGTCGTCCGGCGGTGACGGCGCCCGGCTGCCCGATCTGCCGTAAGCCGGCGGAGACCGATTTCCACCCATTCTGCTCGCGCCGTTGCGCCGATGTCGATCTCCACCGCTGGCTCAGCGGTCGCTACGCCATCCCCGCCGTCGCGGATGATGATGAGGAGGCGAACAGCCCGCGCGAGGGCAATTCGGAGTAGAAGCGAAGGCCGGCCCCTCCGCTGGACATCCCCCGGGGCGGCGCCTATAGACCGCGCTCCAAAACCTTGGGCCTGGGTAGCTCAGTTGGTAGAGCAGCGGACTGAAAATCCGCGTGTCGGTGGTTCGAATCCGCCCCCAGGCACCACCACCCGCCCCGACAACGCCCTTGACCTCGCCGACCCGGTCGCCGCCCCGCCGCAAACGCGGCGTCGCCTTCCCGTCTGGCGGCCATTTCGTCGCCCGGCCGCCCGATCCCGTGGCGGGAGGCCGGGCGAACTGATTGCCGTGGAACTTTGATCGTGGTGCTGCGTCGCAACCAAATCGGGCGGTAGCGCCCTGGAAAAACAAATCTAAAACAACTGGATGGTTAGTGTGCATCGCAATATACATGCGGACGTCAGGCGGCCGGCTCCCGACGTTGACTGCGGGTCTTTTCCAGGGTCCGAAAAAAAGGGGTTGCCAAACGACCCTCGCCGCAAGTCTAACGAAGATGTAAGGCTGGGGAACCGCCGCCGACGCGGGGTGCTCTCCGGTCAACGTGTTCGATCAACCAGGAACTGGCGACAGATGCTCGACATGAAACGAACCTCTCCCATCATGGCTCTGGTCGGCGCTCTGGCGCTGCTGACGAGCATCCCGGCTCACGCCCAGAGCGCCGCGCCCGCCGCCAATGCGGCGGCCGCGGGCGCCGCATTGGCGGCGGGCGCGGCGCTC
>DASRLN010000093.1:0-7202 GCA_035648435.1 Caulobacteraceae bacterium
CGCAGCTCCCGCGCCGTGTAATCCGTCCGGGTAACTTCCAGGGGCGCGCCCATCCAACTTCTCCGTGTCCGAATCACCCCATGGAATCGAACACGCGTCGCTTTGAAAAGACCGAGTCAGCCTTTTCGAGGACTGGTATTACTGCGTCAGAAAAGCACGCAGCATTGTTGGGCCGATATGAAGCCGTAGCCTTTTTTCGTAGCGCGGGCTTCCAGCCCGCTTTTTCCTCCGAGGATGGGGAACCGCTCGCTGGGAATACCAAGAAGGCGCCGTTCCGCCCCACCAAGAGCGGGCTGGAAGCCCGCGCTACGTTCATGACCCAGTAAGAAGGGGGAGGAGCGGCCATTCCTGCGCCATCGGTCAGCGTGGCGGGCAGATGGCGCCCAGGGCCTCTTCCAGGGCGGCGGCGGTGAAAGGTTTCTGGAGGCGGGGGCTGCCCTGGAAGGCCTCGGGGAGGGCCCAGTCGCCGTAGCCGCTGGCCAGGATGAAGGGGATCGACCGCCGGCGCAGGATCTCGGCGACTGGAAACACCTGGCCGCCGCGGATGGTCACGTCCAGAAGGGCGGCGTCGAGCGCCTCCTCGGTGGCCAGCGCGATCGCCGCCTCGAGCTTGCTCGCCGGCCCGACGATCTCGCAGCCGAGGTCGGTCAGCATGCCTTCGATCATCATCGCGATCATGATTTCATCCTCGACGACCAGGATGCGCCGGTTGGCGAAGTCATTCATGGCCGCCCGCCTCCAGGGTCAACATCCGCGCGACGGGCGGAGGCGATACTTCAACCGTCAATGGCAATTCGATCACGCATCGCACCCCGGTCGGCGGAAACCCCTGATCGACGGTGGCGTCGAACTCATAGGCCAGCGCCCGCTCGATCAGCGTCGTGCCAAACCCGCGCCTTGAGGGCGGCTCGACCGTGGGACCCCCGGTTTCGGCCCAAACCACCCGCAGGATGGCCGGATCGGAGCCGAGCAGCCTTTCCCAGGTGACCGACAATCGCCCGGCGCCCGTCGAGAGCGCGCCATACTTGGCGGCGTTGGTGGATAGCTCATGAATCGCCATGGAGAAGGCCAGGCTGGCCTTGGGGGTGAGAATGACTTCCGGCCCGTCGATTTTCACCCGACCCAGATCATCCTGGTAGGCGGCCAGTTCGGTTCGGACGATATCGTCGAGAGCGCCTCCGCCGCCCCCGTTCTGGGTCAGGGCGCCGTGCGCCCTGGAGAGGGCATTGATGCGGCCTTCCAGGCTGGCGGCGAAGTTCGCCGGCGTGTCGGCGGTGTTCAGGGTCTGGGCGACCACCGAGGACACCGTGGCGAGAATATTCTTCACCCGGTGATCGAGCTCGCCCATGAGCAGTCGGGCCTGGCTTTCGGCCGCCTTGCGCTCGTCGATGTTGCTGACGATGCCCAGCATGTGGGTCGGCTCGTCCACGCCGTTGCGGTACAGGCTGCCGTGCCCCGCGATCCAATGCACGCTGGCGTCCGGCCAGATCACCCGGCATTCGAAATGCCAGTCCCGCCGCCGCGCCACCGCATCGTCCAAATATCGTTCCAACTCCGGTCGATCCTCGGGATGGACGTGCTCGAGGAACGTCTTCACACCCCAATTCTCGATCGGCTGGTCGTAGCCGAAGGTCCTGTCGTGCTGCAGCGAGCGCCGGGATGTATCGTTGGCGAGATCCAGATCCCATTCGCCCATCCGCGCCGACTCCAGGGCGAATTGCAGGCGCGCCTGGCTTTCGCTCAGCGCCGCCTCGACCTCGCGCTCCTTGGTGATGTCCATATTGGCGCCGAACCAGTTGACGACCCGCCCCTCCGCATCGCGGAGGGGTACGATGCGGGTCAGGAACGGACGGAACAGGCCGTTGCGACCCCTCAGCGGGAAGACCATCTCGAACGGCTGGCCACTGGCGATCGAGGCTTTCCAGCGCTCCATGACCGTGGGCAGGATCTTCGGGTCATGGACGGACTCCCAACCCCAGCCTCGCTGGGTTTCAGGCGCGGCGCCGGTATATTCGTACCAGCGGCGATTGTACCAGTATATCGCCCCGTCGGCTTCGGCCATCCAGCAAAGGGCCGGGATGTTGTCGGCGAGAGCCTTGAATTTTAGTTCGGCATCGCGACTGTCGTCCTCGGCCCGTTTGCGCTCGCTGATATCGACGAAGGTGATCACCGCCCCGTCGATGACGTTATCCACGGTGCGGTAAGGGCGGATGCGCATGATGAAGCTCGCGCCGTGTTCGCCGATCTGGACCTCGTGCTCGATGATCGACAGCTTGCGCAGAACGGTTCGCAGGTCACGCTCGAGTCCTGAATAGCTCAGCAGAGTGACGATCTCGATGATCGGCCGTCCCCGATCGGCGTCGCGCAGGTGGAAGATATCGGTCATTCCGGGGGTGAAGCTCTTGACGCGCAGATCGTTGTCGAGAAAGATGGTGGCGATCTCGGTGCTGTCGAACAGGTTCTTGAGGTCGCTGTTCAGGCGTGTCAGCAGCTCATTCTTCTTCCCCATCTCGACGTTGATGGTTTGAAGTTCCTCATTGATCGACTGCATTTCCTCCTTCGAGGTTTCGAGTTCCTCATTCGAGGATTGAAGCTCTTCATTGACCGACTGGTATTCCTCGTTGGCGGATTTCATCTCCTCGCTGACGATCTCGAATTCGTCGATGGCGACCTGGAGCTGCGTCCGGGTGGTGTGCAACTCCTGTTCCAGCGCCTTGATGTCGCCGTCCACGACGCCGTCGCCGGCCTCCTTGCGCGCCGCCAGCGGACCGGTGTCCTGGAAGGCGACGACGCACAGCCCGGCGTTCGCCTTGCCCTCCTTCAGCGGCGCGGCGATCACCG
Organism: Caulobacteraceae bacterium; assembly: GCA_035648435.1. GTDB lineage: Bacteria > Pseudomonadota > Alphaproteobacteria > Caulobacterales > Caulobacteraceae > Acaudatibacter. The sequence goes on from DASRLN010000093.1 coordinate 2,842, forward strand.
TCACCGCCCGGCTCTGGCCGTCGATCACCAGCGCCACGTCGCTCTTGACGACCGGCGCCTTGGTGGCGGAGGCGGCTTGCACGGCGGCCCGGACGGCCGATCGAAGCGGCGTCTTGAGAATATCGTAGAGGTTCAGGCTCGCGGCGCCGGGCGAGGGTCCGAGGTAGGCGCCGATTTCGCCGCCCGAGAAACGCAGGATTTCGCTGCCGCCGTCGATGACCACATAGACGGGGAAATACTTCTCCAGGGCCTGGCGAACGCCGCTGTCGATGCGGTTCGCGTCCGGTCGCGCCATCGGCCCCGGCCGGGCCAGGGTTCGCGTCGCCGGCGCGGCCGGGGCGATGGCGGGCAACACGGTTTCGGTGTCCCGGCGCAGGAACAGGCGGTGCTTCTTGTCGAGGGCGTCGAACAGCCTGGCATTGCGGGAAAGGCCCTCGGATGATCCGAGGAACAGCGCGCCGCCAGGGCGCAAGGCATAGTGAAAGGTTCGCAGCACGCGATCCTGCAGGTCGGGGTCAAGGTAGATCATCAGGTTGCGGCAGGAGATCAGATCGAGCTTCGAGAACGGCGGGTCCCTGATCACGCTGTGGGTCGAGAACACGCAGGTTTCGCGCACCAGCTTGACCGGGCAGTGGTCTTCGCCCTCCCGCGCGAACCAGCGCTCGGCGCGCTCGGCCGATACGCCGACCATCGGGGCGCGGTAGCGCGCGGCCCGGGCGACGGCGACCGCGCCTTCGTCGATGTCGGTCCCGAAGATCTGGACATTCAGGGAAAGACCCCGCCGGTCCAGTTCCTCTCTCACCAGGATGGCGATGGAATAGACTTCCTCGCCGGTCGAGCAGGCCGGAACCCAGATGCGCAGCGGATCGCCGGCGTGCTTGCCCTCCAGCAGTCTGGGAATGACCGCGGTCCGCAAGGCCTCGAAGGCGTCCGGATCGCGAAAGAACTGGGTTACCCCGATGAGGAACTCGCGGAACAGCAGCTCGAGTTCGTGGGGCTCATCGCTGAGATGGGCGAGATAGGCCGACGTGGTGTCGATCCGCAGCACCTGCATCCGGCGCTGCAGGCGGCGCAGCAGGGTCTTTTCCTTGTACTGGCTGAAGTCGTGGCCGACCCTGGCGCGCAGCAGGGCGTTGATCCTGGCCAGCAGCGGGGCGGTGTCGGCGCGCGTTCCCTCGTCGTCCTTCCGGGTGGCGACCCGGGAGAGGTGTCGCTGGTATTCGACCAGCCGCGCCGGCATCTCGCCGACGTCCAGCACATGATCGACAAGGCCGGTGGCCGCGGCGCTCTGCGGCATCCCGCCCATCGCCGAACTGCCCGCGGCCTGAGCCATGGCCATTCCGCCATGTTCCTTGACCAGGGCCAGGCCCCGCGCGCCGTCGCTGCCGGTGCCCGACAGAACGATGCAGACGGCGTTCTCGCCCTGGTCCCCGGCCAGCGACGCGAAGAAGGTGTCGATGGGGCGGCGGTTTTCGCGGATCGGCGCCGGCGTCTCCACCCGCAACACCCGGCTCTCGATGGTCAAGGTGGCGTCCGGCGGGATGACGTAGACGGCGTTGGCGGCGACCGCCATGCCATCGGCGGCCTCGACCACGGGCATCGCGGTCACCCGTCCGACCAGCTCGGCCAGCATGCTCTTGTGGTCGGTGGCCAGGTGCTGGACCAGGATGAAGACCATGCCGGTGTCGGCCGGGGTGTTCAGGAAGAAGGTCCGAAAGGCCTCCAGCCCCCCGGCCGAGGCGCCGATGCCGACCACGAGGGCGGGGCGTTGCGCCTCGGCGCTTGTCGCCGCCGCCGGTTCGGAACCCGTCCCGCCGGCTTTCCCGGCCTTGGTCCTGGCGGGCTTCTTCTCGGCGTAGCCCAGGGACATCCGCTTCACAGTGCTCCGAAAGCGGTGTTCCCGCGCCCGTTCGTCAACAGCCCCTCCCGACCCTACCGAAGATGGGCGCGGGAGTCATGCCTTCAGGAAGCGATCTCCTCTTCCCCATCCTTCATGGGGCAGAGGGGGTGAGGGGCCGGCTCGGCTCGGAGCGGAATCCGCCGGCCGGGCGCGTGGCGGTCTAGTCGTCCGCTTCGACCAATATGAAGGGATGCGAGTTCGTCGAACTCCGCGGCCGGAGCGCGGGCTTCCAGCCCGCATCTGCAAAGCATCTGCGAAGCTGTTGATGTTCCAAAGAAAGTATGCGGGCTGGAAGCCCGCGCTCCGAAGGCGATGTGATCGCGAACACCCAGCGGAACGCAAGTGGCGCCCATCAAATTGGCTGAGGCGGGCAGTCAAGGGTATCTTGCGGTTTCGCATCGGGGGACAAGATTTCCCTTGACAACCGGCCGGGAACATGTTGCAGTATGCACAGTCGGAATTGCGTGATTTGCCAAGCTTCCCCACCGCCCGCGCTTCGCGGGTCCACCGTCCAATGAAGGGGGGAAGGAAGAGAAAGGCCCGGCGGAGCTTGCGCTCAACCGGGCCTTGGGTCCTCCGCCTTCAGTCGGGGGGGCGAAACAGCAGGCGGAAGTACACGGCTAGAACGTAGGCCCTGGGCGGCTGGTTCCAAGGGTTCCGCAAAAAAATTTTCGTCCGAGGAGATATCCGATTGGCGCGTCTGCTCGACCCCATGCACGAGACGGCCCCGACCGCCCCCGACCTCGAGACCCTGAAACGCTATTTCACCGAGGCGCGCGATCTCACCGCCGTGGCGCGGACGAAGTCGCTGACGTGCATCGACTACTACGACGGGGACCAGTTCACCCCCGACCAGCTCGACAAGCTGCATCAGCGTGGCCAGCCGCCGGTGGTGATCAACCGGCTGAAGGTGGCGATCAACGGCATCATCGGAGTGACCGACCGGGGCCGGAGCGATCCGCGCGCCTGGCCGCGCAATCCGGGCGATGAGGGCAGCGCGGACGCGGCCACCGATGTGCTGCGGTTCATCGCCGACTTCAACAAGCTGAAACGGCTGAAGCAGGACTGCTTCTGGGACATGCTCGTCCCCGGCACCATGGCCGCCCTGGTCGGCGTCGATGACGATCTGCAGGTGACGATCACGCAGGTGCGGTGGGAGGAATTCTTTGCCGACCCCAGGTCGCGCCGCCGCGACTGGAAGGACGCCCGGTTCGTCGGCATCGCCAAGTGGATGTACGCCGACGATGCGGCGGCCCTCTATCCCGCCAAGGCCGAGGCGATCGAGGCGACGGTGGCCAACGGCGTCGGCGGCGGCATGGCCCCGGACGCCAGCTACCAGGACCGGCCGCTGAACGCGCCGGGGACGGCCGGGGCCTGGGTCGACAGGCGCCAGGGGCGGCTGATGGTGGTGGAGATCTTCTACCGCCAGGACGGCTGGCGGCGCTGCGTGTTCACCGGCGCGGACATCCTCGACGATGGACCCAGCCCCTATCTCGACCATCGCGGCCGGCCGGATTGCCCGATCGAGGCGATGAGCGCCTATGTGCGGCGCGACAACGCCCGCTATGGCGCGGCGTGGGACATGCTGGGGGTGCAGGACGAGATCAACAAGCGGCGCGGCAAGGCGCTGCACCTGCTCACCGTCAGCCGCATCGAGGCGTCCGATCCCCAGGCCATCGACGTCGATCGCGACGTGGCCCGCAAGGAGGCCGCCCGGCCCGACGGCGTGTTGCCGCTGGGCTGGAAGATGAGCCCCAACACCGCCGAGATGGCCGGCAACCTTGAGCTGCTGCAGGAGGCCAAGGGCGAGATCGAACGCCTGGGCTTGAGCCCGGCGGTGGTCGGCCGCGACGGCGCCGACGCCTCCGGCCGGGCCCTGCTGGCGCGCCAGCAGGGGGGCCTGATCGAGCTGGCCAATCTCTATGGCGCCCTGGAGGACTGGGAGCTGCGGGTCTATCGGCAGTGCTGGGCGCGGGCCAGGCAGTTCTGGCGCACGCCGCAGTTCATCCGCGTCACCGACGACGAGGACGCGCCGCGGTTCGTGGGCCTGAACCAGCCGGTGACGGACGCCGCCGGCGCGGTGCTCGGTTATCGCAACGCCGTGGCGGAGATGGACATCGATATCGAGGTCGATACCCAGGCCGAGGTGGGCACGATCGCGGCCGAGCAGTTCAGCGACCTGATGCGCCTGGTGGGCGCCAACCCCGCCTGGGCGGCGCAGGTTCCCCTCGACGTGATCATCCAGCTGTCGTCCATCCCCCACAAGCGATCGGTGATCGACCTGATCAAGGCCGCGCGGCAGAGGGCGCAGGCGCAGGGCGCTCAGACGGCGGCGCTGGAACGGGCGGGGGCGGCGGCGAAGGTGGCCGAGACCCGCGCGAAGGCCGGAATGCACGCGGCGACGGGGTTCTCCAAGGCGCTGGATTCGCTGGCCTACGCCCACGAGGTGGGAGCGGCGCAC
>DASRLN010000094.1:0-4339 GCA_035648435.1 Caulobacteraceae bacterium
CGCCAGCCCCTCCGCCGCCGCCCGGCGCAGCAGAGATTTCACCCGCACCGCCTGATACAGCAGATAAGGACCGGTGCGTCCCTCGAAGCTCGAAAAGCGGTCGAGATCGAAGACGTAGGACGTGCCCCGGAAATTCGACAGATCGGCGAACTTCAGGGCCGCGACGGCGACTTGGTGGGCGATGTTCTCGAACGCTTCGGGCGGCAGTTCGGCCCCCAAGGCGGCCTCCCGCAAGCGCTCGCGGGCCTTGCCGTCGGCCATGTCGATGAGGTCGCGCAGCTTCAGGACGCCGCCTTCGCGGGTCTTGAACGGCTTGCCGTCGGCCCCGTTCATGGTCCCGAAGCCGATGTGACGCAGCATCCCTTGGTGAGCGTAGCCGGCCAGAAAGGCGGCGCGAAACACCGTCTCGAAATGGTCCGCCTGCCGCTGATCGACGACATAGAGCACCAGATCCGGATCGAAGAAGGTTTTGCGATCGAGAACCGTCGCCAGGTCCGTGGCGCCGTACATCGCCGAGCCCTCGGAGGAAACCAGCAGCAGGGGCGGCACGTCGCGGCGGTCGTCATCACGGGCCACGCGGATGATCTGCGCCCCTTGATCTTCGACGACCAATCCCTTGGCGCGCAGTTCCTCGGTCATCGGAGCCATCAGCGGATCGACGTCGCTTTCGCCTCGCCAGAGGTCGAAATCGATCCCCAGGGCGTGGAAATCGCGCTCCAGCGCGACGCGGGTGACCTCGGCGAAGTGCCGCCAGACCAGGCGGTGGCCGAAGCGCCCCGCCTGCAGCTCGGCGGTCGCCCGCCGGGCGCGGTCGCGGTAGTCCGGATCGGCCTTGGCGCGGGCGGCGGCGGGGGGGTACAGCCGGTCCAGGTCGTCGAGGGAAATCCGATCCGAGAGTTCGGCGTCGATCGCCGCCGCGTCGGCCCCGGTAAATCCCGACGGCTCGGCAGCCAGAGTCTCGAGTATTTCGGCGATGCCGGCGCTCTCGTCGCCTACCGCGACGATCAGCAGGCCCATCTGAAAGCCCCAGTCGCCGAAGTGGGCGTCGCCCAGGGTTTCGTCGCCGACGAACCGGTGCAGGCGCTTGATCGCCTCGCCGATGATCGAGGCCCGCAGATGCCCGACGTGCATCTCTTTGGCGACATTCGGTCCGGCGTAATCGACCAGCACGCGCCGGGGGCGAGGGGTCAGCGCCACGCCGGAGCGGTCGTCGATGGCCAGGGCGTCGGCGCGGGCCGAGAGCGCCGCGTCGGTGAGCCTCAGATTGATGAAGCCGGGTCCCGCGACATCGGCGGAGCTCACGGCCGGATGGTCGCGCAGGACGAGCGCGACGGCTTCGCCGATTTCCCGCGGCGGCCGGCCGGTCGTCTTGGCCGCGGCGAGGGCGCCATTGCATTGGAAATCGGCCAGATCCGGCCGGTCGGATGGGGTGGTGCGTCCCAGGTCAGCGGCAAGTCCCAGCGAGGCGAAGACGGCGCCCGCCGCTTCGCTGAGGACCAGGCGGAAGTCGCTCACGGAGTCGGGGATGCCGCCGGCGCCTGGGCGGTGACCTGGCCGGCGTTAGGCCGGAAGCGTTTGCCGTCGCGGTTGAACGCGGCCATCGCGGGCGTCACCTCGAAACCGATCAGGACTTCGAAGTTCGATCCGCTGACGTTGGAATTGGCCCGGGGAATCCGCACGCCAGCCAGGGTTTCAGTCAGCGTCACCCGGTCCTTGCCGGCCGGAAACACGACCGGCAGCGTGAACCATTCCTTGCTCAGGACCGCATGATTGCGATCGGTCACCGCCACCCAGTAATGGTAGTCCTTGCGGCTGCCCTGGGCCTGCGGGCCGCGGCCGAGTTCAAACAGCACCTGCATCGCCACTCGGATCGGCTCGATCGCCTTATAGGCGCAGGCCGATGAGATGTTCTCGATCTCGCCGGTATAGCCGACGGCGGCGGAGGCCTCCCGGCTGTCCTTGAATTCCACGTAGCGGGCGGCGTCGTAGAGCACCTTGACGTAGGGGCACGGTCCGGCGTTCTGCGGTTGCGCCATGCCGCCGAGATTGCCGTTCCATTCCTTGTCGCGCTTCTTCTTGGCGGCGTCGTCCTGCTGCTGCTGGTCGGCGCCGCGGCCTCCGCCCGGACCCCCACTGCCTCCGCCCTGATATTGGGCGAAGGTCGGAACGGCGGCGACCAACGCGGCGCTGGTCATGGCGATCGCGATGAGGGTGTGGTGCGGGCGCATGGGAATTTAAGTCTCGGACGGGCGGGTTCGCGTTCGCGGCGCGATCCCTGATGATCGCTTGGTGATAGAGGCATAAGCGCGGCGCCGCAACGAACCGACCGGCTTGACTTGTGGCCGCGCCGACGCGGATCAACGCGAATGGCTGTCTACACCGACATCACCGATACCGAGCTGGAGGAATTCCTCGCCGACTACGACCTCGGGCGGCCGCTCTCATTCAAGGGCATCGCGGAGGGTGTGGAGAATTCGAACTTCCTGCTGGAGACAGGGTCGGGGCGGCACATCCTCACCGTCTACGAGCGCCGGGTCCGGCCCGGGGATCTGCCTTTCTTCCTGGGTCTGATGACCCACCTCGCCGAGCGGAGATTTCCCAGCGCCACCCCGATCGCCGACCGCGCTGGCCGGACGCTGAAGGCCATCCGCGGCCGGCCCGCCGCCGTGGTCGCCTTTCTCCCGGGCCTGTCGGTCCGGCGACCGGGCGTCGCCCACTGTCGCGAGGCGGGCGAGGGCCTGGCCTGGCTGCATGCGGCGGCCGAAGGGTTCGAGGGCCACAGGGACAACGATCTGGGCCAGGGCGCCTGGGCGGCGATGTTCGCCGGCCGCGAAGCCGCCGCCGAGGCCCTGAAGCCGGGCCTGGCGGCGGCGATCCGATCGGACCTCGCGCTCATCGCCGACCGCTGGCCGCGGGGCCTGCCCGGCGGCGTGGTTCACGCCGATTTCTTCCCGGACAACGTCTTCTTCGTGGAAGGCCGCTTCGCCGGGGCCATCGACTTCTACTTCGCCGCCCGCGACCATCTCGCCTACGACATCGGCGTGGCCCTCAACGCCTGGTGCTTCGAGCCCGACGGCGGCTTCAACGTCACCGCCGCGCGCGCCTTCGTCCAAGGCTATGAGCGGCGTCGCCCGCTGACCGCGCCCGAACGCGCCGCCCTGCCGATCCTCGCCCATGGCGCCGCCATGCGCTTCTTCCTCACCCGACTGGCCGACTGGGGTCCGGCCCCCGCCGGAGCCCTGGTCAGGCCCAAGGATCCGCTCGAATATGAGCGCAGGCTCGCCGTCCACCGCGCCGGCGTCGGCCTCTTCGAGGCCGGGGGATGACGGCCCCCAAGAGGCCCAACGTGGTCATTTTCACGGACGGCGCCTGCCGGGGAAATCCCGGCCCCGGCGGCTGGGGCGCGATCCTGATCTTCGGCGATCGCGAGAAGGAGATCTGGGGCGGGGAGGCCGCCACCACCAACAATCGCATGGAGCTCACTGCCGCCATCGAGGCTCTGGAAGCCCTCAACCGTCCCTGTTTGGTCGAACTCCACACCGACAGCCGATATGTCCAGACCGGCATCAGCCAGTGGCTCGCGCTGTGGAAGGCGCGGGGCTGGCGGACGATGAGCAAGGGCGCGGTCAAGAACGAGGATCTCTGGCGCCGGCTCGACGCTGCCCGCCTGCGGCATACGGTCGATTGGCGATGGGTCAAGGGTCATTCGGGGCACGTCCTCAACGACCGCGCCGATAACCTCGCCCGCCGGGGGTTGGAGGCGGGAAGTGGCGATTGACGCCGCTACCAGTTCAATCTTAAACTAAATCCATGGCGAAGGTCAGAGAGCGCGCCGACGTCGCGGTGCTGGGCGAGATCGCGCGCATCGACCTACGCCTGCGCGGTTCGATCGAGCGGCTTCTGCCCGATGGCCTCTCGGCCTCGCAGTTCGCCGTGCTCGGCCACCTCGCCGCGGCCGGCGAGGACCGAAGCCCAGGCGCGCTCGCCAAAGCCTTCGGGCTCACCAAGGGCGCGATCACCAACACTCTGCGGCGTCTGCAAGTCCGCGGCCTGATCGCAATCGCCACCGACGAAGAAGACGCCCGCCGACGCTGGGTGCGCCTCACGCCGGCGGGGAGCGACGCCAACCGCGCCTGCCTGGCCGCCGCTCGTCCCGCCCGCGAGGCTCTCCGCCAGGCCCTGCCGACCGAAGCCTTCGAGGCCGCCCTGCCGTTTCTGAAACGGCTGCGGACGTTCCTGGAGGAACGCGGCTGAATCCGCCGCACCTTTTAACTCCTCCCCTTTGGGGGCGCCGAATTCACACAATTCTCACGATCACCCTCGCCCCCGTCCTTCACGG
>DASRLN010000095.1:0-6520 GCA_035648435.1 Caulobacteraceae bacterium
GCCCTCCCTGCTGATCGTCGCCCCGGCGGCGATGGCCGGCCCGCTGACGGCGCTGGTTTCTTCGCCGGACACCCGCTTCGACGGCGTTCTGGCCTGGGGGGCGTTCGCGCTGTCGTTTCTGCTGTCGCTGATCCTCAACCAGATCCTGCGGCGTCAGTTCGCCCTGACCATCGAGCGAGAATCGCTCACCGCCTCGCGCGAAGCGTCGCTTGAGCGCGCCGAGACGATCGCGCGGTCGCGCGCCGCCCTCATCGCCACCCTCTCCAACGAAATTCGCAACGGCCTCACGGCGGTTGTTCAGGTCCTGACCGCCGCGACCGAACATGCCGGGCGAACGGCGCCGTCCCGCGACCAGCTCGCCGCCGCTCTGGCCGGATCGAACGAGCTGGTCGCGGTCCTGAACGCGACCCTCGACAGCGAAACCGCCGAGGCCGGCGGCCTGGCCGTGGAGCGCGCGCCTTTCGACCCGGTCTCGCTGGTCCGCGAGGCCGCCGGACCGTGGCGCGCCCAGGCGATGGCCAAGGGTCTGGAATTTTCGATCTACATCGACCCCCAGGTCGCCGAGGACCCGGGCGCGGCCATGGCGGACCCCGAGCGGATGCGCCAGATTCTGGTCAACCTCATCGCCAACGCGGTCAAATACACCGTCCGCGGACGGGTCGAGGTGAGACTCGAGCGCCGAACCGACGACCGCCTGGTCGTCGCCGTCGCCGATACCGGACCGGGACTCGCCGCGGGAGAAGTCAGCCAGGCGTTCGAGCCGTTCCGGCGGATCGAGCGAACCGGCGCGGGGGTTCCCGGGGCCGGTCTCGGCCTTTCGCTGTCGCGCCGCCTGGCTGATCTGATGGACGCCACGATCGACGCCGAATCGGCGGTCGGCGTCGGCAGCTGCTTCACCGTCGAGTTCCCCTATGACCCTTCCGCGGTCCTTCCCGCCGGGATCGATGGCCGGGGCGAACCGGCGCGCCTCTCTCTCTCCGGTCTGCGGATTCTCGTGGCGGAGGACGATTCGCTCAACGCGGCGGTCCTGCGCACGATCCTCGAACAGCTCGGCCACCAGGTGATTCATGTCCGCAACGGTCGCCGCGCCGCGAATCTGGCGCGGTCACTGCCGCTGGACGCGGCGATCATGGCGGCGCGCCTGCCCGGCCTCGACGGCGCCCAGGCGATCGCCAGCATCCGCCGCGCCGACGGTCCGGCGGGGGCGATCCCGATCATCGCCATCATCGAAGGGGACGCCGGGGAGGCCAAGGCCTGCCTCGACGCCGGCGCGCAGCTGATCATGCGAAAGCCGGTCACCGTCGGCGCCGTCGCCCGCGCGGTGGCCGACGCGCTGAGCCTCCCGCCGACCCAGGTCGTCCGCGCCGCCGCCTGACGCCCTCGCGGGCACGCCGACCCGGGATCCGTCCCCACGAACCCGGCGCGCGGGAAGCCGGCGTCAGCCCTGGACGATCGATCGCCGCGGCTCGCCGGCCGGCGGCCGGCGAAGCGCCGCCGCGGCGATCCGGTGATGCTCGCGCGAGCGATCCGCCCGTCGCGCGGCGGCATAGCGAAGAAAGGCCTCGTCGCCGGCCTTTCGGGGCGCGCCGCCGTGGGACCCAGCGGTCAGATTGGCGTAGAGTTCGCCGACGGTGGCCGGCCGGCCATCGCGGTAGAAGATCGTCGGATTGGCCCGGGCGGCCTCGGGGAACAGCGCCGGAGCGCTGGCCGAAGGCGCCGCGCCGACCGCCTCGATGAGACGCGCCGAACCGGCCACTCCCAGGAAATGGGCGATATAGAGTTCGCCCGCGGTCGGGTCACGTCCCATGCGGCCACGCAGATAGACCGCGTGTTCCGAGGCCATCTCGCCGGCCATCAGGGCGCAGGCGTGCGGATCGAGGCGCAAATTCATCAACACCTGGCGGGCGTTGGGACCGGCCGGCCGCCAGCGGCCGTCCGGTCCCTTCTCGATCAGTGCGGCGTAGCGGGCGTAGCCGTAGCGGGCGCCGTGCTTCTTCACCGTGCCCAGCCAGGATTGATCGACGAACTGGAAGAGACCCGCGGCCGAAGACGTCGGGGCCTTGGCGGCCGGGTTGTAGCCGCTCTCGCGCCTGGCGGTCCCGAGCATGAAACTCAGATCGACGCCGGTGATGTCGGAGGCCCGCTGCAGCGCGACCTGGACGACGTTGGGCATGGCGTGAACGATCATGGTTCGCAAGATGCGGCGCCTTGCTTAAGGGCCGTTTAATCCCGCCCGCGCGCGACTTGCTGCGTCATGATCGGAGCGCGGGCTTCCAGCCCGCCTTGCGTCAATGCCGATCACGTGACTTCGGTCTTGTCGGTCAATGAAGCAGTGGCGAGGGAGGAAAGAGGGCGGGCTGGAAGCCCGCGCTCCGAAAAAAATAGGCGGGTATCATCCCGCGGTCAGTTCATCCGATAGCGGATCGGCAGGCGCTTGGGACCGCCGACGAAGGCGGCTTCGGCGCGGGTGGGCTGGCCGGCGAATTCGAGGGATTGCAGGCGCGGGATGAGTTCTTCGAAGAGGATGCGCATTTCGAGCTTGGCCAGATGCTGGCCCAGGCACAGGTGGGCGCCATAGCCGAAGGCCAGATGGCGGTTGGGATTGCGGGTCGGATCGAAGCGGTCGGGATCGACGAACACCTCCTCATCGCGGTTGCCGGAAGGATAGGAGAGCCACAGCCAGTCTCCCTTGGCGATCGTCCGGCCACGAACGGTCGTCTCCTGCGTCGCCGAGCGCATGAAGTGTTTGACCGGGGTGATCCAGCGCACGGCCTCATCGACCAGACCCGGAATCAGGGCGGAATCGGCCTTGACCGCCGCGAACGCCTCCGGGAACTGGCACATGCCCCACACCGCGCCCGCCGTCGTGGACGAGGTGGTGTCGTGCCCGGCGGTGGCGACGATGACGTAGTAGCTCATCGCCTCGAAATCGTTGATCGGCGCGCCGTCGATCCTGCCATTGGCGATCACGCTGGCCACGTCGTCTTTCGGCGAGGCTTTGCGATCGTCGGTTATCTGTTTGAAGTAGCTGAAGAAGTCGGCGATCACCGCCTGCAGGTCGCCGAGGAAGTCGGAGCCCTCATCGACCGCCGCCCGTGACCGGTTGAGATCGGAATCCGAGGCCCCGAACAGTTCCTGCGTCAGCCGAAGCATTCGCGGTTCATCCGCCTCCGGCACGCCCAGGATCTCCATGATCACCCGCAGGGGATAGGTCAGGGCGACGTCGGCGACGAAATCGCACTCACCGCCCAGATCGGCCATCCGATCGACGTGGGCGCGGGCGATCTTGCGGATGCGATCCTCCAGGCGGCGGATGTTCTGCGTCAGGAACCACGACTGGGTCAGCACGCGATACTTGGGGTGGTCGGGCGCGTCCATCTGCACCAGGGTGCGCAAGAGGTGCGGGCTGCCGCCCGTCATCCGCTTGACCTGCTCATCGCCCGTGATCGAGGTGAAGGTGGTCGCCCGGTCTCCGGAATGGAACAGGCTGTTCTGACGGCTGATCTCCAGAATGTCGGCGTGCTTGCTGACGATCCAGAACGGGTAGACACCTTCGATCTCGGCTAGCCCAAGCGGGTTGTTGGCGCGCAGCCACTTGAACGCGGCGTGCGCGGCTTCGTCCCCCGCATAGGCCTTGGGGCTGATCACCGCCAAGGCGATGTCCCCCGGAACCAGGATGTCGGACTGCATGATATCGTCTCCCGTTTCGCCCACTAATCCCCGTGGCGGCCGGCGCCGCAAGCGCCGACTGGCGCTGGCGATCGCTCGGCGGCTACTATCGCCCCATGGACCTTGCAGACAGCCCCCGGCACGAGGCGTTCCGCCGCGAGGTCCGCGATTTTCTCGGGCGCTCCCGCGCGGAATGGCCTTCGCCGACGGGCGCGCGGCGGGCGCAAGTCCTCGCCTGGCAGCGGCGCCTGATCGATCATGGCTACGCGGCGCGCACGATCCCCCGAGCCTACGGCGGCCGTGGGGCCGAACCCGACCTCCTGGAATCCCGGATCATCGCCGAGGAATTCACCCGCGCCCGCGCGCCCGGTCCCCTCGGGGGCCAGGGAATTTCGATGCTCGTGCCGACCCTGCTGGAGGCCGGCACGGAGGATCAGAAGCGCCGCTGGATCGCGCCGACCCTGGCCGGAGAGATCATCTGGTGCCAGGGCTATTCGGAGCCCGGCGCGGGCTCGGACCTGGCCGCCCTGACCACCCACGCGGTCGAGGACGGCGAGGACTTCCTCATAAACGGCCAGAAGATCTGGACCAGCACGGCGGCCCAGGCCGACATGATCTTCTGCCTGGTGCGCACCGAGGCCGGCGCGCCCAAGCATGCCGGCGTCAGCTATCTGATCTTTTCGATGAAGACGCCGGGGATCGAGGTCCGGCCGCTCAAGACGATGACCGGCCACGCCGAGTTCAACGAGGTGTTCTTCACCGACGTGCGCGTGCCAAAGAGCCAGATCGTCGGCGGACGCGGCGAGGGCTGGCGGGTCGCCAACACCACCCTCACGCACGAGCGCGGCATGCTGGGCGATCCGGGCGCCGCCGAGAGCCGGCTGGCGGCGATCATCGATCTGATGGCGACCGAAACCGTGGACGGCGAGCGACTGATCGACAATCCGGTGATGCGCGACCGCCTGATGCGCCTTCAAGGCCGGGTCCTGGCGATGAAATACAACGGCCTGCGTCTGCTGAGCGCCGCCATTGCCGGCGAGGCGCCGGGCCTGGCCGCACTGGTGGTCAAGCTGCAGGGGTGCGAGCTCAACCACCAGCTGGCCGCCCTGGCCATCGATGTCCTCGGCGAACTGGGGGTCCTCTACGAAGTCAGTCCGCACCTGCGCGCCGAGGGGCTCTGGCAGCAGCGCTACATGTTCGATCTCGGCCTGATCATCGGCGGCGGCACCGCCCAGATCCAGAAGAACATCATCGCCGAGCGCGGCTTGGGTCTGCCCAGGGAACCCAAGACGGTCGAGGGCTAGGCAGGATTGCGTGGACCGGCCGACGCGTCGATGATGAGCCGCATCCTTCGCGAGGCAGCAAGCTTGATCGTCGATTTCGGGAATGAACCACGAACCTCACGAATCCCACGAACTGACGTCATGGGTCGGGGTAACCTCTCCGCGGGCGCCGGCTCATTTGGAGCGCGGGCTTCCAGCCCGCTCGGTCTTCGTTTTGCCGCTGCCTCGGCCTCGAGAGTGCGGGCTGGAAGCCCGCGCTACGACCTGGGTCCGCATGCGGCGCTCTCCACCGCGTTCGTGGAGTTCGTGAGGTTCGTGGAAAGCGAACCGCGCGGCGTGACGGGCGGTTCGTCCGCCGAACCACGAACGGGCGCCTAGATGGATTTCGCCCTCTCGCCCGAACAGCGGATGTTCCAGGACAGTCTGAGCGGGGAGCTGGCCCGCGTGTGCCCCCTGCCCCGTGTCCGCGCCTTCGCGGAGGGTGGTGAGCCGGTGGCGCGGGATGTCTGGGCCGCCCTGACCGAACTCGGGGTCGCCGGGGTGCTGATCCCCGAACAGCATGGCGGCCTCGGCCTCGGCCTGCTCGACGCCGCCCTCGCCGCCGAGGCCCTCGGCGCCCACGTCGCGCCGACGCCGTTCCTGGGAAGCGCGGTGCTGGCCCCGCTGGCCTTGATGGGGGCCGGTTCGCCAGCCCAGCAAAGCAGATGGCTGCCGAGGCTGGCGGCGGGCGAGGCGCTGGCGGGGATCGCCATCGGCGAGTGGATCGCCGGCGCCCGCGACAGCGCCGGGGTCACGGCGGACGGCGGGCGGCTCAGCGGCGCCGCGCTCTTCGCGATCGATGCGTTGGAGGCCGACGTCTTCGTCGTCGCCGACCGGACCGGCGCTCTGCATCTGGTCGAGCGCGGCGCGCCGGGCCTCAGCCTGAGCGGCCTGACCACCATCGATCTCACCCGCCGGCTTGGCGAACTGCGCTTCGTCGATACCCCCGCCGAGCCGCTCGCTTCAGGCGACGCCGGCGCCACCCTCACTCGCCTGCGCGACGCGGCCTGGACGATGCTGGCGGCGGACATGCTGGGGGCCGGCGGCGCGATGCTCAGCAAGGCCGTGGCCTACGCCAAGGAGCGCCGGCAGTTCGGCCGGCTGATCGGCTCGTTCCAGGCGGTCAAGCACATGTGCGCCGAGATGGCCGCCGAGCTGGAGCCGTGCCGGTCCCTGGTCTGGTACGCCGCCTACGCCGGCGACGCACTGGAGCCTGAGTTCTCCCTCAACGCCGCCCACGCCAAGGCCCATCTTTCCGAGGTCAGCCGCTTCGTCGCCCGCACGGCCACCGAGGTCCACGGCGGCATGGGCTTCACCGATCTTCTCGGCCTGCACTACTGGTTCAAGCGCGTCGGCCTCGACCGGCAACTCCTGGGCGCCCCGGAGCGGCTGCGCGAGGCGGCGGCGAGGATGCAGGGGCTGGCGTGAGAGAATCTTCCCTCCCCTTCATGGGGAGGGTCGGCCGAAAGGCCGGGGTGGGGAAGTGGGCCACTCCCCATCGCCCGGTGACGATCCGCACTGCCCCACCC
>DASRLN010000096.1:0-2415 GCA_035648435.1 Caulobacteraceae bacterium
CAGGGTCATCTGGCCGTCGCCCACTTGCCCGGCCCCGTAGATGAAGTTGCTGGTGGTCAGGGTCGCGCCGGTGGTGGCGCCCTTCAGCGTATTGTCGGCGAGATAGACACTGCCGCTTCCGGTCAGCGTCAGACCGCCGGCGGCCACCTGGATCGCGCCGTTGTTCTCGACAAAGGTCTCCCGGGAATTGGCGAACACGCCGCCGATGTCGAGGGTTCCGTTCTGAGTCACCGACACCTGGCCGGCATTGCTTCCCGCGCCCGTTCCGTTGGTGATGGTGAACACCCCGCCGGTGATCGCCAGCCGGGCCGTGGAGGCGGTCTGGACGGAGGCCACCGTCTCATTGGCCGAGGCGATGACGATGTAGGCGGTCGAACCCGGCGCATCGAGGATGGCGGCGTCCGCGGCCCCCGGCGTCACATGCGGCGTCCAGTCGTTGCTGACCGGGAAGTTGCCGCTGATCTGGCTGGTCCAGTGTATGTTCGTGGCGGTGGAGGTCGAGGGCGTATAGCCGAGCGTCTCCATCAGGGTCAGATCGCCGGCCGAAACCGCCCCGATCGAACCCTCGTAGTCGAAGGAATCGGCGGGGCCGTTGGGCAGATAGGAGCCGGACGTGCCGTTGGGAATGTAATCGAAGAGGTCCCCATTGGCGGCGACATTGTTGAAATAGTGCTGTGCGGTATTTGTCTTGCCGCCGTCGATTGAGAAATAGCGGTCCGCGGTGGCCGAGTTGGTGAGCGCGCGCACGCCGTCGGCGGTGTAGTCGAACAGATCCAGTGGATTGTACCCGTCGCCGGCGACTCCGTCTCCCGAGCCTTGGCCGAAGTACATCTGGCGGCCCATGACTTCGGAAAGCTCGTGGGCGAGGAAGGAGAAGGCGTCGAGATCGCCAGCGGGAACGTTCGATCCGCTGGTGTTGCTGGTGTTGTAGATCCAGGTGCTGGTCTTATCGAGCCCGGACCACCCGTCGATGGCGGTGTTGTTGGCCGAAACGAGGCCCAGCGCCTTGCCTTCGGCGGTGGTCATGGAGAACCCGCCGTCGCCGCCCGCGGTGGGATCGGAGGCCGGCAGGGAGGCCAGGGCGGTGGTGTCGTTGTCGGCCGTGAAGGCGGCCTTGAGCTGGGAGTAGGTGTACTGACTGGTGTAGTTGCTGTAGCTCTCGGCGCCGCCGTAATTGGGAATGCGGTGGCCATCGACCTCCCCCCAGCCCACGTCCCAGTTGATCGTGATCGGGTTGCTGAATTCGCTCTCGAAGAACGCCGCGACCCCGGCCACGGTGGCCTTGAAGGCGGCCTCCTGCGGATTGGTGGCGACGCTCGCGTCATAGGTAATGTCGATGATCATGCCGCACGCTCGTTCATCGGGTCTTTCCCACCGGAGACGGTACACGGCGGTCGCGGGTGATTTCCCATCGCCCGTCCAGCGATCCGGCCGCATCGCCGTTGACGTTATGGTTCCGGCGGCGTGCCGAAATTATGACCTGGCGGGGTAAACGCCACGGTGGCGTGGATCCGGCCGGGATCGGATGGCCGGCGGATCGCCGCCGTCCGGCGGTTCGGGGCCGCCCCTCGGCTGCCTCGCCCGGCGCTACGCGGCCAGGGCGTCCTCGGTGATCGGCGCCGGCCGAAGGACGCCGGGTTCGCGGGCGTCGAGGGTGAAGGTCGCCGGCAGGATCGCCTTGTAGGATCTCGGCCGCCGCGTGGTGGCCTTGACCACCCGGGCGAGCGCGACCTTGGCCAGGGCCGCCGGGCCGAGGCCCGACTGGACCCTGGGCCGGGCGCCCAGTCGCTGGCGCAGCAGGCCGTTGGCGTAGAGGACATTGGCCCGCAGGGCGGCGGCCGGGGTCATGAACTCCATCGACAGGGAGACGTTCAGCATCGGTCCGTTGACCACCCGGTGCGGCGCGTTCTGGACCCAGGTGACCATGTCGCCCGGCTTCATCTGGATCGATGTGGCGGCGGCGTCCCAGGTCGGATCGAAGGCGAACTGGCCCTCCGCCTGCCGGCGCACGAAGCGTTCGATCTGGGCGTCGCTGACGAAGGGATCGGAGCGGGGATAGAACCAGATGCGCTTTTCGCCGCGCACCTGCCAGAGCGAGGAGAGCGGCACGTCGAGGTGGTAGAAGACCATCGCTCCCGGCGAGGAGATCAGCAGGCCGAGATCGCGATTGAATACCCGCAGCCCTTGGACGTGGCGCTCCTTGTCGGCGGCGATCTCGGTGCAGATGTCGGCGAATTCCGGAAGGTGCTTGTCGGTGTTGCGAAGATTCAGCCACAACCGTCCGGCCTTGACGGCGGCGAGGAGATCGCGGCCGCTCAATTGGTCCGCCGCGCCCCGCCGCCAGCTTTGCCAGTCGGCGAGGTCTTCGCCCATGGTGTAGATTCCCAGCCGTTCGCGCGGATAGCGGTCGAGGAT
>DASRLN010000097.1:0-4593 GCA_035648435.1 Caulobacteraceae bacterium
GGGTCCCCGCTTTCGCGGGGAAAGCGAAAGAGAGCGCGATCAATTCAGCACAATCGCATCTTGCTCTAGTCGTCGCCGGGGGGGCGCCCGCGCAGTGATTTGACGTCGGCGCGGCGTGACTTGGCGTCCAGGCGTCGCTCCTTGGAAGCCCTGGTCGGACGGGTGGGCCGCCGCTTCACCGGCGCCACGGCCGCCTTGGCGATCAGGGCGACCAGCCGCTCCACCGCGTCGGCGCGGTTGCGCTCCTGGCTGCGGTGACGGCTCGCGGTGATGACGATGACGCCGTCCAGGGTCAGCCGCGCCCCGGCCAGGCGCTGCAGGCGGGCGCTGACGTCGTCGGGAAGCGACGGCGAGCGCCGCGCGTCGAACCGCATCTGCACGGCGCTGGAAACCTTGTTGACGTTCTGTCCGCCTGGCCCCGAGGCGCGGATGAAGCTGAATTCGAGTTCCTTCTCGTCCACGGCGAGGGTGTCGGTGATGGTGATCATGGCGCCCGCCGCCCGCGAACCACCGCCTCGTCCAGCGCCTGCAGAAACCGCGACCGGTCGGCCTTTGCGAAGGGCGCCGGACCGCCGGTGATCGCGCCGGTGGAGCGGATCTGCTCGGCGATCGCCCGGTGGGCGACGGCCGAACCGATGGAGTTCACCGTGAACGCCCGGCCGTTGGGCCCGATCGCCGACGCCCCGGCCCGGAGCGCCCGCTCGGCCAGGGGAATGTCGGCGGTGACCACGATATCGCCGGCTCCGGCGTGCTCGGCGATCCAGTCGTCGGCGATGTCCGGGCCGGCCGCGACGACCACCCGCTCGACGAGCGGGTCGGCCGGGACCTGGATGAAGGTGTTGGCGACCACCCAGGTTTTCACGCGGTAGCGGCGCGCCACGCGATAGACCTCCTCCTTCACCGGGCAGGCGTCGGCGTCGATGAAGATTTCGATGGCCCTGGCCATGTCTCCGCGCGCCTATTGTGATCCGGTCTGGAAAGCATCGGACAGAATAGGGAAGGTCGCGTCATGAACCAATCCGACTACCTCGCTCATGACGCCGTGGGCCTCGCCGGCCTCATCGCTTCGCGGCAGGTGAGCGCCGAGGAAGTGCTGGAGGCGGCCATCGCGCGGACCGAGGCCCTCAATCCGGCCTTGAACGCCGTCACCCTGTCGCTCGCCGA
The DNA here is from genome assembly GCA_035648435.1 of Caulobacteraceae bacterium. GTDB lineage: Bacteria > Pseudomonadota > Alphaproteobacteria > Caulobacterales > Caulobacteraceae > Acaudatibacter. The sequence continues at coordinate 1,165 of DASRLN010000097.1, forward strand.
CGAGGCCCGGGCGAGACTGCACGAAATCCCGCCGGAGGGTCCGCTGGCCGGCGTGCCGTTCCTGATCAAGGACCTCGGCGCCCCGGTGAGAGGGACGCCGACCACGGCCGGCTCGCGGCTGTTCGCGCAGGCCAGGGCGCCCGCCGACAGCGCCCTGGTCGCCGCCTACCGCCGGTCCGGTCTGGTGATCTTCGGCAAGACCAACACCCCCGAGTTCGGGCTGGAGCCGGTCACCGAGCCGGAGATGTTCGGCCCCACGCTCAACCCGTGGAACGTGGCAAGAACGCCCGGCGGGTCCTCCGGCGGCGCGGCTTCGGCGGTGGCGGCCGGCCTGGTTGCGGCCGCTCACGCCAGCGACGGCGGCGGCTCGATCCGCATTCCGGCCTCATGCTGCGGTCTCTTCGGCCTCAAGCCCTCGCGCGGCCGGGTCTCCTTCGCGCCCGCCGACGAGGGATGGGGCGGTTTTTCCGCCCAGCACGCGGTCACCCGCACGGTGCGCGACAGCGCCGCCCTGCTCGAGATCGCCTGCCGGCCGGCCCCCGGCGATCCCTATTGGCTCGATCCGCCGGCGTCGCCATTCGCCACCGAAGTCGGCCGCGAACCGGGGAGTCTGCGCATCGGCTTCACCACCGCCGCGCTCTGCGCCGAGGCGCTGGATCCGATCTGCGCCCAGGCCGTGCGAGACGCCGCCAGCCTGTGCGCGTCTCTCGGCCACCATGTCGAGGAGGCGACGCTGCCCGGCAATCCCGAACGGCTTGCCGCCGTCACCGGCGCGATCGTGGCGGCCAGCGTGGCGGCGGCCCTGGAAGGCGAAGCGGCCCAGCGCGGGCGGGCCATCGAGGAAGGCGAGATCGAGGCCTTCACCTGGAGTCTATACCAGCGGGGCAGGGCGGTGTCCGGCGCCGCCTACATCCAGGCTCTGCGAACGGCGCACGCCTTCGGCCGCGAGGTCGCGCCGTTCTTCGAGCGCTTCGACGTGCTGCTGCTCGCGACCCTCGGAAGTCCGCCGATTGCCAGCGGCGCCCTGCGCGGCGAGCCTCCCGATCCGCGGGGCTACGCCGAGCGGCTGTTCGCCTTCATGCCCAACACCCAGGCCTTCAATGTCACCGGCCAGCCGGCGATGAGCGTCCCCCTGGCCTGGACCGCCGACGGGCTTCCCGTCGGCGTGCAGTTCGTCGGCCGGCCGGCGGCGGAAGCGACGCTGTTTCGCCTGGCCGCGCAGCTCGAGGCGGCTCAGCCCTGGGCCGGCCGGCGACCGCCCGCCCCGTTCGGGTGAGGTTTGCTTCGCCGCGCATCGACGGCAGCCGAGCGCTCGGCTAAAAGCCCGTTCCGCTGGCGGGGCGATGTGGATTTGATCATGGACGCCGACCAAGGCCCCGACGGCGATCTGTTGGCGGCCGTCCAGGCCTGCCTCCGCGCCGCCTTCGCCGCCGGAACGAAATTCGATCAGCCCTATGATCACTGGATGGTCGGCCCGGTGTTTCCGGACGCGGTCGCCGAAGCTTTGAGCGGATTGCCGTTCGCGGCCGCCGGCGTCGAGGGTGTTTCCGGAAAGCGCGAGCTTCACAACGACACGCGGCGGTATTTCGACGCGGCCAACAACGCCCGCCTTGCCGCCTGCGCGGCGGTGAGCGACGCCTTTCAATCCGACGCGGTGGCCCTGGCCATCCAGGCGGCGACCGGGGCCGATCTGGCGGGAAGCTATGTGCGACTCGAATACGCCCAGGACACCGACGGATTCTGGCTCGAACCCCATACCGACCTGGGCGTCAAGCGGTTCACCATGCTGATCTATCTGGCCCGGGCGGGTCAGGAGGACCTGGGGACGGATATCTATCGCGACCATGAAACCTGGGCCAAGCGCACGGCGTTCGTGTCGAATTCGGCCCTGGTCTTCGTGCCCGGCGCCGACACCTGGCACGGTCTGGAGCGCCGGCCGATCGCCGGGGTGCGCAAGTCGCTGATCATGAATTACGTCACCGACGGGTGGCGCGCGCGCGATCAGCTCGCCTTTCCGACCACGCCCGTGCTTTCCTGAACGGTCCTCCGCTCCCTGAGCAGCCTGCGCACCACGGCGGCGACGGCGAGCGTGGCGTCCAGGGGTTCGGGGACCGGCGGCGGCGCCGGATCGCCCTCGAAGCGGCGCACCCGGCCGCGCGCCACCAGCGCGTCGAGAAACCGCTCGTGCCGCTCCGAATCCGGGTCGAACACCTCGACCGGGCTGGCCGTCGCCACCGCTTCGGAAACCATCGAGACGCTGTCGCCGGTGATCACCAGACGGTCGGCGAGGGCGAGGATGCCGAGATAGGGATTGTCGCCGGCCCGGTCCCAGAGCCAGACCCGCCCGTCGCCCGCGAAGGCCGCCGCCAGCCGGCTCAACACCGGACCCGGAGTCCGGCGCGAGGGGCTGATCGCCAGGGCCGCGCCGCTCTCCCGCAGGCGCCTCAATCCGGCGATCAGCTTGTCGGCCTCGCGGGCGCCGAACGGCCGGCGGCGTGTCGATCCGCCGATCATCACCCCGGCCAGGGGACGGCCCAGAACGCCCAGCCGGATCCGCCAGGCTTCGGCGGCCGTCGCCAGCGCGGCCGGCGTCACGTCGTGCATGGCGGTAGCCGTGGCGATGACATTGGCCGCCCCGGGCATGTCGTCGTGGTCCAGGGCCACCACCAGATCGAAGTCCGCCACCGGCAAGCGAGGGTCCTGGATGTGCACGGCCACCGTGCGTCCGCCGCTCTCCCGTCGCACCGCCAGGCCGAGCGCCGCCGACCGCCGCCCGCAGGTGACCATGAGGTCCGGCCACGGCGGGGCCAGCGCGTCGGCGCGCCGATCGAGGCGGCTCAGCGGCCGGGCGACCAGAGCCGGGGGCGCCCATCGCCACGGCGCGGCCACCCGTACGGTCTTTTCCACTACTGCGTCGGCGACGGCTCTAGCGAGACCGCGCGCCTGGCTGCGCATGCCCGCTTCGCCGGTGGTCACCGCCCAGGCCGTGATTGGTCCGGGGACCGCGGCGGCAGGGTCCCCGCTCAAACCCGCTCGATGATCACCGCCGGGGCCATGCCGCCGGCCGCGCACATGGTGACCAGACCGCGCTTCAGGTCGCGGCGCTCGAGTTCGTCCAGCATGGTTCCGATCAGGATCGAACCGGTGGCCCCGATCGGATGGCCCAGCGCCATCGCCCCGCCGTTGACGTTGACCTTGTCGCGGTCGAGCTTCAGGTCGCGGATGAACTTCTCAGCCACCACCGCGAAGGCCTCGTTGATCTCGAACAGGTCGATATCGTCCAGAGTCAGGCCGGCCTTCTCCAGCACCTTGCGCGCCGCCGGCACCGGGGCGTTGAGCATCAGCGTCGGGCTGTCGCCGACATTGGCCATGGCCACGATGCGGGCGCGCGGCTTCAGGCCGTGCTTGGCGGCGTATTCGGGCGATGCC
>DASRLN010000098.1:0-8974 GCA_035648435.1 Caulobacteraceae bacterium
GGCGATCACCGCGGCGCAGTCGATCTCGGTGCGGCCCTTGGCCCTGAAGGCGCCGTCCACCAGCACCGCCTGAGGCCGCAGGCCGACGTGGCCCATGACCGGAATGCCGCGCTGGACGAGGTAGGCGATGGTGTCGGCCACGGTCGGTCCGCTTTCCACCTTCACCGCCCCGGCCCCGGTTTCCTTGAGGATGCGCGCGGCGTTGGCGTAGGCGATTTCCGGCGCGCCCTCGTAGGCCCCGAAGGGCATGTCGATCACCACCAGGGCGCGCCGGCTGCCGCGCATCACCGCCTGGCCGTGAAGGATCATCATCTCGATGGTGACCCCGACGGTATTGGGCAGGCCATGGACGACCATGCCCACCGAATCGCCGACCAGCAGGACATCGCAGACCTCGTCGAGGATCGCGGCCACCGGCGCGGTATAGGCGGTCAGGCAGACGATGGGCTCGCCCCCCTTGCGCGCGCCGATCGATGGGGGCGTGGCGCGCGGCTCGGCGTTCCGGCTCTGGGCTGACATGGGCGCCTTCCTCTAGAATTCGCGGATCGCGCGGGTGATCGCGAAGCCGACCGCGACGGCGGCCAGGCCGGCGGCCATCCACAGGATCTCGCCGTCGAACGGCACGCCGCGGGGGACCAGATCGGAGGGTAGAAGATTGGCCAGCAGGGCCGAGACCACCCGGTCGGAGCGGTCGGTGAACTCCCCCAGCCTGGCGAGCAGCCCCGAGCCCAGGATCTGAGCCCCGCCGATCAGGCCGCCGATCAGGCCCAGGCCGCCGATCACCAGGCGACGGGCGGTCCAGCTGCGGTCGAGCCGTTCCTCGACCCGGCGGGCGAAGGTGTCGGCGTCGGCGAAGGCGGGCACATCGGCGAACATCCGGTCCAGAACCGCGTCGAAGGCAAGCTCAGCCATGGGCCTTCTCCACATCGCCGAACTCGCGGCCCGGCGCCAGGCGTCGCTTAAGTTTATCCAAACCACGTTTGACATGGGATTTGACCGTTCCCAAAGGCGTATTCAAGGCCAGCGCGGCCTCGGCGTGGGAAAGCCCCGCTCCGTAGCACAGGGTCACGCACATCCGCTCGGCGTCCGGCAGAGCGCGCAGGGCGTCGTCGAGATCGATGCGATCGGCGGCCCCGACCACCTCGGGATCGCCCTCCGCCTCCGCGGCCCGGGCCATCGCGTCGGCGCGGCCGTCACGGCGCCAGCGTTTGACATAGAGCCGGGCGGCGATGCGCTTGACCCAGGCCTGGAAGGTGCCGTCGCCGCGAAAGTCGCTGATCTGTTCGAAGGCCGAGAGGAAGGCGTCCTGGGCCAGGTCGTCGGCGAGAGCCGGGTCGGCGCCCATCCGGCGCAGCAGGGCGCGGACCGCCGAGGCGTGGCGGCGGACCAGTTCCCCGAACGGGGTCCGGCCGCCGGCCGCCGCCATGGCGACCAGCTCCAGATCGTGGGCCGAAGCCCGGCCCTTGGTCGTGTCGGTCATCGCGAACGCCCCCGTCAGGCAGTTGGCGACCTCAGGCCTTGGTCGCGCCGCGGCGGGTCACATAGAGGATGAGGTACGCCACGCCGATCAGGCCGGGAATGGCGCCGGCGCCGGCGATCGAGCCACCGGTGACGTAGGCGGCGATGTCGCTGACGCTTGAGAGGCCATACCACATGCCGTAGCCCAGGACGCAGAGGCCCAGGCCGACCGCGATGAGGACGATGGCCCGGCGGAGATCCCGTTCCGGGGTCGATTCGACCCTCAGAGTCTGGTTGCTCTGCAGGGCGGCGATCATCTCCGGCGGCACCGGCTGGCCCTTTTCGTAGGCGATACGCAGAGTCTCGTGCATTCGCTCGCGTTCCTTGGACTTCAGGTACATCGGCCCGACGATGATCGCGCCCAGAAACACCCAGAACGTGACCCCGACGACCATTCCGGTCAGATGCTCCATTGTCTTCTCCAGTTCGACGGCTGTTGGACGGCCCCAGCGCCGCGCCATTCGAATGTATAGAGGCCCGGAGATGCGCGTTCGGATGCGTTTTCCCGAGTGAATTCTTGGTAAGGCGGGCGTGGCGGGTCTGAATCTACGTGGCGGCTCGCGACCTCAGCCGGCCAGCGCCTCGGCCAGCCGCTCCAGTCCGGCGCGCGTAGAGTGCCGGTCGCCGCCGAGACCGATGCGGACGTGGTCGGGGCGGCCGAAGAAGCGGCCGGGGACCAAGCTGGTCTGGAAGCGGGTGATGAGCCGCCCATGGAGGGCGTCGCCGTCACCTTTCAGGAGGCGCGGGAACATGGTCGTGCCCTGATCGATCGGGGTCTGGTCCAGCCCCGGATGGCCGCCGAGAATCTCGCCATAGGCGGCGCGGTTCGCGTCGATCAGGGCGTTGGCGCGGGCGCGCAGGGCGTCCAGGCGGTCGAAGGCGACCACGCCCAGACGCTCGGCCAAGTGTACCGGCGTGGCGGCGTAGAGGTCGTTGAGCCGCCGCATCCGCTCGGCCAGTTCGGCCGGGGCCAGGATCCAGCCGCAGCGAAGGCCACTGAGACCGTATGCCTTGGTCAGGCTGCTGGTGACCACGATGTTGGCATCCTCGCGAAAAGCGGTGCGCGCCGCGCCGTCGCGGAACATCAGTTCGCGATAGACCTCGTCGATCAGGACCCTGGCCCCGACCTCGGCGGCGGCCCGCGCGATCGCCGAGACCGTCGCCTCGTCGGCCAGCGCGCCGGTGGGATTGTGCAGATTGGTCAACACCACGAGCCGGGTTCGCGGGGTCAGGGCCGCCGCCACGGCATCGGCGTCGAGCGCCCAGCCGGCTTCGGGCCGGCGTTCGAACCGGCGGATATCGGCCCGAAGATAGCCGAGCGTCGAGAGCAGCAGTTCGTAGGTCGGGTCTTCCACCAGGACCTCGTCGCCGGGCGAGACCATCGCGGCCATGGCCAGGTGGTTGGCGAACGAACACCCCTGGGCGGTGACCACGCACGCCGCATCGATCCCGAAGCGGCCGGCGATCCGCTCCACCAGCGGGGCGTAGCCGTAGGCGTTGGGGCCATGCAGGGCGAGGCCGTCCAGGCTCGCGCCGAGGTCGGCGAGGGCGCAATCGGCGACGCCGCTGGAGGCGAGGTTGAAGCGCGCGGCGGTCTTCAGCTTGGCGAAGTTCATATAGTCGGATCGGAGAGTCGCCGCCGCCCCTGTCATCGCGACCGGCCCCGCCAATAGAGATAGGGCGGCACGCCCAGAACCAGGATCGCATAGCCGATCAGGCTGTTGACCGGAAAGGCCCAGAACGAGGCGGCGACGACGGCGACGCAGGCCAGAATGAAGGCGCCCGTGGTCCAGGGATGCCAGGGAACGCGGAAGCCGCCAGCCGGCCCCTCGGACCCGGAAGCCCGTTCGCGCCGGCGCAGCACGAACAGGCACGAGGCGCTGAGGCCGAAGAACAGGAAGTTCATGGCGATGACGTAGCTGAGGATCTGCTCGTAGCTCCCGGACAGCGCCAGCACGCCGGTCCACATCGCCTGGAGGATTATGGCCATGACCGGGACGCGGCTGGTCTCGCCCAGGTCGGCGACCTTGCGGAAGAACAGGCCGTCCCTGGCCATGGCGAAAGAGACCCTGGGGCCGGTGAGAATCGACTGGCTCATGAAGGTGATCGCCGACAGCGCGATGGCGGCGGCGGCGAGCCGGGCGCCGACCGGGCCGACGGTGCGCTCCAGAACATCCGACGCGGGGGTCGGGGTCCGGCCCAGCGCCTCGACGCCCAGCGCCCTCAGGCAGGCGAGGTTGACCAGCAGATAGAGCGCGACCACCGCGATCACGCCCACCACCAGGGCGCGGGCGAGGTTGCGGCCGGGATGCTTGATCTCGCCGGCCACGAAATTGGCCGTCTGCCAGCCGCCATAGCTGAACACCACCGGAATCATCGCCGCGCCGAAGGTCTTGAGCAGGTCAATTCCGGGCGATCCCACCGGCCCCGGCGGCCGTTGGGACGTGAGATTCGGCGCGAGCAGCAGCCCGGCGATGATCAGCGCGGCGATGGCCCCGACCCGCAGCGCGCCGAGCGTGGTCTGCAGCCAGTTGCCCGACCTGACGCCCAGGCAGTTGACCGCCGCCAGGGCCGCCAGGGCGGCGACCACCACGACATGTTCGGAAAGGCCGCCGCCGACCAGCACGCCCAGGTTCCTGGCGAAGATGATCGCCACCGCCGCCATGCCGCCGGTCTGCACGACCAGCAGGGTGGTCCAGCCGTAGAGAAAGCCGGCCAGCGGTCCGTAGGTTCGCCGCAGATAGACATATTCGCCGCCGGTGGCCGGAAAGCGGGCGGCGAGTTCGGCGTAGATGAAGGCGCCCAAGAGCGCGATGACGCCGCCCAGCGTCCAGGCGGTCAGCGCCAGGGCCGGCGAGTGCAGGTCGCGCGCGACGACCGCCGGATTGACGAAGACGCCGACCCCGACGATGCCGCCGATGACCAGCATCACCGCGCTGGGAAAGCCGATCGCGACCCGCAGGCCCTCGGCGCCGATGTCCGCCCTCGCCATTGGATCGCCTGATAGCACGGCGAAGGTGGGGATCGAGGGCGTGACCCTCGATCGGAGCGCGGGCTTCCAGCCCGCTTTTCTTGATTCCGCCGTTCGCGTGGCGACAAAAGAAGAGCGGGCTGGAAGCCCGCGCTACGGGCGCCTCGGCACGTCGCGAGACGCCCTTTCCTCGCGTTATTACATATGTTATGACTAGCGCGACGAAGGGAAGGCGGGAATGATCCAGCTGAAAATCAATCCGATCGGCAACTCCCTGGGCGTGGTCCTGCCGAAGGAGGCCCTGGTCAAGCTGGGCGCCGGCAAGGGCGACAGCCTCTATCTCACCGAAATGCCCGGCGGCGAGTTCAAGCTCACCGCCCTCAACGAGGAGGTCGCCGAGGAGATTCGCCTGGGCGAAGCCTTCATGGACCGCTATCGCGACACCTTCCGCGCCCTGGCCAAATGAGCCCTGGCGCGGCGCCGCGCTGGATCACCAAGGTGGGGATCATCGCGCTTCACGATCGCAGCCTCGCCCTCCATGGCGGCGCTTCCGGCCTGCGTGACGAAGGGCTCCTGGAATCGGCGCTCGCGCGACCCCAAAATCGCCACGCCTACGAGGGCGTGGACGACATCTCCGAACTGGCCGCGACCCATGCCGTGGCGCTTTCCTCGAACCACGCGTTCATCGACGGTAACAAGCGCACCGCCTTTCTTGCCGCGGGACTGTTTCTGGAGAAGAACGGCCTGAGGCTGACCGCCAGCCAGGTGGATGCCACGCTGACCATGCTCCGGGGGGCCGCCGGCGAGATGGACATCCAAGCCTTGGCCCTGTGGATTCGCGCCAACATCGAAGGAGTCTCCTAGCCATGACCGCCAGGACGATCGACACCGCGACCGACGATCTTCTCGCCGCCCTCGACGAGGGAGTTCTGACCCTGACCATGAACCGGCCAGACGCGCGCAACGCCATGAGCGGAGCGATGAACGCGGCCCTGGCGGCGCAACTGGCCTCCGCTGAGCTCGACCCGGAGGTCAAATGCGTGGTGCTCACCGGCGCCGGCCGGGGCTTCTGCGCCGGCGGCGACGTCAAGGGGATGGCCAGCCGCGGCGACGGCGCGGCGAGCGAGACCACCCTCGACGGCGCCATCCACCGCCAGCGGATCAACCAGCGCGCCACGGCGGGCAAGCTGTTCACCATGCCCAAGCCGACCATCGCCGCCCTGCCGGGCGCGGCGGCGGGGGCCGGCCTCTCCCTGGCGCTGGCCTGCGACCTGCGGATCATGGCCAGCGACGCGATCATGACCACCGCCTTCGCCAGGGTGGGCTTCTCCGGCGATTATGGCGGCGCCTATTTCCTCACTCAGCTGGTGGGCTCCGCCAAGGCCCGGGAACTCTATTTCCTGTCGGGCCGGGTCACCGCCGAGGAGGCCCTGCGCCTGGGTCTGACCAACTGGGTGTGCGCCCCCGAGGACTTGCCCGGGCGAACCCGCCAGATCGCCCTGGAGCTGGCGCGGGGTCCCACCGTCGCCTTCCGCTACATGAAGGAGAACCTCAATCGCGCCATGGGCGGCGATGTCGATGATTGCCTCGACCTGGAGGCCACCCACCACGTCCACTGCGCCCGCACCGACGACCACAAGGAGGCCGCCAAGGCGTTCGTGGAAAAGCGCCAGCCGGTGTTCAAGGGACGTTAGGGTCCCGATCGTGGACGCGAGGGCGATGCGGGCGGCCTATCCGGCGATCGGCGAGGGCGGCTGGATATTCTTCGACAATCCGGCCGGGACCCAGATGGCCGGTCGGGCGATCGGCCGGATGGTCGAGGCGATGACTGACGTCAACGCCAATCTCGGCGGATATTTCGACGCCTCGGTCCGCGCCGGGGCGCTGATCGGGGAGGCGCGCCAGGCGGCGGCGGATTTTCTCGGCGCGAGGGACAGCCGGGAGATCGTGTTCGGCCAGAACATGACCACCCTCACCTTCGCGGTCTCCCGCGCCCTGGGCGCGATGCTGAAGCCGGGCGACGAAATCCTGCTCACCCGCATGGACCACGACGCCAACGTCGCCCCCTGGCTGATGCTGGCCGAGGACCACGGGCTCACCGTGCGCTGGCTCGATTTCGACACCGACAGCTATGAGTTCGACCTGTCGTCTCTGGAGACGGTCCTCACCGAGCGCACCCGCATCGTCGCCGTCGCCCTGGCCAGCAACCTCACCGGCACGATCCACGACGTGCGCGCCATCGCCGGGCGCGCCAGCACCGTGGGTGCGCTGACCTTTGTCGATGCGGTGCAGTTCGCCCCGCACGGTCTGATCGATGTCGAGGCGCTCGGCTGCGATTTGCTGGTGTGCTCGGCCTACAAGTTCTACGGCCCGCACCAGGGGGTGCTGTGGGGCCGGCGAGAGCTGCTCGACGCGCTGCGCGCCTACAGGGTGCGTCCCGCCGAGGCGCGCGCGCCGGGCAATCTGGAGACCGGGACCAAGAGCCGCGAGGCGATCGCCGGGGTTCTGGGGGCGATCGAGCACTTCGCCTGGGTCGGCGATACTTTCGGGACCGTGGCGCGGGGCGCCTCGCGCCGGCAGCGGATCGCCGCCGGCTTCGCGGCGCTGGAGCGCCATGAGCGCGCCCTGACCCACCGGCTGATCGACGTGGTGGCGGCCCACCCGGCGGTGCGGATCCACGGACTGACCGCGACCCAGGCGCTGTCGCGCCGCGTGCCGACGGTGTCGTTCACCGCCTCCGGCCACGATCCGGCGGCCATCGCCCGGCGCATGGCGCGGGCCCGGATCGCCCTGTGGAGCGGCGACAACTACGCCGTCGAGCCGGTCGCGCGCCTCGGTCTGGCCCAGAGCGGCGGGGTCGTGCGGGTCGGCCTCGCCGCCTACAACACGCGGGAGGAGGTCGATGAGTTCGGCCGCGTGCTGGCGGAGGTATTGAGCGGATAGGCGACCCGGCGCCGGAGACGCCGTCGAGGATGGTGTAGTCCTCTCTGTACGGCAGCGGGTTCACCCGTCGGAACTGGCCGTGGAAACAGGCGGCGTTGTCGGGGATCTCGGTCACGCAATAGTTGATCCGATAATAGAGGTAGAGCCGCTCCTCGCCGATGTTCTGCAGGGTGATCCGCGCCCGCTTTCGGAACGCGTTCCCCCTAAGCCACCGCCAGCCGGCTGTGGCGAATGGCGTAGGCGAAATAGGCGGCCAGCCCGATCAGGTTCCAGATCAGGAACACGACCTGCGTCAGGTGCGCCAGGCTGAAGAAGAGATAGATGCAGCCCGCCACCGCCAGGGGTCCGACGACCCACGGCGCCGGGGTGCGGAACGGCCTTGCACGGCCGGGATCCCGCACCCGCAGCACCAGCATGCACACCGAGACGGCGATGAACGCCGCCAGGGTGCCGGCGTTGGCCACCTCGGCGATCTTGCCCAGCGGAAACACCCCGGCCACCACCGAGACCACCACGGCGGTAAAGGCGATCATGATCACCGGCGTCGCGGTTCGCGCGTTCAGCCGGCTCATCGCGCGCGGCAACAGGCCGTCCCTGGCCATGACGAAGAAGATCCGGCTCTGGCCGTACATGAAGGCGAGAATCACCGTCGGCAAGGCGATCACCGCCACCGCCGCGATCAGCCGCGCCGCGTCCGGATGTCCCAATTGCCGCAGCACGAAGGCCAGCGGCTCGGTGCTGGCGGCGAACAGGGTATAGGGCATCGCTCCCAGGGCCGAAGCGGCGATGGCCATATAGAGTACGGTGCAGATGACCATCGATCCGATGATGCCGATGATCAGGTCGCGGGACGGGTTCTTGGCCTCCTCCGCCGCCGTCGAGACCGCATCGAAGCCGTAGAAGGCGAAGAAGATCAGCGCCGCCGCCCCCATCACCCCCCGGGTCATGCCGCCGGTGTCGTGGGCGGCGAAGCCATAGGGCATGAACGGGTGGAAATTGGCGGCATGGAAGTGCGGCGCCACCAGGGCGATGAACACCAGCAGGGCGGCGATCTTGACTGCCACCAGAACGGCGTTGACCGTGGCGCTCTCCCGCGTTCCAAGAGCCAGGAACAGTCCGACCGCCAGGGTGATCACCACCGCCGGCAGATTGATCAGCCCGCCGGTCGCGACGCCGGTGGTCAGATACACCGGCAGCGGCATCCCCAGCGAGGCCAGGAATCCCGAGGCGTAGCCGGCCCAGCCGACAGCCACGGCGCTGCACACCACGGTGTATTCCAGGATCAGGCTCCAGCCGATGACCCACGCCGCCAGCTCGCCCAGCGCCGCATAGGTATAGGTATAGGCGCTGCCCGCCGCCGGGATCATCGTCGCCATCTCGGCGTAGGAAAGCGCCGCGCACACGCACACCGCCCCGGCGATGGCGAAGGAGGCGATCACCGCCGGCCCGGCCCGCGCCGCGCCCTCGCCGATCAGGGTGTAAATCCCGGTGCCGACGATCGCGCCGACTCCCAGGGCCATCAGGTGCGGCCACGACAGCGTC
>DASRLN010000099.1:0-6475 GCA_035648435.1 Caulobacteraceae bacterium
GCCCGGTGCGCAGGACGATGCAGGTGTCGATCGAGCCATCGGCGCCGAAGTATCCCACCGCGCCGCCATAGGTCAGCCCCCGCTTCTCGCCCTCCAGCTCGTCGATGATCTCCATGGCGCGCACCTTGGGAGCGCCGGAAAGAGTGCCGGCGGGCAGGGCCGCCATCAGCACGTCCACCGGATCGAGACCATCGGGCGCGTCGCCTTCGACGTTGGAGACGATGTGCATCACATGGCTGTAGCGCTCGACCGTGAAGCTCTGGGTGACGCGAACGCGGGGTGGCGCGGGCGCGCCGTCCCGGGCGTTCGAGCCCGCGTCGCGAAGCATGGCCACGCGGCCGACGTCGTTGCGGCCGAGGTCCAGGAGCATGAGATGCTCGGCCCGCTCCTTGGGGTCGGCGAGAAGCTCGGACTGCAGGGCCAGATCCTCCTCCGGCGTCTCACCGCGACGCCGGGTGCCGGCAATCGGGCGGATGGTGATCTTGCCCTCCCGCAGCCGGACCAGGATCTCGGGGGAGGAGCCGACCAGTTCGAACCCGGGGAAGCGCAGATAGTAGAGGAACGGCGAGGGGTTGGTGCGCCGCAGGGACCGGTAGAGCGCGAAGGGCGGATGCGGAAAGGCGGTCCGGAACCGGTGGCTCGGCACCACTTGGAAGACGTCGCCGGCGCGGATGTAGGTCTTGGCCCGCTCGACGAGGGCGCCATACTCATGCCGGCTGACCGGCGAGGCGAATTCGGCGATCCCCGACGGGGCCGGCGCCGGATCGGCTGGCGGAAGGGGCGCCTTCAGGCGCTCCAGCACGGCGCCCAGCCGGCCGCGGGCGGCCTCGTAGGCCTGGGCGGCGCCGACCGCCGACGGTCTGGCCGTCGTCACCACGATGACTTCCTGGGCGATGGCGTCGAAGATGGCGACGACGCCGGGGCGGATGAGGATCGCGTCCGGCAAGCCCAGGGAATCGGGATTGGCGTGCGGCAGCCGCTCGACCAGGCGGACCATGTCGTAGCCGATCACGCCGAAGAGACCGGCGGACATTGGCGGCAATCCCGGCGGCAGGTCGAGCCGCGACGCGGCGGCCACATCGCGCAGGGAGTCGAGGGCGCCCCCTGGTTGAATCGCGAAATCGCCGCCGCCGATCTCCGGTCCCTCCGCGATCTCGGCGACATCGCCGCGGCAACGCCAAACCAGGTCCGGCGCCATGGCCAAAATCGAGTATCGGCCGCGCCAGGCGCCGCCCTCGACGGACTCGAACAGAAAGGCGTAGTCCCTCCCCTCGGCGATCTTCAGATAGGCCGACACCGGAGTCTCGAGATCATCGATGACCCGGGTCCACACGACCTGCGGCCGGCGGAGGGCATGGGCGCGTTCGAAGGCTTCGAACGCCGGCTCGATGGTCATTTGGCCTTTGTGGATGGCTTGGCGAACAGCGCCGGATCCACGCCCAGGGCCTGGCGCGCCAGGGTTAGATTGGTGGTGACCTTGATCTGTTGCTGGGCGGCCGTCTTCACCGCGCCGTCGATGTCACGCAGATAGTCGGCGGCGAGGCGAGCGCGGTTGGCTTCCACGGCGCGCGCCATGAAGGCGACGTCTCCTGGCCGAACGGCGTCCAGTTTGGCGATGAACACTCCGTTGGGGGCGGAGGCGGCGAAAACGTCGCCCGGCTTGGCGGCGAAGACGTTCTCGAGGAAGTCACGGCCCATGGCCTTGTATTGCTGGGCCTGGACGCGTTGCATGCCCAGTTGGTGGGTGACGCGGGCGCCGACCTGGGCGGCGGCCTGATCGAGGCTGCCGCCCTTGCGGACGGCGTCCATCAGTGTCTCGGCCCTGGCCCTGAGCGCCTTGACGAACTGTTCCTGGGTCCAGGCCTTGGCGAGTAGCGGTCGCTTGTCGGCCAGAGCGGGGAGGGTGGGGGGCAGGATTTTCTCGACCCGGACAGCGAAGTATTCGCCGGGGCCGGCGTCCTGCAAGTCACCATCCTCGCGCGCCTGGGCGGCGAACGCGGCCTTGAGGATCTTGTCGGTCAGGATCGGATTGGGTTTGCCATCCTGACCGGCGCCCTGCGCGGTGACCGGGCCGACGGTGACCGGGGCCACGCCGGCTTTGGCGGCGGCGGCGGCCAGATTCGAGCCGGCCTGACGGGCGTCGTCGAATTTCTGGCTTTGGGCATAGGCCGCATCCTGGGCCGCCTTGGACTTGAGATCGGCCTCGATTTTGGCGCGGGCGGCGTCGATATTGACCGCCGCGCCCGGCGTGATCTTGACCACCTTGACGGCCGCCAGGCTGAGGTCACCCCGCACCGGTGCGCGAACCTCGCCGGGCTTCATGGCGAAGGCCGCCTGCGCGAGCTTGCGATCAGGGATCGCCGATTGTGGCTTATCGACATAGCTCACCGGCTCGGCGCCCAGGGACTTGGCGATTGCCGCCGGATCTTCGCCACTGCTCAACCGGGCGGCGGCCTGCTGGCCTTGCGCGGCGGTCTTGACCGGTATCTCGATCAGCGTACGCGTCTCGGGGGTGGCGAGGGAATCCTTCTTGAAGTCGAATTCCTTTTGCACCGCGGCTGGATCGACGGTCATCGACGGGGCCAGCGCCGCGGCCGAGAAACGGACCACGGTGATCACCCGCGTTTGCGGTATCGTCAGCTGCGCGGCGTGCTCCTTCATGAACCCCATCAGATCGGCGTCGCTCGGCGCGGCCGGCTGCGGCACGGTTTTCGGATCGAGCACGAAATAGGTGATGTCGCGGTTCTCGAAGGCCGAGACCGCCTCCAGGGCCACGAACAGGCGGGGAACCTTGAAGGCCGCCTGCAGCGCGGCGCCGAAGTGCCGCTGGGCGAGTTCGTCGGAAAGCGCGTCCTGCGCCTGCCTGGGCGTCATGCCCTGGTTGGCCAGGAACTGGGTGAACTGCTGCTCGCTGAATTTGCCGGTGACCCGATCGAAGGCGATCGGCAGTTTTCGAATCTCGCCATCGACCACTTGCGAGGAGGGGACGATGCCCATGCGTGTGAGGAGTTCCGCCTCGGCCTCATCCTGGCCGATGCTGGAAAGGATCTGCTGGTCGAAGCCGTTCCTGATCAGAACGTCGATCGGGACCTGCTGCTGAGCCTGTTGCTCGAGGCGCTCCTTCTGCTGATCGAAGATGCGTTTGAAATCGCGCGAACTCATCGAATGGCCGCCGGCGGTGACCACCGCGTCGGCGTTGACGGTGCGAAAGGCGTCGGGGAATCGGCCTCCGCCGCCCACCCCCAGGATGAGGAACACCAGGACGAGAACGCCCATCAGGGCGACCGCAACAGGGTTTCTGGCCGTGGAGCGCAGGGAGCCGGTCATGTCGGACGCTGTGACTCTTTCCATCGAAGGCGAGGGGCGTTGTCGCCCGCCGTGGCGCGGTATAGGGGCGCCGGCTCGCTCGCCGCAAGCCAGGGGTGACACGGCGTCCGGCTTGGCTTAACCCGCGCCGAGCCAATCGTTGCCGCCGGAACTGCCCGTGACGCCGCCTCGCCGCCTCATCGCCGGGAACTGGAAGATGCATGGACTGGACGCCGCGCTCGCCGAGGCGAGGCTGCTTGGCGCGATCATGGACGAGCGCCCACCGGCCTGCCGGGTCGCCCTGTGCCCGCCGGCCACTCTGATCCGGCCAATGACCGATCTCCTGGCGGGATCGTCGATCCTGGTCGGGGGACAGGACTGCCATCCGCGCCCCAGCGGCGCCTTCACCGGGGACATCTCGGCCGAGATGCTGGCCGACGCCGGCGCGGCGCTGGTCATCGTCGGCCATTCGGAGCGCCGGCTCGGCCACGGCGAGGATGACGGGCTGGTGGGCCTGAAGGCCGCGGCCGCGATCCGCGGCGGACTCGAACCCATCGTCTGCGTCGGCGAAAGCCATGGGCAGCATCTCGCGGGCGACGCGTTGAGGATCGTCACCGGCCAGATTCGCGGCTCCTTGCCCGGTGAACTGCGCGGGCGCGACTTCGCGGTCGCCTACGAGCCGGTGTGGGCGATTGGAACCGGGCTGACGCCGTCGTCGGCCGAGATCGAGGAGGTGCACGGCGCCATCCGCGACACGCTTCTGTCGATGTTCGGCGCCGATGGGGGGGCCGCGCCGATCCTCTACGGTGGTTCGGTGAAGCCGGCCAACGCCCGCGAAATCCTGAAGCTGCGCGAGGTCGGCGGGGCGCTCGTGGGGGGCGCGTCATTGAAGGCGACGGAATTCGCCGCCATATGCGGGGCGGTCTAGGCGGAGACGGTCGCTATGGCGCCGCGACCGCCTTTGATGCTACAGGGGCCGCTTCTCAAGCCCCCCGAAGCGCGCGGATCAGGAAAGCCGGTTACTTCATGCTGCTCGGACTGCTGCTCACCCTCAATATCCTGATCTGCCTGGCCCTGATCGCGGTGGTCCTGCTCCAGCGCTCGGAGGGCGGCGCGCTGGGGACAGGTGGCAGTCCGACCGGCTTGATCACCACGCGTGGGGCCGGCGATCTTCTGACCCGAACCACCTGGATTCTGTTCAGCTTGTTCCTCACCATCAGCTTGGCGCTGACCCTCCTGGGCGGTCGCGAGCGCTCGTCGCAGGCGATCCTCGATCGCCTGAAGCTTCAATCGATCAATCCCGATTCCCTGCCGGCCCCCAAGGCGCCCGCGCCCGCGCCGGGCGAGGCGGTCGCGCCGCCGATCCAGGCGCCCCCGCCGGCGGCAACGGCGCCTTCCAAGCCGGCCAATATACCGCTCGCCGCGCCGACCCCCAGAGTGCGGGTCCCTACCGCCGCCCAACGCGCGCCGGCCGCCCCGGCCGAGGCCGCGGCGCCGCCGCCGGCGAAAATCGATCTGGCGCCCGCGCCGTTGAGCCTGCCGCCGCTGCCCGCGGCGAAGGCCCAGGATTCGGCGCCGCCGGCAAAGTCCGGCGCCCCCTGAACGGCGAATCAGCGCTAATCTGAACTCCCATGGCGCGGTACATCTTCATCACCGGCGGCGTGGTCTCCTCCTTGGGTAAGGGTCTCGCCTCCGCGGCGCTCGGCGCCCTGCTGCAGGCGCGCGGCTACCGTGTTCGCCTGCGGAAACTCGATCCCTATCTCAACGTCGATCCGGGAACCATGAGCCCCTACCAGCACGGCGAGGTGTTCGTCACCGACGACGGCGCCGAGACCGACCTGGATCTGGGCCATTACGAGCGGTTCACCGGCGTCGCGGCGACTCGGGCCGACAACATCACCACCGGGCAGATCTACCAGACCATCCTCGAGCGCGAGCGGCGTGGCGACTATCTGGGCGCCACGGTGCAGGTGATTCCGCACGTCACCGACGAAATAAAGCGCTTCGTCCTCGCCGATCCGGGCGAGGGGGTGGACTTCGTGCTGGTCGAGATCGGCGGCACGGTCGGCGACATCGAGGGCCTGCCGTTCTT
Organism: Caulobacteraceae bacterium; assembly: GCA_035648435.1. GTDB lineage: Bacteria > Pseudomonadota > Alphaproteobacteria > Caulobacterales > Caulobacteraceae > Acaudatibacter. Next base: position 5,399 of record DASRLN010000099.1, read on the forward strand.
CGAGGCCATCCGCCAACTGGGACAGGATCTTCCCCGCGGCCACGCCTGCTTCGTCCACCTGACCCTGCTGCCGTTCATCAAGACCGCCGGCGAGATGAAGACCAAGCCCACCCAGCACTCGGTCAAGGAACTGCGCTCGATCGGCATCCAGCCCGACGTGCTCCTCTGCCGCTGCGAGCAGCCCATCCCACCCGAGGAACAGCGCAAGATCGGCCTGTTCTGCAACGTGCGGCCATCGGCGGTGATCCAGGCCATGGATGCGCCCAACATCTACGCCGTGCCGCTCGACTATCATCGCCAGGGGCTCGACGCGGAGGTCCTCGACGTCTTCGGCATCCACGATGCGCCGCCGCCCGATCTTGCCCGCTGGGACGAGATTTCCGAGCGCCTCCAGCACCCCGACGGCGAGGTGACGATCGCCGTGGTCGGCAAGTACACGGTCTTGAAGGACGCCTACAAATCCCTGATCGAGGGGCTCATTCATGGCGGCGTCGCCAACCGCGTCCGGGTCAATCTCGACTGGGTGGAGAGCGAGGCGTTCGAGGCCGAGGACGGGGCGGCGGCGACCCGCCTCGAGGGCGTCCACGGCATCCTGGTGCCGGGCGGCTTCGGCGAACGCGGCGCCGAGGGCAAGATTCGCGCCGCCCAGTTCGCGCGCGAGCGATCGGTGCCTTATTTCGGCGTCTGTTTCGGCATGCAGATGGCGGTCATCGAGGCGATCCGCAACGTCACCGGCAAGCTCGCGGCCTCATCGACCGAATTTGGCCCGACCAGCGAACCGGTGGTCGGCTTGATGACCGAATGGACGAGGGACAATCGCCGGGAACTCCGTGGCGAGGGCGACGACCTCGGTGGCACCATGCGGCTGGGGTCGTATGACGCGGTGCTGACGCCGGGGTCGAAGGTCGCCGAACTCTACGGCGAACTGACCATCAGCGAGCGCCACCGCCACCGCTACGAGGTCAACATAGGGTATCGCCAGGACTTCGAGGCGGCGGGCCTGAAGATGACCGGCGTCTCCCCCGATGGCCTGCTGCCCGAGATCGTCGAGCGCGACGACCACCCCTGGTTCATCGG
>DASRLN010000100.1:0-5098 GCA_035648435.1 Caulobacteraceae bacterium
GCCCATGGCGGCCAGGGCCTGCCCAGGGCGCTGGAGGTCGCCGTCTTCGAGATGGTCCAGGGCGCCAACATGGCCTTCGGGCTTTGTCCGATGCTGACCCTGGCGGCGATCGAGGCCCTGCAGAGCCACGGCACCGAGCGGCAGAAGGGGCTCTATCTGCCGAGGCTGATTTCCGGCGAGTGGACCGGGACGATGAACCTCACCGAGCCGCAGTCGGGCTCGGACCTGGGGGCGCTGACCACCCGGGCCGATCCGGACGGGGACGGCGGCTATGCGCTGACGGGTGAGAAGATGTTCATCACCTGGGGCGACCACGACGTGGCGGAGAACATCGTCCACATGGTGCTGGCGCGGCTGCCCGACGCGCCGCCGGGCTCGCGGGGCCTCTCCCTGTTCCTGACCTCGAAACGGCTGGTCGGCGAGGACGGGACGCTGGGGGCGGCCAACGCGCTGCGGCCGGCCAGCATCGAGCACAAGCTGGGGGTCCACGCCTCGCCGACCTGCGTGATGCTGTTCGAGGGGGCCAGGGCCGAGCTCATCGCCGCGCCCAACCAGGGCCTGGCGGCGATGTTCGTGATGATGAACGCCGCGCGGCTGCAGGTCGGCGTCCAGGGGGTGGGAATCGCCGAGCGGGCGTTCCAGCAGGCCCTGGCCTATTCGCTGGAGCGCAAGCAGGGCCGCTCGGCGTGGACCGGTTCGCTGCCGAGCCGGATCTTCGACCATCCCGACGTGCGCCGCACTCTGATGCTGATGAAGGCGCGGATCGAGGCCGCCCGGGCGATCTGCCTTTCCACCGCCGTGGCCGCGGATCTGGCGCGGGTGTCGGGCAACCCGGTCGATCGCGACGCCGCCCGCCTGCGCGAGGAGCTGCTGACCCCGATCGCCAAGGCCTGGTCCACCGACATGGCCGTGGAGGTCGCCTCCATGGGCCTGCAGATCCACGGCGGCATGGGCTTCATCGAGGAGACCGGGGCGGCGCAGCACTATCGCGACGCCCGCATCCTGCCGATCTACGAGGGGACCAACGGCATCCAGGCCATCGACCTGATGGGCCGCAAGCTGGCGTTGGGCAAGGGCGCCGCGGTGCGCGAGCTGGTGGCCGACATCTTCCCCACCGCCGCGGCCCTGAAGAGCGCCGACGACGCCTGGCTGCACACCATCGGGGCGGAACTGGAGGCCGGGCTCGCCGCCGTCCAGGCCGCCACCGGCTGGCTGATCGAGCGCCGCGGCCACGCCCAGCCCGACGCCCTGGCCGGGGCGACGCCGTACCTGAAGCTGCTGGGCGACGTGGTCGGCGGCTGGATGCTGGGCAAACAGGCCCTGGCCGCCGCCCGCCACCTGGCCGACGGCGACGGCCCCACCGACTACTGGCGCACCCGGATCGGCCTGGCCCGGGTGTTCGCCGAGCAGATATTGGCCCAGGCGCCGGGCCTGGCCCAGGCGGTGACCCAGGGGTCGGTGGATCTCTTCCGGGCGACACCGGAGTCGCTGGGGGGGTAGGGGGGAAATGGGGACATGATCGAATTCGCCTCTTTCTCGGCGAACTCGTTCGTGTCCCCATTTCGCGAGCGCCGGCGGCGGCGGACGGCCTCTCAGCTACAGCCGCGCCAGCATGTACTCGGCCGAGGAGACTTTGAACTCGCCGCCCTGTTCGACGTTGAGTTCCTTGACCACGCCGTCGCGGGCGATGAGGGAATAGCGCTGCGAGCGCCGGCCCATGCCGAAGCGGGCGGCGTCCATTTCCAGGCCGAGGGCGCGGGTGAACTCGCCGTTGCCGTCGGCGAGCATGACGATGTCGCCGCCGACGTTCTGGTCATCGCCCCAGGCCTTCATCACGAAGGCGTCGTTGACCGAGACGCAGGCGATGGTGTCGACGCCCTTGGCCTTGAGGTCGGCGGCGTGGGCCTTGAAGCCGGGCAGGTGCCTGACCGAGCAGGTCGGGGTGAAGGCCCCGGGAACGGCGAAGAAAGCGACGGTCTTGCCCTTGAACAGCTGATCGGTGGTCAGCGGTCCGGGGCCGTCGGGGCCGATGGTGGTAAAGGTGGCGCTGGGAACGGTGTCGCCGACTTTGATGGTCATGGGCGTCTGTCTCCGAAAGGGGGGAGAGACGCAGATAGAGGCGCGGGGTCCCGCCGCCAAGGCCGGGCGCGCCGCGCGGACTTGAAACCACCGCCCGGAGTGACGATCATGGGATCATGCCGCAATCCTCGGATGCCTATCTGGGCGGACGCCTGCTGGTGGCGATGCCGGGGATAGAGGACCCCCGCTTCGAGCGGGCGGTGATCCTGGTCTGCGCCCACGACGACGACCACGCCATGGGCCTCAGCGTCAACCGTCCGGTGGAGGGCCTGACCGTGGCTCACCTGCTGGGCAAGCTGGGGGTCAAGCCGGCCGGCGAGGCGGGCGCCGACCTGGTGCTGATGGGCGGACCGGTGGAACCGGAACGGGGCTTCGTGCTGCACACCGACGACTATCGCTGCCCGCAGTCCAGTCCGGTGGCCGGCGGGGTGATGCTGACCGCGACCCGCGAGGTGCTCGAGGCGATCGCCGGCAAACAGGAGCACCCCCGGCGCGCGGTGATGGCGCTTGGCTACGCCGGCTGGGGGGCCGGGCAGCTGGAACACGAGATCCGCGAGAGCGTGTGGCTGACCTGCGATGCCGACCTCGCCCTGCTGTTCGACGAGGACCACGAGCACAAGTGGTCGCGGGCCCTGGCCAAGATCGGGGTTTCCGCCGAACATCTGTCGGCCCAGGCGGGGCGGGCGTAGGGCGCGTCGGCGTCAGAGGGCATCGCGATCAAGTCGCCATTGGCGTCTCAGCTGGTGGCTTTGAGGGGGGCGACGCCGTCGGCGTAGCTTTCGTTGAGGTAGACTTCGGCCTCGGCCGCCGACAGCGCGGGGGCGTAGCCGAAGCCCTGGCCGTAGTCGCAGCCGAGCTCCATGACCCGCGCCGCCATCACCGCGTTCTCGACGCCCTCGGCGACGACCTCGAGGGAGAGAGCTCGGCCGAGATCGACGACCGAGCGGACGATCTTGGTCGAGCCCTCGTTGGCGGCCATGGTGCGCACGAAGTAGCGGTCGATCTTGAGGGTGTCGAAGGGCAGGCGGGTCAGGTACGACAGCGAGGAGAAGCCGGTCCCGAAATCGTCGAGGGCAAGGCCCGCGCCAGCGGCCCGCAGGGCGTGCAGGATCCCGGCGGCGGCGTCGGGGTTGTGCATGATGTCGCTCTCGGTGATCTCCAGCTTCAGGGCCCCGGCGGGAAGGCCGCAGTGGCGGACCAGGGCCTCGACCTCGTCGATCAGCCCGGCGCGGTCGATCTCGACGGTGGAGACGTTGACGCTGACGGTGAGGCCGGCCATGGCCGGGTGGGTGTTGCGCCACGAGGCCAGCTGCAGGGCGGCGGCGCGCATCAGGTGGGCGCCCAGGGTCGGCATCAGGCCCAGTTCGCCCATCAGGCCGAGGAAGGATTCCGGGCCGAGCAGGCCGCGGCGGCGATGGCGCCAGCGGGCCAGGGCCTCGAATCCCGACAGCTCGCCGGTGGCCAGGCGCACCACCGGCTGAAAGAAGGGTTCGATCTCGCCGCGCTCGATGGCCCCGTGGAGGTCGGACTCCAGTTCCAGGCGCGACATGCCCAGGGCGCCGATCGAGGCGGTGCGGGCGCGCGGCTCGGCGACGCCGCCGCCGCCGCTGGTGCGGGCCGCCTCCACGGCCCGGTTGAGAAGTTCGCTCGCCGAGGGGGCGCCGCGCCCGCCGCGCACCCGGGCCGCGCCGATCGAGAGGGTCGGGAAGATGTCGAAGCCGGCGACGCGGAGGGGCTGCTCGAGGGCGGCGCGGAGAAGGGCCATGGAGGCGGTTTCGTCGGCCGTGGTCATGACCGCGAATTCGTCGTCGCCGACCCGACCCATGGCCGCTTCTGGCGGGAAGGCCGCCGACAGCCGGGCGCTGAGGGCGGCCAGGACCAGATCGCCGCGCTCGTGGCCGAGAGCCTCGTTGAGGCGGCGGAAGCGGTTGACGTTGGCGACGATGAGGACGTCGTCGGTTCCGGCCACGGCGAGGCGCTCGGCGGCGCGGGCGAGGAAGCCGCGGCGATCGAGGATGCCGGTGAGGGCGTCGTAGGGAGTCTCGGCGAAGCGGGCGGCGGGCGCGACCACGCCGGCGGCGCGGACGCCCTCCTCCAGCCATTCGCCGCGCCACACGCAGGCGGCCGACCCCCGGGCGCGGAACTGGGCGGCGACCTTGGTCCCGGGGTCCCTGGGGGTGAGCAGGTCATCGACGCCATGGCGGTCCTCGGGCAGGGCCAGGGCCATGATCTCGGCCGAGGAGCATTCCGCGCCCAGCGCCGACAGGCCCAGGACCCCCAGGGCGCCGGTCAGGCGCAGGCGGTCGTCGCCGGGCTCCCACAGCCACAAGGCCACTTCCGAGCCGCCCAGCGCCTCGAGAACCGCCGCCGCATCCCAAACGCGAGCCGGCGTCATCGCCATTGGCGCTTCGCCCCGGGTCAGTCCAGAGCGTCCCCGTGTCGCCGCTCGCCCGCGGAACGCGGTGAGATCAGGCCGAACAGGAGATGATCTCGCCAAATACCGTTAATTCTCAGATAAGCCGGAGCCATTCCCTCCTCGGCGAATCCGGCCTTGAGGAGCACCGCGCGCGATCCGTGGTTGTCCGGGAGGCAGGCGGCCTCGAGCCGGTGCAGGCCGAGGCGATCGAAGGCGAAGCGGCTGACGGTCTCGACGGCGGCGACGGTGTGGCCACGGCGGGCGAAGGGCTCGCCCACCCAGTAGCCCAGGGAGCCCATCTGGGCGACGCCGCGGCGGACATTGGAGAGGGTGATGCCGCCGACCATCATCCCGTCGGCCTGGCGGAAGACGAGGAACGGAAAGGCGACGCCGCGCTCGATGTCGTGGACATAGGCCGCCAGCCGCCGGCGCCAGGCGGCGCGGCTCAGATCGTCGGCCGGCCAGGTCGGCTCCCACGGCTGCAGGAACCGCCGCGAGACGGCGCGCAGCCGCGCCCATTCGGGAAAATCCGAACTCCGGTGCGGCCGCAGCCGCACCCCACGCCCCTCCAGGCGCAGGTCGTGGTCGGGGGCTATCCAGTCG
>DASRLN010000101.1:0-5344 GCA_035648435.1 Caulobacteraceae bacterium
GCGGTGGCGGCGGTGAACGGCGGCGGCGGGCTTCGCCGCTACCCGGGATCGCCGCTGATCATTGCCGGCGCCCTGCGGCCCGGCGATCGGCTGATCGCCTGCGAGCTGCGCGCCGACGACCATGCCGCCCTCGCCCGCGCCCTGGCCCGGCGGGCCGGAATCGAGGCGCTGAACGCCGACGGCTGGCGGACGGCGCCGGCCCGGGCGCCGGCGGCGGCGATGCGGCTGCTGGTGCTCATCGACCCGCCCTACGAGAAGCGCGACGATGGGGCGCGAGCGCCGGCGCTCTGCGCCGATCTGCTTGGCCGCAACCGCGGCGCGGTGATCGCCATCTGGGCGCCGATCAAGGATCTGGCCAGTTTCGACGCCCTCCTGGTTCGCCTCCGGGACGCCGCCGGCGCCGCGCCGATTCTGCTGACCGAAGTCCGCTTGCGACCGCTCGATGATCCGACCGCGCTGAACGGCTGCGCGCTCATGGTGATCAATCCGCCCGAGGGGATCGAGGCGCCCGCCGCCGAGGCCGCGGCGTGGATCGCGCGGGCGCTGGGCGAGGCCGGAGCGACGGGCCGGACGTCCCGCCTCTGAGGTCGGGCTGGATTGTTGCATGTGCGAGCATTCTTCGGTATATCATGCTGCGACGCAACATGGCCGAACTGGCCAAAAACCCTGAGACGAGGAGATCGTTATCATGACCTGGTGGTCGGACTATGTGGGCGCCGCCGCCTCGCGCGAGCGCGCCGAAAAGGCGATGAGCCTGCCGGTCGGCGTGGCGTCCCCCCTGTGGCTGGCCTTCGGCGCCGCCGCCAGCGTCGGGGTGACCTGGTGGTGGATGACCCGCTGGACCCGGGCGGTGAATCTCGAGGCCCTGAGTGTCGAGGCGCCGGCGAGCGCCGTCGCCGCGCGGACGGCGGAAGCGGCGAAGGCCATCGTCGCCGAAACCGTCGCGCCCCCGGCCGAGCCTGAACCCGCGCCCGAGCCCGCCCCGAAGCTCGTGGCCAAGCCGAAGGCCGAGCCCGAGCCCGAACCGGTCCTGGAGTCCGACGATCTCACCCGCCTGGTCGGCATCGGTCCCAAGCTCGCCGACGCCCTGGCCGCGCGCGGCGTCGTGCGCTTCGCCCAATTGGCCAAGTGGACGGCGGCGGATCTGGCCGAGATCGACACCGCCCTCAGTCTCAAGGGCCGCGCGGTGCGCGACGCCTGGGTCGCCCAGGCCAAACGGATGGCCGCCGCCTAGAACCAAGGCCGATCGCTTGCTAGGGTCCTCGCGCGACGCTCCATGTCGCGCGAGGACGCCATGGCCCGTATCCCCTATTTCGACACGTCCCTCGCCACCGGCCGGGCGGCGGCGGCCTACGAGAAACTCCCCGCCCTGAACATCTTCCGGATGATGGGCCATTCGGGCGAACTCATCGATGGTTTCACCCGGCTGGGAACCCAGATCCTCAACTTCTCCAGCCTCGATCCGATCCTGCGCGAGATCGCCATCATCCGGGTGGGCGTGCTCAGCGGCGCGACCTATGAGGTCTTCCAGCACGAGCGGATCGCCCGGCGCCTGGGGATGTCCGAGGCTATCGTCGCGGCGATACGCGAAGGTCCGGCCGCCGCCGCTATCGACGATGCCCAGCGCGAGGTGATGGTCTTCACCGACGACGTGGTCGCCAACGTCCGCGCCTCCGACGCCACCTTCGAACCGCTCGAGAGGCGCCTCGGCTACAAGGCGCTGCAGGAGCTGACCATCACCATCGGCTACTACATGCTGGTCTCCCGCTTCCTCGAAACCTTCGACGTCGACATCGAGGAACAGGCGCCGGAAAGGCCTTGATAGGCCTGATCCTTTTCGTTCAGGAATGAACCACGAACCTCACGAACCCCACGAACGAGGCGAGATTGTCCGCAGATGTCGCAGATGTTCGCAGATGCAAAACGGAATGAAGAATTGCGCTTCGCGCGAAGCACTAAAATTCTCATCTGTGCCTTCATCTGCGTAATCTGCGGATAGCTCTTGTTCGTGAAGTTCGTGAGGTTCGTGGACGAGTTTACTTACCCAACGTCACCCTCCTGGGAATAGCCCAGGTCGCGGTTGAGTTCGTCGAGGATCGCGGCGGCGGCGTCGGCGATCACCGTGCCGGGCGGAAAGATCAGTCGGGCGCCGGCGGCCTTCAGGGTCTCGAAGTCGCCCTTGGGGATCACCCCGCCGACGACGATCATGATGTCGGGCCGGCCGAGCCTTTCCAGTTCGGCCTTCAGCTCAGGGATCAGGGTCAGATGGCCGGCGGCCAGCGAACTGGCGCCGACCACATGGACGTTGCGCTCCGCCGCCTCCCGCGCGGTCTCGGCCGGTGTCGCGAACAGCGGGCCGACATCGACGGAAAAGCCGAGGTCGTCGAACCCGGTGGCGATCACCTTCTGGCCGCGGTCGTGGCCGTCCTGGCCCATCTTGGCCACCAGGATCGCCGGCGCGCGGCCATCGGCCTCGGCGAAGGCGGCGATCATCGCGCGGGCCCGCCGCGCGCTCGGCGCCGGTCCGACCTCGGCGGCGTAGACGCCGCTGACCACCTCGGGCCTGGCCTGGTGGCGGCCGAAGGCGCGCTCAAGCGCCAGGCTGATCTCCCCCACCGTCGCCTTGGCCCGCGCCGCGGCCACCGACAGTTCGAGCAGATTGGCCTTGCCGCGCGCGCCGGCCTCCAGGGCGCTGAGCGCCGCCGCCACCGCCGCGCCGTCGCGGCCGGCCTTCAGGGTCTTGAGCTTCTCCAGCTGATTGGCCAGGACGGCGGAATTATCGACGGTGAGGATCGGGACGTCGTCCGGCGTGTCGGAACGATAGCGGTTGACGCCGACCACGATCTGCCGGCCGCTGTCGATGCGCCCCTGCGTTCGGGCCGCCGCTTCCTCGATGCGCCGCTTCGGGAGTCCCTCGCCGATCGCCACCGCCATGCCGCCCAGCGCCTCGACCTCGGCGATGTGGGCCATCGCCCGGGCGGCCAGATCGTGGGTCAGCCGCTCGACGAAATACGAGCCGCCCCAGGGATCGATGATCCGCGTCAGGCCGCTTTCGACCTGCAGGAACAGCTGGGTGTTGCGCGCGATGCGGGCGGAGAAGTCGGTCGGCAGGGCCAGGGCCTCGTCCAGGGAATTGGTGTGCAGGCTCTGGGTCTGGCCGGCCACCGCCGCCATCGCCTCGATGGTCGTGCGGGCGACGTTGTTGAACACGTCCTGGGCGGCCAGGGACCAGCCGCTGGTCTGGGTGTGGGCGCGCAAGGACAGGGAGCGGGGGTCCTTGGGATCGAAGTGGTCCCGCATCAGTCGCGCCCACAACAGGCGCGCGGCGCGCTGCTTGGCGACCTCCATGAAGTAGTTCATGCCGGCGTTCCAGAAGAACGACAGGCGCGGGGCGAAGTCATCGACGCTCATGCCGGCGGCGATGCCGGCGCGGACATAGTCGATGCCGTCGGCCAGGGTGTAGCCAAGCTCCAGGTCGAGGGAGGCGCCGGCCTCCTGCATGTGATAGCCGCTGATCGAGATACTGTTGAACTTGGGCATCTCGCGGGCGGTATAGGCGAAGATGTCCGAGACGATGCGCATCGAGGGCGCCGGCGGATAGATGTAGGTATTGCGGACCATGAATTCCTTGAGCACATCGTTCTGGATCGTGCCCGACAATGCGGCGTGGGGGACGCCCTGTTCTTCGCCGGCGACGATATAGAGGGCCAGGATCGGCAGCACCGCGCCGTTCATGGTCATCGACACGCTCATCGTCTCCAGCGGAATGCCGGTAAACAGCGTCCGCATGTCGAGGATCGAATCGATCGCCACCCCGGCCATGCCGACGTCGCCGCGAACCCGGGGGTGGTCCGAATCGTAGCCCCGGTGGGTGGCCAGGTCGAAGGCCACCGACAGGCCGCGCTGCCCGGCCGCCAGGTTGCGGCGGTAGAAGGCGTTGGAATCCTCGGCCGTGGAGAAGCCGGCATACTGGCGGATGGTCCAGGGATTGGTCCGGTACATGGTCGGATACGGCCCGCGCACGAACGGCGCGAAGCCGGGCAAGCCGCCGAGGAAATCAAGCCCGTCGATGTCGGCCGGGCCATAGGCGCCACGCACGGCGATCTGCTCCGGCGTGAGCCACGGGTCGCCGACCGGCGCGCCGGGCGCCGCCGGGCTCTGGCCGAGCGTCAGGGTGGCGAAGTCGGGGAAACCGGTCATGCCGCCAGCCCCTCCAGCCGGATCGGGGTCAAGGCCGGGCAATGGCTGTCGGGGCCGGGCAGTGGCGGGCTGGGCGCGGGGACGGGCTCGACCGGCGTCGTCTCGACGTCGGGGATGCGGTCGAGGGCATGGCGGAAGTGGGTGACGCCCACGATCCTGGTTTCGCCCGAGGCCAGACGCGCCGCGATCGCCCCTCGGGCCGCCTCGACCTCCCGGGCGATCAGCCCGCCGCGCAAGGCCTCAACCAGCCCGCCGGCCGCCTCGATCATCCGGAATGCTTCCCACGCCCGGCCGGCGAGGTCGTCGGTCAGCGCCTCGAAGGCCCAGGCCCCGCCGGCCGGGTCGATCGCCGCGCCGATGTGGGCCTCTTCCATCAGGATCAGCTGAGTGTTGCGCGCCAGGCGACGGGCGAACGGCGTCGCCCGGCCGAGCGCGTCGGTGAAGGCGCCCGGGATGATGGCGTCGGCGCCCCCGGCGGCGGCCCCGAAACCGGCCGCGGTCAGGCGGACGAGATTGGTCCACGGATCGCCTCCCGCCAGCATGCGCGATGACGTCCGCGCCTCCAGGGAAGCGATGGCCTCGACGCCGCAGGCCCGGGTGATCCGCGCCCATAGGGCGCGCGCGGCGCGAAACTTGGCCAGGGTGACGAGGACGTCGCCGTCGGCCGCCAGGCCGAGGGTGACGCGGGAGAAAGCGGCCTGCATCGAAAGGCCGGCGCCGACCAGGGCCTTGGCCCAGGCGACCGCCGCCGCCGCCATCACCGCCAGTTCCCAGGCTTCGCCGCCACCCGCCTCATGGACCGCGCGGCCCGAGGCAAGGCAGAAGCGCGCGGCGGGGTGGGTCTCGGCGAGCCGCGTGGCGAGTCCGGCGCCGGCGATCAGGTGAGCCTCGATCGGACCGGGACTGGCGCCTGTCTCGGCGAAGGCCGAAAGGGGGTCGAGATGGAAGGCGAGGCGGGCGGAGGGCGAGGCCTTGGCGGCGGCGGCCAGCCAGCCGGCCGCCGCGACGCCCAGAAAGCCGGCGTCCAAGGCGACGGTGGTCTCTTCGAGGGACACGTCGCCGAGGAGCGTGGCCAAGCTCTCGGCCGAACCGATGGCGACCCCCGCCCGGCCGCTCGGGTCGACGCGGATGAGGAGTGAGCGCG
>DASRLN010000102.1:0-27457 GCA_035648435.1 Caulobacteraceae bacterium
ACAGGAACGCCCTGGATCTGGTCGTCGGCGCGCCCGTGGCCGAAGATCTGCTGCCGGCCGGCATCGACGGCCAGGTGGTGGTGCTGGATCGCCTGCCCGGCGCGGTGAGTTCCAGCGTGCTGCTGCGGCGCCCGGACGTGCTCCAGGCGGAGGATCAGCTGCGCGCCGCCAACGCCAACATCGGCGCGGCGCGGGCGGCGTTCTTCCCAAGCATCCAGCTCACCGGTTCGGGCGGCCTCACCAGCCTGGCGCTCTCGACCCTGTTCAAGGGAGCGGCGGAAACCTGGAGCTTCGCGCCGACGATCAGTCAGACGATCTTCGACGGCGGCGCCAACCGGGGCGCCCTCGCCTACGCCAGGGCGCAGCGCGATGTCAGCCTCGCGCAATACGAGAAAGCCATCCAGACCGCCTTCCGCGAAGTGGCCGACGCCCTGGCCCTGCGCGGCGCCATCGGCGAGCAGGTGGCCGCCCAGCAGGCCCTGACCGACGCGGCGGCTGAGGCCTACCGCCTCTCCAACGCCCGCTACGAACGCGGCGCCGACACCTGGCTCAACGCCCTGATCGCCGAGCGCACCCTCTACGCCGCCCGGCAGACCCTGGTGGCCGCCAAACTGGCCCGCGCGACCAATCTGGTCACGCTCTACACCGCCCTGGGCGGAGGGTTGGACGCGCCGGGGGCGACGGCGGCGCGGTAGTTCCCCGGCAAGCGCGCCTACGCTTTCCGGCCCGTCAGATCCGGGCGGGCGTGCCCGGCGGATCGGAGCGGTCCTGGGACCAGGCGCCGCGGTGGAAGCGCCAGCCGTCGTCGATGGAGAACGGCCCGCCGGCAATGGCGAAGGCGCTGGCCAGGCAGGTCACCGAGAGTACGAAGCCGACCAGGGCGATGATGGCTAAGGTGCGGATCATGCGGTGATCTCCCCAGGCGCGAAGGCGGCGGGTTCGAGGGCCGGCCGCAGCAGGCGCAGATGAAGGCGGCCGTACCAGACCAGGGCGTTGGTGAAACCGATCGCGCCGATGGCGGCCACGGCGCCGAGGCTGGCGGCGCCGGCCATCAGGCCGAGGCCGGCCAGGATCAGGGCGGCGACCGGAGCGGCGTGGACCGCGAAGGGTCCGGCGACCATCATCACCGCGCCGACCCCGAAGCCGGCGACAGCGGCGATGAACAGGGCCAGCAGGGTTCCGCCGATCCACAGAAGAATCGGCAGCAGGATGAGAATGTCGATGGCCCCCAGACCCAGCACGGCGAAGACGGCGCTGGCGGCGGCCGAGGGGTTGCGCTCGGCCTCCCAGCGCTTGAGGCCGGCCTCGGCGCGGAGTTCCCGGGCCAGGCGGTCGGGATCCCCCAGGGCGGCGGCCACCTCGTCCTCGCCGCGCCCGGCGGCGCGGGCCTCGGCGAAGTGGGCCTCGTAGTCGGCGACGGCTTCGGCGATGGCCGGCGGGGGAAGCCCCCGCAGACCGGCGCGCAGCCGGGTGATGAAGTCCTGACGGTTCATTGGGCGCCTCCCAGAATGGCGTTCACCGCCGACGAAAAGGCGGTCCATTCGGATTTCTGAGCCTCGAAGCGCGCCGCCCCGGTGGGCGTCATCCGATAGTATTTGCGCGATGGCCCCGAAGCGCTTTCGACGAGATAGGTATCGACCAGCCGGTCGGCCTGCATCCGCCTCATCAGCGGATAGATGGTCCCCTCCCCCATCTCGACGCCCCCGGCCAGACGGCTGGCGATCTCGTAGCCGTAGGCGTCGGCCCGCGACAGCAAGGCGAGGACGCAGAGTTCCAGCACCCCCTTCTTCAGCTGAACCTGCACCGCCTCGACCACGCCGACCGCTCCTCTCGAATCCGAGAACGACATCTATAGCCAGATACCGGGTTATGCAAGGTAGCTGGTGATGAATAATCGGTAATCCGAAACCGCTCGGTCATTCGCCGTCTTCGCCGGCGCCTGGCGAGACGGTTTCGTGCAGGGTCGCCGCCGCCAGGCGGTAGGCGCTGGCGAAGATCAGACCGATGTAGAGGTAGAGGATGATCGCCCCCATGATCCGGTGGACGGTGATCCTGCCCGGCCCGAAGGCGGCGTGGGCGACGGTCCAGGCCACGGCCAGATCGAAGGCGATGGTGATGACGATATTGGTGAGATAAGTCGCCTGGCCGGCGACGCCGCTCTTGAGGAAGATCGTGCAGGCCAGGGAGACGGCGAAGGTCGCCCCCACGCAGGCCCCGACCAGGCGGTTGCGGCTGACCACCAGGATGGCGGTGGCGGCCATAGCGAAACGCAGGCCCTCGATGGTCCCGCCGGTGATCAGGCCCGCCCCGGCCAGCGGGCTGACGACGAACATGATCGTCGCCTGCAGAGCGAGGATGACGCTGAGGGCGACCTCGCGATAGCGGTCGCGGAAGCGCTTCAGGTTCATCGGCGCGATCCGAGGCAGGCCTTCGAGATCGAATCCCGCGCGGGCGGCCTTAAGGGTGGTGATCGTCCCGACGGTCGGGCGGAGGCGGTGGCCCGTCCCGGCGCGGTTGCGCACCCGAATCGGGGCGGCGGGCGTCGAAGCGCGGATGGTCCGGCCGGTCGCGGACGATCACGGTGGTGCGCTCGATGGTCGCCGGCGCCGCCGCCACGGGCGCCGCCGGGGCCGCGACCGCGGCCTGGGACTGATCGTGATCATGGTCCCTCCGGCCACATCCGCTGATCGCCGCCGCGGCGACCGCGGCCACCAGCAATCCGGCAAGGCGCGCGCCGCGACCTTTCGGTTCGTTCGGCTTGGAAACAGGCGTCGGCATTCAGTCAGACCTTCCTTGGAATTGAGAAAAGGGAGATGGGCCGAAGGACCCGTCCCGATCATTCAATGGTGGTGTCCGCCCCCACCTCCGCCGTGACCACCACCGTGGCCACCGCCGCCGCGGTATCCGCCGCCATGGCCGCCGCCGTGCCGGCCATGGCCGCCATGCCAGCCGCGCCAGCCGTAGCCGCCGCCCCAACCAAAGCCGCGCCGCCAGGCGTAGCCGCACCAGTAGAAGCCAGGGCCGCGCCAGCCGCCGTCGTACCAGCAATAGTTGTGTCCGAGATAGATGTACTGCACGGGCACGAGAAGCGGCGCCTCGCCGACCCTATCGACTCCGAAGATCAGCTGGGGAGGGGCTTCGGCCCTGGCCACGCCGGCCGCCAACAGGGACATGGCCACGGCGACGCCGAGGATGAGATTTCGCATCGACTATGTTCCGTTCCAAGTCGTCCCGTCCGGCCAGTCTAGACCTCGAACGCCGAAAGGCAACGGCGATGGCGGCGTTTCGGGGGGCCGTGTCCGATGGCGCAAACCGGGGCGGCGCCAGGCCTCTCCGCCCCGATCGGTCACCGCATGTCCATCGCGTCGGCCCCGCCCTTTGGCGCCCGCGCCTGGACATGGAACTCGACCTTCACCCCGCCAGCCCTGGCGAAACGCAGCGTCGCGGGGATGTCGTCGCCGACCTTGAGCGGACGCTTCAGCCCGATCAGCATCAGGTGATACCCGGACGGATCGAATCTGAGCGTCTTTCCAGGCTCGACCGGCAGCCCCCCGACGATCGGGCGCATGCGCATGATCCCGCCGTCCATGGTCATGCGGTGAATTTCGAACCTGACCGCCAGGGGCGTCTCGCCGCCGAGAAAACGATCCGGCGCGGCCCCGACGTTGGTGATGGTCAGATAGCCGGCGGCGGTGGGTGCGCCGGGGGGCGTGGGAAGACTCCAGGGGTGGCCGATCTTCAGCGAGCCCACCGTGTACTGGTGAGCCGTGGCCGGGATCGCCATGACCGAAACCAGTCCGGCGACAAGAATCGTCGTGAGTAGCCGTCTTAGCATTTCGTGGCTCCCGCCTGTTTGAGCGACGCATGAGGTCGCGGCGGCCAAACCGCCGACTGCATTCATGGGTGGCCGGGACCGACGCCCGGCCATGACGATATCTCCCCGGCCCCGCAGCCCGGCGGTATCAGCGCTTCGACATGCCGGCGGAGGGTCCGCAGGGGGCACGTCCCGAGCGGCCCGGAGGCGCAGTCCGCGAAACGCAGAGGCTGGCTCGCCGCCCGCGCGGGCGTCAGAGCGCGAAGCTGCTCCAGGGTTTCCCAGTAGATCACCGGCCGCACGAAGAGGGCGCCCTTGTCGGACCACAGCTCGAAGGCCAGCGCCGTGGCCGGCGCGGTGGCATCGGGCTCTCCGGCCAGGGTCCAGTCGAGGCCGAAGACGCCGGCCATCAGGGAGAGGTTGGTGTCGTGGCCGGCCAGGGCGAGAAGTCGGACCGCCTCGCCGCTGTGCGGTCCCGCTTCGCCGCTCAGAGCGGCGAGGACCAACCGGGCCATCGGCGCGCCGGCGCGGGCGGTGAAATAGCGGTTGCGACGCATCAGATCGGTGGCCCGCTCATGGACCGCCATGACCTCGGCGATCTCCGCCGCCGAGGCCGCGCGGCCCCAGCCGACGTCGGCGGCGGGCATGCCTTGGGCGTATTCCAGCAGCAGATCCTCGGCGAGGCTGGAGGCGGTGAACATCGGCCCCCGGGCCTTGGGTCCCTTCGGGCCGGCGACGACCGTGTCCGGGCCGGAAAAGCACATCCCGGCCCCGCCGTCGCAGGCCGTGGGTGCGAGGATGGTCTGCAGCCGCGCCAGGGCGGCGCGGCTGGCGGGCGTCTCGAGGCCTCCGGGGCCGGCGGCCCGCAGGATCGCGGCGCGGCCCTTCTCCCCATCGATCCGGCAGGCGGCCTCGTCCGATCCGCCGAAGATCGGATCGCGCGGTTCCGACGGCGCCCAGCCGACCTTCACGCCGCATCCCGGCGCCAGGGCGGCGGCGAGCACCTCGCCGGAGCGGCGCGTGCGCTGATCGGTCCCGTCGGCCCACACCACCACCTCCCCCGCCGCGGGGCAACCGGCCGACGGCAATAGACCCTTCGCCCGGTAGACGGCCAGGAGACTCTCTCCCATCAGGCGCACGGTGGCCTCGCCGTGGGGCGTCAGCTCGCCCGGCGGAACGGGCCAGGCCGGCCATGGCGCGGCGGCGTATCTGGCGAGGTCCGCATTGCTGGAGGTGGGCGGACGCACACCGTGGCGCTGAACGAGGACGACCCGCTCCAGCTCGAGCGCGCAGGCCGGCGAGACGAGCGCGACACCGACGGCGAGGAAGAGCAGGAGACGCGTGAGCATTTCGTGAACGATTCCTCGGCGGCGCGGGAATGCACGCGCCGGCTCAATTGAGCACCAAGACGCCAGGACGCCAAGGGCGCCGGCCGGCGAAGCGGCTTCGACCGGGCCGGGTCACGCGTGAACGGTTCAAACCGGAACCAGAAGACAGAAAGTCGTCATAATTGTCTTATTGTAGACATGAGAGCAACCATCCGGGCATATCGGCCATTCTTGAGACTTAATTCAAACATCATTGCTAACGTATCACCCAACATCGATCGACTGGTCGTGCCGTTTATACAACACGCGGCTGGCAATTGGACCGATACAGCGCACGCCGACCACCAAGACGTTGTCCATATCATTGTATCACATTAGCAACCCCGCTCCGGAGTGACATCCGGTTTCCACGGGGCGGGTGAGCCTTGGGCGTTTCGCATGTCGCGAGCGCCGCTTAACGGAGATGAAAAAAATGTTGCGTAGCCTACTCATCGGCTCGGCGATCGCCGCCGCCCTCGCCGCCCCCGCTCTCGCCCAGTCGGCGCCGGAAACCTACGACTGGACCGGGCCTTACGTCGGCGTGAACCTCGGCTATGGCGGGGGCGACTTCAGATACCCGTTCTCCGGGACGGCCGACATCGCCGGCAAGAATCCCGTCGCCGGCGGACTGCGCCAGTCATCCAGTGGCGTGCTCGGCGGCGGCCAGATCGGCTACAATTTCGAGATGCCGAACGGGATCGTCCTGGGCGCCGAGACCGACCTCGGCGCCTCGCGCATCCAGGGCCGGAGCAGCTATTCCAGCCTCGACAGCCTGGGCGACGCCACCTCCGACGCCCTCCGCTCGCGGATCGACTATCTCGGCACGGTCCGCGCCCGGGTGGGCGAGGCGATGTTCGGCGGACGCTTCGTGCCCTACCTCACCGGCGGCTTCGCCTACGGCGGGGTCAGAACGGACGCGGCGACCTCGCCCGGTTCCAGCTTCGAGTCCGCCAGGTCCACGCAGACCGGCTGGACCGCCGGGGCCGGGGCCGACTACGCCCTGACCCGACACCTCTCGTTCCGCGCCGAATATCTCTACGTCGATCTTGGCAGGACGGCGCTGGCCAGCGATGCGACCCGGTTCAGCGTTCCCGGGGCCGACATTTACGGGGCTTCGGTCCAGGAGAGGGCCAACGCCAACGTCATGCGCGTGGGCGTGAACTACAAGTTCTAGGATTCCAGGGCGCTTGCCCCGGAGCGGCCCGGCGCGGGTTCGCTCCGGGGCGGCGTCAAGCTCACCGCGCGAGGACCGCGCAATCGTGATCGAGGAGATCCTCGCCGGACCCCAGATCGCGTCCGGCCGGGTCGGCGCGACCGGCCAGCAGGATATAGCCGGGAGTCTTGCCCTCGAAGGTGGCGCCGACCACGGCCAGGGTTTCCAGGCCCATGTCCGCCCTGGCCGCCGGATCGCCCCGCGCCAGAAGCTTGAACGGGTCGCGCGCGCCGAGATCGGGGCCATCCAGCCGCATGGCGCGGTAGCGCTGGCCGGCGAGATTGACATCCAGCCTGGCCCACCTCGGCCCGATTCCCGCGAGGTTGGCGCGCAGGGTGTCGCGAACCTCGCGCCGGACACAGTCGATGTGGATGTGGAGCTGGTCCTGGCTGCGGCCGTAGATCGAGTTGATCGCCAGGGCGATGTCGTCGCGCGGGACATCCCGGCGCGCGCGCTTCTCGAAGATCGCGACGGCCTCCCAGGCGGCCCGCCAGTAGTTCGGCGAATTGGCGGCGAGGATCAGCGGGCTGTCGATGCCCGACACGCGGGCGGTGGGAATGAGCAGCAGCTGGGTCCGGCCGCGGATGTCCTTGAGCACCGCATAGCCACCGGCCAGATCGACCTTGGCGCAGGGCGCCGGCAGGCCGCTGGCCCTCATGTCGGTGACGCAGAGGTCGTGCACCACATGCCAAAGGGCGCTGGGATCGCCGGCCCGGGCCGGGCGGGAGTGGACGGCGAAGGCCACGCAGAGGGACAGGGCCGCGAGACAGGCGGCCGCGGCCAACACTTGGCGGATGCTCTTCAAGATCCGACCACCGGCGAAAAGGCGCCCGCGGAAGCGGCGATCCTGGCATGGGCTCGCCCGGCGATCTCGAATGAGCGCAGGCGGGCGGGGTGGTCGTGGATCTGGGCGGTGACCATGATCTCGTCGGCGCCGGTGCGGGCCAGGAAGGCGGCCAGTCCGCGCTCGACGGCGGCGGCGTCGCCGACCACCGAGCAGATCAGGGCCTGGTCGAGCATCGCCCTGGCGGCGGGGTCGAGCCGGGCGTCGTAGCCGGCCGAAGGCGCCGGCAAGGGACCGGGATTGCCTGTCCGCAGATTGACGAAGGCCTGCTGCAGCGAGGTGAACAGGAATCGCGCCTCCTCGTCGGTGTCGGCGGCGAAGATGTTCATCCCGAGCATCACGTAAGGGGCGGTGAGCTGATCGGAGGGCTGGAACTGGCCGCGGTAGACGGCCAGGGCGCGGTCCAGTTCGGCCGGGGCAAAGTGCGAGGCGAAGGCGAAGGGCAGGCCGAGCATAGCGGCGAGCTGGGCCCCGAACAGGCTGGAGCCGAGGATCCAGACCGGCACCTCAAGGCCGGCCCCCGGCACCGCGCGCACCCGCTGGCCGGGCTGGACGGGGCGGAAGTAGCTCATCAATTCGACCACGTCGCGGGGGAAGTCCTGGACGCCGCCGGCGAGATTGCGCCGCAAGGCGTGGGCGGTGGCCGGGTCGGTCCCCGGCGCCCGGCCGAGGCCAAGGTCGATGCGGCCGGGAAAGAGGGCGGCCAGGGTCCCGAACTGCTCGGCGACCATCAGCGGCGCGTGGTTGGGCAACATCACGCCGCCCGCCCCGACCCGGATGGTCGTGGTGCCGGCCGCGACGTGACCGATGACCAGCGCCGTGGCGGCGCTGGCGATCCCGGGCATATTGTGGTGTTCGGCCAGCCAGAAGCGCCGGTAGCCCCATCGTTCGGCATGCCGGGCGAGGTCGAGGCTGTGAGCGAAGGCGCCGGCCGCGTCGCCGCCGGCGACGATGGGCGCCAGATCGAGAACCGAAAGTCGGGTCATGGAGCGCAAGGTAGGGGTTCGAGACCAGGTCCGTAAGCCTTAGGGGAGGTCAGCCGCGACGCTGCCGGGAACGAGCGGCGATACGGCGCGCCGGCGAAGTTCCCCCGGTCCTAGACCTCGGCCCTGGCCCGCGCGGCGGCGGTGAAGATGGCGTCGGCGATGGCGTCATGGAGGGGGGCGGGAAGGTCGTGGCCCATGCCGGGGATGACACGCAGCTCCGCGCCCGGGATGGTTTCGGTCGTGTCCCGGCCGCCCGCCAGGGGGACCAGGGGATCGGCGTCGCCGTGGACGACCACGGTCGGGGCGGTGACGCCCTTGAGCTTCGCCCGCCGGTCCGGCGAGGCGACGACG
Organism: Caulobacteraceae bacterium; assembly: GCA_035648435.1. GTDB lineage: Bacteria > Pseudomonadota > Alphaproteobacteria > Caulobacterales > Caulobacteraceae > Acaudatibacter. Next base: position 8,576 of record DASRLN010000102.1, read on the forward strand.
GCGGCGTACTGGCGCAGGAATCCAGCCGGATAATAGCCGCGCCGATAGTAGGCGAGAGACTGTTCGCGCAGCTCGGCCTCTGGAATCGGATAGGCCGGCGAACCGATCACCCGCGAGCCCTTGACCGAATGGGCGAGGAAGCCGTCGAGATCGACCAGCGGATCGGGTCCGCGGTCATTGAGCACGGCCATCGCCTCGGGACTCGAACGAGGCAGATCGGGATTGCCGGTGGTCGACATGATCGAGGTCAGGGAGAGGGTCCGCTCGGGATAGTCGGCGGCCACCAACTGGGCGATCATGCCGCCCATGGAAGCGCCGACGATGTGCGCCTTGCGGACACCGAGGCCATCGAGCACGCCGACCGCGTCGGCGGCCATCTCGGCAAGGGTATAGGCGGCCGGTGGCCTCTCGCCCCGCGACAAGGCCCCGATGATCGCGCCCATGTCGGGCAGACCGGCCGCCTCAAGCTTTTCGGAGAGGCCGACGTCCCGATTGTCGAACAGGATCACCCGGTAGCCGCGCGCCGTCAGCCGGTCGGCCAGCGCCCCTGGCCAGCGGGTAAGCTGCGCGCCCAGGCCCATGATCAGCAGGATCGGCTCGCCCGCTTCGTCGCCGCGGCTCTCATATTCCAGGCGGAGGCCGTTGGCCTTGATCTGGGGCACGCGCGTTGTTCCTGTGGCTATGGATTGGTGATCATCGAATAGGAGGTCGGCGGGGCGATGCCAAGCAGGGTCCGCATCGGCACGGCGGGGTGGGCGATCCCGCGCCCCGCAGCGGACGCGTTCCCGTCCGAAGGAAGCCGGCTGGAGCGATACGCCGCCCGCCTGAACTGCGTCGAGATCAACTCCAGCTTCTATCGCCCTCACGCGGCGACGACCTACGCCCGGTGGGCGGCGGCGACGCCGATCGGCTTCCGCTTTGCGGTCAAGGCGCCCCGCGCCCTCACCCACGAGGCGCGCCTGACCGACACCGGCGCCAGGCTCGACGATTTCCTCGGCCAGATCGCCGCCCTGGAGGGCCGGCTGGGACCGATCCTCATTCAGCTGCCGCCGAGCCTGGCCTTCGATCGGGAGGTCGCGGAACGCTTCCTCGCCGGCCTGAGGGCGCGTTTCGATGGCGCGGTGGCCTGGGAGCCGCGCCACCCGAGCTGGTTCGTCGCCGAAGCCGAGGCCCTGCTCGCCGGCCGCCGGATCGCCAGGGTCGCCGCCGACCCCGCCCGCGTCCCGGCGGCGGCTCTGCCGGGCGGCTGGCCGAGCCTGGCCTATCACCGCCTGCACGGATCGCCCCGGATCTACTTTTCAAAATACGACGAGGCGTTCCTGGGCGACCTGGTCGCGCGGCTGGGCGAGACCGGCGCCGCGGAGACCTGGTGCGTGTTCGACAACACCGCCGCCGGCGAGGCGACGGCCGACGCCTTCGCGCTGGAGGCCAGGCTCGTTATATTGAACTCCATGACGCCCGAGGAAGCCCGCGAACGCCAGAAGGCCTACGCCGCCAAGCGCAAAACCTGGGCGCGCGCCGTCGGGCGGCCCTACACGCGCCGGGACAAGGATCCGAGACCGCCGCCGGGTGAACTGGACGCCGTGGCCGAAGAGTAAGGCGCGCGACTCTCCCACCGGAAATTTTCGGTGCTAGAGAGAGGCTCATGAATTCTTCGCCTCGCCTTTGCGCGCTGATCGGCGCGGTCGCCGCCCTGTTCGCGCTCTTCCAGGCGCCGCGCGCCTTCCCGGCGACGTCGGCGCCGCCGGCGGCGCTCACCGACACTCTGCGCTGGCGGCTGCTGGGGCCGTTCCGTGGCGGATGGGGCGAGATGGTCGAGGGCGTGCCGAGCCGTCCCGACACCTTCTATTTCGGCGCGGCCGGCGGTGGGGTGTGGCGGACCGACAACGCCGGGCGGACCTGGCGGTCACTGTTCGACAACGGCCCGACGGCGCCGATCGGCGCGATCGCCGTGGCCCCTTCCAGCCCGGAGACGATCTACGTCGGCTCCGGCCAGCCCGAGCCGCGCTACGATGTCGCCGCCGGGGCCGGAGTGTTCAAGTCGATCGACGGCGGCCGGACGTGGAGCGCGCTGGGGCTGGAGGCGACGCGCCATATCGGCCGCATCTGGATCGATCCGACCAACGCCGATCACGTGCTGGTGGCCGCCGTCGGACATTTCTTCGGCCCCAATCCCGAGCGCGGGGTGTTTCAATCCACCGACGGCGGACGGACCTGGTCGCACACCCTGAACATCGATTCGCGAACCGGCGCCGTCGATCTGGCCGCTGATCCGGCCAATCCCAGGACGGTGTTCGCCGCCGCCTGGACCGCCCGGCAGTATCCCTGGCAGAGCTATTTCACCCAGGTCGCCGGCGCCGGCAGCGGTGTCTATGCCTCGGCCGACGGCGGCGCGAGCTGGACCCGGCTGGGCGGCAAGGGCTGGCCGGATGGCCCGCTCGGCCGCATCAGCCTGGCGGCCACGCGGACGGCGGCGGGACTGCGCCTCTACGCGGTGGTCTCGGCCGAAAAGGCCTCGGGCCTCTACCGTTCCGATGACGGCGGGGCGGCCTGGACGCGGGTCAACGACGATCAGGCTTTCACCAGCTATTACGCCAGCCGGGTGACGGTGGCGCCGGACGATCCGGACACCGTCTATCTCGTCGGCCAGTCGATCCGGCGTTGCACCGGCGGCGGGGCGCGCTGCGAGATCTTCAAGGGCGCGCCGGGCGGCGACGACTATCACCACGTGTGGATCAATCCGGCCCACCCCGACCACATGGCGACGTCGAGCGACCAGGGGGTGGTGGTCAGCGTCGATGGCGGCGCGACCTGGTCGAGCTGGTACAACCAGCCGACCGGACAGTTCTATCATCTGGCCACGGACGAACACTTTCCCTACCGCATCTATTCCGGCCAGCAGGACTCCGGGACGGTTGGCGTCGCCAGCCGCGGCGACTACGGCGCGATCACCTTCCGCGACTGGAACCCGGTGGGGGGCGACGAGCGCGACTACGACATACCCGATCCGGACGATCCGAACATCGTCTATGGCTCGGGCCTGGGCGGCCGGATCAGCCGATGGGACGCGCGCACCGGCCAATCGGCCAACATCACGCCGTTCCCGTATCCCAACTACGGCCGGCGCCAAACGAGTACGGAACACCACTTCCCGTGGGTCACGCCCCTGGCCATCTCGCGGGCCGGCCCGACCACGCTCTACCTCGGCGGCGAGGTGGTTTTCGCCTCCACCGATCGCGGGTCCCACTGGCGCGTCGTCAGCCCGGACCTCACCGGCAAGCAGCCCGGGGCGGAGCGCTGCGGCGGCGACCCGGCGATCGCCGACGCCAGGGCCTGCGGCTACGGCAGCATCTGGAGCCTGGCCCCCTCCCCGCGAGCTCCCGGCGAACTGTGGGTGGGAATCGACAGCGGCCTCGTCCAGATGACCCGCGACGGCGGCGCCCACTGGGCGAACGTGACCCCGCCGGGGCTGCCGGCGTGGGCCAAGATCTCGTCCATCGACGTCTCGGCGCGCGAGGATGGCGTGGCCTATGTCGCCGTGGACGATCACCGTCAGGACGACTTCAGGCCGCTGATCCTGGCCACCCGCGACCACGGCGCGACCTGGCGCGACGCGAGCGGCGATCTGCCGGCCGGACATTTCGTCAGCGTGGCGCGCGCCGACCCGGTTCGCGCCGGCCTGCTCTACGCCGGCACGGACGTGGGGGTGATGGTGTCGTTCGACGACGGCGCCCGCTGGAACGCCCTGCGGCACAATCTGCCCACCGCCTGGGTGCGGGATTTGCTGATTCACGGAGACGACCTCATTGCCGCCACGCAGGGCCGCGCCATCTGGGTGTTGGGCGACCTTGCCCTTCTGCGCCAGGCCGACGCCGCGGCGGCGGCCGAGCGGGCGCACGTGTTCGCGCCGGCGGACGCCGTGCGGGTCCAGGGTGACAACAATCGCGACACCCCCGCGCCTCCCGAGGAACCGGCCGGGGAGAATCCGCCGGTCGGGGCGGTGATCGACTATTGGCTCGGCGCGCCCGCCAGGTCGGTGGTGATCGAAATCCGCGACGCCGCCGGGGTCCTCGTCCAGCGGCTTTCGAGCGCGCCGTCCCCCCGGCCACCGGCGGAGGCCTATTTCGCGCCCATCTGGCTCCATCCGCCGACGCCTCTGGCCACGGCGGCCGGCGCGCACCGCGCGGTCTGGAACCTTCGCCATGAGCGTCCGGCGGCGATCCAATACGCCTATTCCATCGCCGCCGTGGCGGGGCGCGACACGCCCATCGCGCCACAAGGATTGCTGGCCTCGCCCGGCCAATACCAGGTCTCATTGATCGTCGATGGCAAGACATTCCGGCAGCCGTTGCAACTCACGCGGGACCCGCGCACGGCAGTGACGGCGGAGGATTTCGCCGCCTCCGGCGCCTTGTCGCGGCGAATTAGCGACGCCCTGGCGCTGGCCCGGCGCGGCTACGGCGAAATGGCCGCCGCGCGCCTGCAACTGGCGGCGGCCCTGGCGGTGGTGAAGGCCAGGCCCGATCAGGCGGCCCTGGCGGCGACGCTCGGCGATCTGCTCACCGCCACCCAGGCGCCCGACGCGGGGCCGACCTTTCTCTCGGAGAGCGGCGTGCTGGCGCGGATCGAAGCCGACCTCGAGGACGCCGACCTCGCGCCCACCGAGCCGCAGACGCGCATCGCCGATCAGACGGCGGCCGCCGTCGAGACCTCGTGGCGAGCCTGGAGCGAACTGCGCGACCGCCGGATCGCGCTGCTCGGCGCCGAACTGAGCCGGGCTGGCGCGCGGCCGGTGGTCATTCCGCGGGTGGACCAGCTGACCGTGCGACCGCCCGAAGGCGGCGAGGATCTGCCCTGACCTCGCGCCGGGAACATGAACGGCGGATGAACGACTCGTGCCGATCGGGTTCAGGCTCGACCGCGCAACGGTGAAGGAGGGGACTTCATCCATGGAGGCCGCGATGCGCTTGATGGCGTCGGTGTCGATCGCGGCGTTGATCGGCGCCGGTCTCGCCGTCGCCGCCTCGCCGGCTCCCGGCCAGGCCCAGGTCATCGGCGTCGGGGTCCGCGCCGCGCCGCCGCGCCTGCCGGTCTATCCACAGCCGCCTGTTCCCGGTTACGGCTACATCTGGACGCCGGGCTATTGGGCCTGGGACGACTATTCGCGCGACTATTTCTGGGTCCCGGGCTGCTGGGTGGAACCGCCGACGCCGCGTCTGTTGTGGACGCCTGGTTACTGGGCCTGGCAGGATGGCGCCTACGTGTTCAACACTGGATATTGGGGATCTCACGTCGGATTCTACGGCGGAATCGACTATGGTTACGGATATTCCGGATACGGCTATGCCGGTGGATACTGGAACGGGGACCGTTTCTTCTACAATCGAAGTATAGACAACGTTGACACCGGCCGCATCTCGACCGTCTACGCTGGCCCGGCGGCCGGCCGCGCGGTCGCTTCCCGCGTCAGCTTCAACGGCGGACCCGGCGGCGTCCGGGCCAGAGCCGACGCCCGGGAGTTGGCCGGCTCACGCGAGACTCACGTGCCGGCCACCGCCGGCCAATTGCAGCAGCGCCATCTGGCCAGCGCCATGCCCGTCCTCCGCGCCTCGGTGAACCACGGGCGGCCGCCGATCGCCGCCACTCAGCGGGCGGCGGTGATGCGCGGGGCCGGCGTCGTCGGGGCCGGCCGCGCGGCGCCCCAGCATGCGGCGGTCGCCCGATCCCGCGGCGCAATGATCGTCCGTCGCGGCGGCGGCGGCCAGGTCGCGATGCGTTTGCGGCCGGGCGCGTCGAGCCATGGCGGATTGCGCGGAGCCGAGGGTCGAAGCGCCGGCGCGCGCCAGGCCCCCATGGCCATGGCGAGATCCTTCCGTGGATCTGGAGGCTTCGCGGCGCCCAGAGCGCCCGGATTTCGCGGCGGTGGCGGCGGTCGCGGTCGCGGCGGCGGCGGCGGCGGTCGCGGCGGCCCACACCGATAGAAGAGCGGCGGTCAGGAAGGCGGCGCGCGGCCGGCCGCCAGCCGGCGCGCGAGAACGGCGGCGTCCGGCGCGTTCAGGTCGAGATGGGCGGCGGCCCGGTAGTGGCCCAGCGCCTCCTCACGGCGTCCGATCAGCCGCAGGGCGTCGCCCCACATCAGGTGGAGGCGACCCCAGCGAGGGGCGGCGCGGGCGGCGGCTTCGAAATCAACGATGGCCCCGGGGGCCTCGTTCTGGCGCAGGAGAACCTCGCCCCAGGCTTCCAGCGGATCGGCGAAGTGCGGACCCCGCTCGTGAGCCCGCCGGAACATGGTCGCCGCGCCCGCGAGATCGCCTTTGTCGGCGAGCATGCGGCCCCAGTCGAGCCATGCGAACGGCGGCGAGGGAGCTTCCCGCGTCGCCCGCGCGAACCAGCCGGCGGCGCGCGGCCAGTCATCGTCGAGGGCGGCCAGGCGCCCGCGCATCCGCAGACAGAGATAACAGTCGAGGGGCGTGGCGGCGATCATGGCGCGCGCGGTCGGCCGGTCCCCCGACCGGGCGGTCGCCCAGGCCATCCATGGCCGAACGTAGGCGCCGAGCGACACCCGCTTCCAGACCGGACCCGCGGTCGAAGCCTCGGCGGCGGCGAGATCGCGCCGCATGCCGCTCCAGTCCGCCCGCGCTTCGTCCGTCGCGATTTCGGGCAACAGGTCCGATCCCCAGTCAAAACTCTCCTGCAAGGACGACGTCCCGTTGCGCCAGCCGGCGTCGTCCAGCACCTGGGACGCGTCGGAAATGTCGTGCGACGCGGCCAGGGCGGCGGCCTGGTCGAGCACCGCGACGTGGGCGATGCCCTGGTAGTCCCGCATCCCCTGCGCCTCGAACGCGGCCTTCGCGGCCCCGCGGTAGTCGCCCAGATCCCCGGCCAGGCGCGCCCGCGACCAGGCCAGCAGGATCGGCCGCACCGCCGGGGTCAACTGCCGGTTGGGAGCGGAACCGAGCAGGCGGGTCTCGATCCGCATATGGGCCAGGGCGCTCTCGGCGTGACCGAGCTTGGTCTCCTGGCCGGCGAGGTTGTCGTGGGCCAGAACCAGCTCCGGGTCGAGACGGACGGCGATCCGCTCCTTGCGTTCGGCGGCGGCGAAATCACCGTCCCGCACGAGGGAAACCAGGCCCCAGTTGAGGTAGGCCCAGGGCCGGTCCTGCGGGGAACCGGTCGCGGCCAGCTTGGCGAGGGCCCGGTTGGCCTCCTCAAGGCGGTTCTGGCGGATCAGATAGACCGTGTAGCGATAGGGCTGGGTATGGGCGATGATCATCTCGGCGCCCTTCTGGATCAGCTCATCGAGGCTCGCCTCGGGGCCTTCGACGGTGTCGCCGGGGTCGACGCCGGCGCGAACGGTGACGAAGATCCGGTCCGTCCCCGCGCCGCCGGCCGGCGCGGGGCCGCCGGCGAAGCGGAAGACCTCGCCCGTTATGTGGGTGTCGTGACCCAGCCAGTTGCGCAGATAGCGCTGTACCTCGCCGATCGAGACGCCGGTCTGGGGGATTTCCAGCTTGATGTCGTCGCCGAAGTCCTTGGTGAACGAGGCCGGCGCCCGGGCCGAATCGGCGCCGTTCTGGATCTCGCGCAACTTGTCGAGCAGGCGGCTGGCGAGCACGGTTCCATCCAGGCCGCGCTGGGCCAGCTCCGGCGTGGTGCGCAGCGGCTCGACGATCAAGGCGCCGGCCTCGTGCGCCTGCCAGAGGATGACGCCGGCCGCGCCGGCGGCGATCAGGCCGAAGAGGATGGTCAGCGCCTGGAAGGTCACCTTCAGAGCCTCGTTCCATCGCCGAAGCCTCAGATGGGACAAGGTGAGCGAGCGCTGCTCGTGCAGATGCTCCATCTGGATGTCGAGCATCCGGCTCTGCTTTTCCAGGAACCGGCGCGCCTCGGCGCCCGGCGGCGGGCTCTCCCGGGATCCTCCGGTCTCGCCGGCCGCGGCCCCGGACTGAAGCTGTCGAAGCGCCAGCGACTCGGCCACGCTGCTGGTCAGGGCCTCGGTGACATCGGTGGCCCCGTCTTCCTGATCGTCCGGCGGGATGTCCGAATCCGGCACGGCCGCCTCAGCCCGCGGCCCGCGGGGCCAGGGACCAGATCAACTCACCCGGCGCTCGGCGGCTTGGGCGCCGGGACCACCCGAGGATGGTGGTGGTGGCGGCGGCGGTGGCGGCTGTGAACCCGCGGCGGCGCGGCGCGCGACGGCGTGGACGGGGCGAAGGCCCGGGCGCTGGGGGCCGGCGTCCCGGCTCGCTGCTCGACCCCGACGGTCGGCCGCGCGGCGAGATCGGCCGCCGCCGCCGGCTGATTGTGGATGCCCTGGGCCGACGCGGCCCCGGCGAAGAGTGAAAGTCCGGCCAGCAGGCCCAATCCCAGGCGTGTCATCGTCAAGGTCCCCCAAAGGTCGCATTTGCGCGATCGAGGCGGGAGGATGCCCGACGACACGGGATTTGACCAGATGGACGGATGAATGAGGTGATCAGCGCGGGGCCTTGCCGATGAGACGCTCGAGATTGCCGCGAACCGCCTCGTAGCACTCGCAGACCTGGGCCTCCATCTGCCGGCGGTCGAGGATCTCGATCCGGCGACGGCCCTGGGAAATCAGTCCGCCGAGGGCCAGGCGCTGCAGGGCCTGGTTGACGGTGGTGCGCTGCACGCCGACCATGGTGGCCAGGTACTGCTGGCTGAGATGGACGACATCGCCGGCGGTGCGATCCTGGCACATCAGCAGCCACCGGCAGAGCCGCTGATTGACGTCGTGCAGGGCGTTACAGGCCACCGACTGGTGGGCCTGGGCCAGATTGGCCTGGGAGTGGCGGATCAGCAGGCGGCGGAAATCGGCGCTGTCGTTGGCGATGCGGCGCAGGACCGACGCCGTGACCCGGCTGGCTTCGCCGGCGATCTGCACCAGGGTGCGGTTGGTGGAGATTGATGAACCCAGTGCGGCGAGGACGCCGACGATGCTTTCGTAACCGACGGTGTCGCTTTCGACCATCCGGCCGTCGCTCATCACGGTGACCACCGAGAGCACGGCGGTGTCGGGAAAATAGACCCAGTCGGCCGGATAGTCGGGTTCGAACAGCACTTCGCCGTCGGCGAGATAGATGCCGTGCAGTTCCGGTTCCAGGGCGCTGCGGTCGGCCTCGCACAGCGCGCGCAGGACATAGTTGCGTACGGTCATCGGCCCCCCCGTTCCCTGCCCCGGAACCAACCATGGTCCGGCGACGCGGAGCCGCCAAGTCCAGGCTTGCCGTCACCAGTTTCCGCCAGACCGCAGAACGACGAAATCGGCCCCGTGTCTGTCGCCTAGGCGACACCGAACCGTCATGGCCACGGTTAAACTCGACAACAGCCCATGGGGGCGTCCCGCGACCGGGGCCGGAGGCTGAGTGAAGACCTACACCCTCTATATTCACGACCGCCGCTATTCGGCGCCGACCATGGACTTCCTGACCGTGGCCGGCGACCAGCGCGCCCGCGAATTGGCGGTTCAGCGGCTCGCCTCCTCCCCGCATTACACGCGCGCCGAGCTGTGGGAGGACGAACGCCTGGTGTGCGAACTCGACCCGCAAACTCCGCCGGATCAGACCGGGGTGTGACCGGCCAGAGCGGTTTCCAGGTCGGCGCCCTTCGGCGAACCCAGGCCGGTGCAGGCGTCCCAGCCGACCGAGGCGACGAAGTCGCCGTTGTCGCCCTTCTGAACGTCGTTGAGGGCGGCGGCGTGGGCATAGAGCGCCGGATTGATGAAACCGACCGGGCGGCCGGCGGCGGCGTTGATCCGGGTCAGGAGCGCCGCCCACAGCGGTGCGACGGCGCTGGTCCCGCCGATCACGGTGTCCGCGCCGTCGATGCGGACGGCGTAGCCGGTTCGCGGATCGGCGTCGCCGGAGACGTCGGGCACGCCGCGCATGGCCAGCGCCGACGGGCCCGCCTGGCGGGTCACCGCCAGGCCCCGCTGCCAGGCGGGCAGCGGGAAGACGCCGCTGACGCCGCCCCCGCTGGCGCCGCCCGAGGCCCCGTCATTCCACACCGTCTCGGCGGTGATCGCCCCGACCGAGGCCCGCACGCTGGTCCCGCCGCAGGCCAGGACCCAGGGACTGGAGGCGGGAAAATCGACATGGTCGGCGCGGTCGGCGACGCCGTCGCCCGAACCGCTGTCGCCGGAGGCCACGCAGACCGTGATCCCCATGCTCGCGGCGGCCTGGAGGGCCTCGTCGAGGGCGGTCGTCGATTGGGCGGTCCAGTTGGACTCCGGGCCGCCCCAGCTTATCGAGATCACTTGCGGCTTGTTGACCGCGTCGTGGGCGGCGGTAGCCACCGCGTCGATGAAGCCGGCGTCGGTGTTGGGCGCGAAATAGACCACGATACTGGCCGCCGGCGCGATGGCCCCGGCGACCTCGATATCGAGCATCACCTCGCCGTCCGGGCCATCGGCGTTTCCGGTCGGCGCGTTCCTGCCCTGATCGACGGACACCGCCTTCACCTTGGGGGCGGGCGTCACGCCCAGGGCCTTGAAATAGGCCGCGAGATCGGCGGGACGATAACCGCCGCCGAGCTCGATGATGGCGATGCACTCTCCCGCGCCGGTCCCGGCGGGGAAGCCATAGAACGCCGCGATCTCGAGCGGCGTGTAGGATGTCGGGGCGGCGGCGGCGGGCGCGAGGCGAAAGTGGGGTGACGCCTGCGGCCGGTCGTCCAATCCGAGCACCGCCTCGACGACGCCGGCGAGGTCTTCGGGCAGGTAGATGGCGCCGGTTCGTCCGCGAAAGGTCCCAGCGGGGTGCTCGATGCGCCGCAGGGATAGATCGAACGCGCGGTTGAACTGGGCCACCGTCCCGGAAAGTACCACGGTCCGCCGGGGAAGGTCTTCGTCCGCCACCGCCAGGCAGAAGCCATCGGCGAACGCCTTCAACGCCGCCGCGTCGGCCGGATCGGCGCCATGACGAGCGGCGAATTCTTCCCGCGAAAGATGGCCTGGCGGGTCCGCGCCACCGGCGAGGCCGGCCATCCGGGCCGCGAGTTCATCCGAAGCGCGGCGGCGAAGCAGGACGCTGACTTCGAGTCGTTCCGCGGGATTGGCTTCGCCGAGATCGGCGGCGCCGGGCGGCAACGCCTTGTCGCTGCCCGCGAGGAGGTGTCGAGGCATGTGACCCCCGTCGTTTCAGGTTCTCCGCGACGCGACCACGCGGCCAGGATGCGGTCAACACAAGCTCGTGTGACCGCCGGGGAGCCGCCAGACCCGGGTGTGAGCCTTTAGCCCAGGGCGCGGAAATGGTCGGCGGCGATGCGCACGCCGGCGGCCAGCGACGTGGGCGCGCGCCAGCCGAGCGCGGTCTGGACGGTGATGTCGAGAAGCTTGCGGCCCATGCCCGTCGGTCTGCCGGGATCGTGGGTGAAGGCGCCGTCGAAGCCGAGAACCTCGGCGATCGCCCCGTAGTATTCGTCCACCGTGCGATCCTCGCCGACCCCGACGTTCATCACCGGCGGCAGGTCTTCCAGCCGGCCCAGATGGGTCCAGATGAAGTCGGCGAGGTCGGCGGCGAACATGAATTCGCGCCGCGCCGCGCCGTCACCCCAGATCTCCACCTCGCCGCGCCCGTTTCGCGAGGCGGTTCGATCTTCAGGATGGCGGCCGCGACGAGATGGGAGCGCACCGGGTCGAAGGTGTCGAAGGCCCCGTAGAGGTTGGGCGGGATGAGCGTGCGCCAGACGAGGCCCGGCGCCTCCTGGCCGAACGCCTGGGCAAGCTTCCAGGTGGCGAGCTTGGCGACGGCGTAGCCCTCGTTGGTGGGCTCGAGCGGCCCGGAAAACAGCAAGGACTCGGTGAGCGGCGCGTCGATGGCGCGGGGATACATGCAACTGCTGCCAAGATTGAGAAGCCTGCGCGTCCCGGCGCGGCGGGCGGCGGTCATCAGGTTCAGCCCGATGGCCAGATTGTCGGCGAGGAAACGCGCGGGCGCGTCGATGTTGGCCTGGATGCCGCCGACCACCGCCGCCAGGTGGATGATCAGATCCGGTCGGCGCGCATCGACATAGGCCATCGTCCGGGCGGCGTCGCGCAGATCGAGTTCCAGGCGCGACGGATGGAGGATTTCGTGTTCCCCCGCCCTGGGATCGGCCAGGAGGTTGCGTCCGACCATGCCGCCGGCGCCGGTGATCAGAATCCTCAAGCGACGGCCGCCTCTATCGCTGCGATCAGGGCGTCCAGCTCCCCCTCCGCCATGGGATTGTTGCCGATGTAGAAGCCTCGGCGGTCCGCCTCACGGGCGTTGGGTAGGGGGCCGGGGGGATCATGGGGCAAATGGGCCATCACCGGCTGGCGGGTGAAGTCCCCGGCGACAATCGGCCGGCTCTGGACGCCGGCGGCGGCGAGGCGTCCGACCACCGCGTCGCGGTCGGGGCCGGCCTCTTCGGTGAGGATGAGGGCAAAGCCGAACCAGCTGCTGTCGCCGATCTCCCTCTGGAGCCGCAGCCCGCGGATCGGCGCCAAGCGCTCGGCGAAGCGCCGGGCGGTGTCGCGGCGCCTCGCGATCAAGCCGGGCAGGCGTTTCAGCTGCTCGATGCCGATGGCCCCGCAAATCTCCGGCGGACGGACATTGTAGCCGGGAAGAACGAAACGGAACGCTTCGCGGAAATCACCGCGGGAATCCTTGTCGATCAGCCGGTTGGGCCATGGCAGCTGGCGCGTCCAGCCGTGAGACCGCAGGCAGAGGAGAATGTGATGGAGTTCCTCATCGTCGGTGACGCAGACGCCGCCCTCCATGGTCGAGATGTGATGGCTGAAGAAGGTGCTGAATGTCCCGACGCGGCCGAAGGTCCCGGCGCATTTCCCGGCGAGGCGCGCGCCCATCGATTCGCAGTTGTCCTCGATGAGGGTGATGTCCCTGCCAGCGATCAGGCGCCGGATCGCGTGGTAGTCGTTGGGGTTGCCCAGGAGGTTGACCGCGAACACCACGCTGACCTCGTCGTCGAGGGCGCGGGCCAGGCCGGTGAGGTCGAAATTCAGCGTCTCCCGGTCGATGTCCACGAAGCGCAACCGCAGGCCGTACTGGGTCAGGGGATAATAGGTCGTGGCCCAGGAGACCGCCGGAACCACGGCGACCGAGCCGGGACGCGCCAGCGGCGTCTTTGCGAAGAACAGCGCCGCCACGGCCAGCAGATTGGCCGACGAGCCGCTGTTTACCATCACCGCGTGGCGCGCGCCGAAGGCGTCGGCGAAGCGGGCCTCGAACTCGGCCACCTTCTCACCCATGGTCGTCCGGCCCGACCGGATGACGGCGATGGCGGCGGCGCGCTCCGCCTCGCCCCAGGTGTCGGCGGCCAGCGGATAGTCGATCGGCGCGGCGGTCACGCCTGGCCGGCCCTGACCGGCTCGGCGGCGAGGGCGAGGAGATCGGCCTGGACCATCTCGGCGATCAGTTGGTCGAGACCGATCTCATGGCGCCAGCCCAGACGGTCGCGCGCCTTGCTGGCGTCGCCAAGCAGGAAGTCCGCCTCGGTGGGCCGATGGTAGCGGCGATCGATCTCCACGCGCGTGGCGCCGCTGGCGGCGTCGATGCCGATCTCCTCGAGCCCCGCACCGCGCCAGGCCAGGGCCACGCCGATCTGGGCGAAGGCCTTCTCCGCGAAGTCGCGCACCGAGTGGGCCTGGCCGGTGGCCAGGACATAGTCGTCCGGTTCGTCCTCCTGGACCATCCGCCACATGCCGCGCACATAGTCCCGGGCGTGGCCCCAGTCGCGCCGGGCGTCGAGGTTGCCGAGATAAAGGCGATCCTGGCGACCGAGTTCGATGGCGGCGACGGCGCGGGTGATCTTGCGGGTGACGAAGGTCTCGCCGCGGATCGGGCTCTCGTGATTGAACAGGATGCCGTTCGAGGCGTGCATGCCGTAGGCCTGGCGATAGTTCACCACCATCCAATAGGCGTAGAGCTTGGCCGCCGCGTAGGGGCTGCGGGGCTGAAACGGCGTGGTTTCGGTCTGCGGAACCTCAAGCGCCTGGCCGTAGAGTTCCGAGGTCGAGGCCTGGTAGAAGCGGGTCTTGTCCACCAGGCCCAGCAGGCGGATCGCCTCCAGCAGACGCAGCGGTCCCAGGGCGTCGGCGTTGGCGGTGTATTCGGCGGTCTCGAAGCTCACCTGGACATGGGACTGGGCGGCGAGGTTGTAGATCTCGTCCGGCCGCACCGCCTGGACGATGCGGATCAGATTGGTGGCGTCGGTCATGTCGCCGTAGTGGAGGATGAACCTCGGATCCGGCTCGTGCGGATCCTGATAGATATGCTCGATCCGCCCGGTGTTGAACGACGACGACCGACGCTTGACGCCATGGACCACATAACCCTTGGCGAGCAGGAACTCGGCCAGATAGGCGCCGTCCTGGCCGGTGACGCCGGTGATCAGCGCCACCTTTCCGTTCGCCTCCGCCGCCATCGCTCTGGATCCCCGGCCGATTCTCGGAAGTCGCCGATAGTATACGGGTGACGCGACCGTCAAAGTCATCAGCCCTTCGGGATCGGAGATCGATGCGCGTCTACGGCGCGTCCGTCTCGGCTGCGAGTATTGTTCGTGTGGTTCGTGATCCCTCTTCCGCCCGGTCCGATCGCGATCGTCCCGCGCCGCGAAAATGCGCGACGCCGTTAGCGGTTTCTTTGGCTCGAGCCTTCAAGGTGGCGCTCGTCTACTCCGAGAGGTCCCATCTTCCATGCCGGCACTCGCGCTCGCCGACGCGGCCCTCGCGGGCGCGCCGCCCCCTCCGCAGGAGACCGGCGCGCCGAAGCTGTCCACGGTGCTGGTCGGACCGGTCACCGGCGGTTCGGAGGAACTCGCCGGCCTGATCCGCGAGGCGCTGCCCTTCGACAACATGATCGCCTGCGCCGACGCGGGGGAAGCGACCGAGCGGGCCGATTCGGCGCGTGTCTTCGGCTGGCTGCCGGCCCTCTTCATCTTCGACTATCGCGACCGCGCGGTCGCCGAACTCTCCCAGCAGGTCCGGCGGGTGCGCAAGGCCTTCCCCGTCGCCGAGTTCATGGTCATCGCCGAAAGCCGCGACAGCGCGGCCTTCGCCGCCTGCCTGCAGGTCGCCGAGGCGCCGGGCAAGCTGACCTTTCTGCTCTCTCCGCTGCATCGGATCGAGGCGATTGGGGCGATCCGCATGGTCGCCGAGCGCTACCGGGCGCTGAACGTCTCGCGCACCGCGCTGGAGGAGAGCCGCGGGCAGGTCCGCGACCTGGAAACCAACCTTCGTGAGCTGCACACCCGGCTGGACGTGGCCATGCACGCCGCGCGGCACGACAGCCTGACCGGCATCCTCAACCGCGCCGGGTTCGTTTCCGAACTCTCGGTGCGGCTGACGCGCAGCCAGCAGAGACAGACCCTGCTGATGATCGACCTGGACCGCTTCAAGCTGGTCAACGACACATTGGGCCACAACGCCGGCGACGACCTGGTCCGCAAGATCTGCGCGGCGATGTCGGCGATCATTCCGGCCGGCGGCGTGCTGGCGCGCCTGGGCGGCGACGAATTCGGCATCCTGGTCGAGGGCATGACCCAGCAGGGCGTCGCCGATCTCTGTACGCAGCTGCTCAGGGTCTGCGCCCAGAGCCGGCGGGTCTCCGGCCACGAAGTGCAGGTCAGCGCCTCGATCGGGGTCGCCATCCAGGGTTCCAGCCAGAGCGAGATCACCCTGATGCGGCACGCCGATCTGGCCCTCTACGCCGCCAAGCGCGAAGGCCGCAACCGCTTCCGGGTCTATGACATCGCCATCGACAAGGCGGCCAAGCATCGTCTCTCGCTGGAGAACGGCCTGGAACGGGCGATGCGCGCCGGCCAGTTCAAGATGGCCTATCAGCCGATCGTCGAGGCCCGCGGCGGCGAGATCATGGGCTTCGAGGCGCTGATCCGCTGGGACAGCCCCGAGCACGGCGCGATGTCGCCGGCCGAGTTCGTGCCGGTGGCCGAGGAAACCGGCCTGATCCTGGAATTGGGCGACTGGGTCACCCGCCAGGCGTTCAAGGACTGCCGCCGCTGGGACGGCCCCTACGTCTCGGTCAATCTGTCGGCGCGGCAGTTCCTGCGCCACAACGTCGCCGAGCGCATCCTCAAGTTCGCCGAGGACGCGGATCTGCCGGCGACCAAGATCCAGATCGAGCTCACCGAGACGGCGATCATCGACGACGTCGAGCGGGCGGCCAGCACCCTGCGCACCCTGCGCTCGGCCGGCGTGCGCATCGCCCTCGACGACTTCGGCACCGGCTATTCGAGCCTCGTCTACCTCAATCAGTTCGCCATCGACTGCATCAAGATCGACAAGTCGTTCGTCGACAACATCACCCGCGACCATCAGTCGGCGATCATCGTCGCCTCGGTGGCCAAGCTCGCCGCCTCGCTGGGCATGAGCGTGGTCGCCGAGGGGGTCGAGACCGACGCCCAGCGCCAGATCCTGATCGCCACCGGCTGCGGCTTCCTGCAGGGCTACCACTTCGCCAAGCCGATGACCGCCCGGGCGGCGGGGACCCTGTTCGCCGAGGCGGTCGGGGGATAGCGGCGGGAAATTCGCCCCAAGACGCACGACAGAATATCCTAGATGGACATCTAGGATATGCTATTCCGGCGCGTGCCGACCGTGCCGAGGATCAGAAACATCCGCGTGGCGGTTTACGCCAACGACCACCGCCGCCGCATGTCCACATGATCATGGCTGAGTTTGAAGTCCCCACGCCGGAAGAATTCGACGCGATCACGCGGCGAACCGCGGAACGAACGCGCCGGCGGCTGCTGGCGGTGTCCGCCCGCTACGACCGGCGCGGCGAGCGCGTGATGATCACCCTGAACAACGGGGCGATCGTCGGCTTTCCCTTGTCGGTCCTTCCTGGCCTGGAGCGCGCCACGCCGGACGATCTGCGCCATATCGCCATCGAGGGCGAAGGTTATGGCCTGCACGTCGCGGCCCTGGATGCGGACATCTCGGTTCCGCGGCTACTGGCCGACCAGCTCGGCTCGACCGTCATGAAGCGGGCGATCACACGATCAAGTGCCTCCAGGGCCAACGGCCGCCTGGGCGGCCGTCCGCGCAAGACCCGGGCCGCGTGACGGCGTCAGTCCGTCAGATAGCCACGGGGATCGCGCGATGACCTGGACGCTCGCCAAGGCCAAGGACCACCTTTCGGAGGTCATCCGGCGCGCGGTCGATGAGGGTCCGCAGACGATCAGCCTGCGCGGGCGGGATACAGCGGTGCTGATCGCCAAGGACGAGTTCGATGGCATGAAGACCTCCGGTCGCGGGCGCGACTTCAAGGCGTTCCTCCTGGCCATCCCTTCCCTGGAAGGCGTGGAACTCGAGCGCGACACATCGGCCGCGAACTGATCGCGGCCACCGCCCTTGCGCACGGCTTGGCCGTGATCGCGCGCAACGCCCGTCATTTCGAAGCCAGCGGCTGCGAACTGGTGGTCCCGTGGTCCGTCGGCGATGAGCCTCACTGAGACTGGCCTTCGTAGCGCGGGCTTCCAGCCCATAGGCGCTAAGATAGGGGATTCCATCATCTGACGGCGCGTGATTCAAGCTGCGGATGGAACCTGATTCGGAATTTTCGTTTGTCGGCCGCTGGCCCCAGATCGAGGCGTTGCTGGGCGGGGCCGGCCAGATCGATGCTCTGGCGCGCGCGACCGGAGCGTTGAAACGCCCACGCGAGGTTCGCGACGGTTCGCAGCTTCTTCGCCTGGCGCTGGGCTATGCGGCTACGGGCCGGTCGCTGCGGACCACGGCGGCGTGGAGCGCTTCGGCCTTGGGCGTCGAGCTGAGCGACGTGGCGCTGCTGGGGCGCCTGTACGAGACGGGCGATTTCCTGGCCTCGTTGACCACCGGGCTGCTTGCGCGTCTTTGCCGAGTGGCCGCGCCCTCGGAGACCTGGCAAGGCCCGCCGATCCGGCTGGTCGATGGAAGCATGTTCGCCGGTCCCGGCCGCAAAGGCGGTCAGCACCGGCTGCACGCCAGCTACGATCCGGCCCGCCAGATGTTCACCACCTTCGATCTGACCAGTCACAAACAGGGAGAGAGCCTGTCGCGCGGGGGGATCGAGCCGGGGGCCATCGCTCTGGGCGACCGCAACTACGCCAAGACCCGGTCCCTGCGCCAGGCCGAGGAAGCCGGCGCCTTCTATCTGCTGCGCACCGGCCTCAGGTCGATGCGGATGATCGACCCCCGCACCGGTGATCGCCTGACCGGCGAAGCCGTCCTGGCCGCCCTGGGCGAGGGATCGGGGACTGAACTGGCGGTGGAGATGATCGAAGTCACAGCCGGCAAGGCGGATATTCCCGCGCCGGTCAAGGCTCGGCTGGTCATCCTGCGCGCCAGCGACGCCGCCACCACCCGCGAGCAGGCCCGCATCGAACGCTCGCGCACCAAGCACAAGGCGACCCCGACCAAGGACACCCAGGCCCTCGCCGGCGTGGTCATGCTGATCACCAATCTGCCCCCAACCCCCTGGCCGATCGACAAGCTCGCCCTGCTCTATCGGCTCCGCTGGCAGATCGAACTGGCCTTCAAGACACTCAAATCGACCTTCGCCATGCGACATACCCCAGCCAAGGACCCAAGGCTGGCCAGAACATGGATCCTGGCCAATCTCGTCGCCGCCCTGCTCACCGAACTCCTTCTCCGCGCCATCGAGCGCGCCATTCCCCCCTCGGACCCACAAACCTGACCGGCCGGCGCCAAGACACCGCCTCCGCGTCATCTGCCGCGCCGTCATCCTCGAAAGCCTGCTCGGAAGCCTCCAGGCCTTCGTCATCGACGCTATCCACCGCGGCATCCCCAACGCCCTCTACGAGCGACCAAGAAAACGACGAAACTTCATCGATACCTTCCCAGGCCGACTATCTTAGCGCCTATGGGCT
>DASRLN010000103.1:0-3332 GCA_035648435.1 Caulobacteraceae bacterium
GGGCGGGGCGGCGTTCTGGGGCCTGCATGCGGGCCTGGTGTTCGGGGCCGGTCTCGTCCTGTTCGCATTCCGCGCTCTGTTCGGCCGCGTGCTGTCACCCACCATCGATCCCGAAGCGGCGGCGGAGGGTCTGGCGCCGGCCAGCTGATTTTCTTGCGCCCCGGCCCGTCGGCGGTGCACTAATGGGCGGTCATTGTTCGAGGAAGGATCGGCGCGTGCGACGCTTGATGTTGGGATTGTCTTTCTGCCTGGCCATGGCCGCCGGTTTCGCGGGACCGGCCGCCGCCGAGGATTCGGCGGTGAGGCTGAACCAGCTCCACGACGCCCTGCACCTGACCGCCGACCAGGAAGCCGCCTGGCGCGACTATTCCGCCGCCATCGGGGCCAGTCCCCAGGCCGAGGCCCGGCGGGCGGCGACCCAGCGGATGCTGCCCCAGCTCGCCACGCCGCGCCGCCTGGCCCTGCTCGAAGCGACGATGTCCCAGGATCTCGCCGACTTCCACCGCCAGGCCGGGGCGGTGCGGGCCTTCTACGCCCGCCTCACCCCCGACCAGCAGGCGACCTTCGATCGCCAGACGACGGCCGCCGCGTCGAACCGGTCGGGTTCGTGACGTCTTAGACGAGAAGCCTCAGCAGGGGACCCAGTTGTACTTCGACTGGGTGGCGTCCCAGTTCCAGGCCCCGCAGGCCTGGCGCGGAGCGGCCCGGGTCCCGGGTCCCTGACTGGCGGAGGGAGGATAGTACGAGGAAGGCGGCGGCGAACCGTCGCCGTATCCGGGACCCCAGTCGCCGTAATAGGGGCCGTAGCCGTAATAGGCGGGATAGCCGTAGTACCAGGGATCATAGAAGGCCGCGCCGAGACCGAAGCCGAGCAGCGCGCCGCCGAAAAACCAGGGATAGCCGCCGTAGCCATAGTGGCCGCCCCAGCCATGACCGCCCCAGCCATGACCGCGGAAGCCACCGCCTCTGAAGCCACCACCTCTGAAGCCACCGCCCGCGCCACGCGCCGAGCCGTGGAATCCCCCGCCTCCGCCGCCGTGGCCGCCGCCAGAGTGGGACTGGGCCACAGCCAGGGTTGGGCTCGCCGCCATCGGCGCCGCCAGGAGAGAGACGCTCGCCAAAGCCGTCAGAATTGTCTTCATCCAAACCTCCATCGTCGAGCCGGGGCCACCAGCGGCAACGTTAACCTATATCGCCGCGATGAACCACCGATGAACCACCGGAGCGAGGGCAATCGGGTGAACGGCGCCGCGCGCGCCTCAAGTCGGGGAGCGAGGAAGACTCTATCCACAGATGTCGCAGATGGGCACAGATCAGAGGGTTTCGACCACCGTCGGCCCGCCAGACGATCAGATCATCCCTTCATCTGCGCCCATCTGCGGCATCTGCGGATGAAAAATCTTGGTTGCGCCGCCTATCGCGGTAGGGACGCCCATTGCTGGGCGCCCCCCGCACAGATCCGGACGAGCGGAATTCCCGCATCCGGCTCCTACCTCGGGTGTCTGACGGCGAAGCGCCTGTCCGGCCATGGATGAAGGATGCGTGGTTTGGGGAGCCAGTCGTTGACCAGCTTCGTCATGCGATCCCATGGGAAGCCGTCCTTCTGACTGCGCCGCCGAAGCGTTCGCCGCCAGAGATCGGTCACATGGTGCAGAAACGCCGAAAGCGCCCTGCCGTTGGTGGGTATCGCATAATAGGCGAAGTGGCCGGTCACGACCTGCCTCAACCAGCGCCCCTGGAGCGGGATCGGCTGATGCATTCGACGCCGGAGCTCCACCTTGATTTCCTGGAGCTTCGCCCGCAGGCGGTCCCGCCGGGTCTTCCGTTGAAGCTGGAAGTCTCCCCGGCGCGACCTGCCGCAGATGTAGGTGAAGCCCAGAAAAGAGAAGGTCTCCGGATTGCCGAGCCCGCGCCTCTTGCGCTGGGTCGCCGCGAAGCGACCGAACTCAATCAGACGGGTCTTGTCCGAATGGAGCGTCAACTCGAACGCTTCGAACCGCTCACGCATCGCCGCGAGGAAATGCAAGGCGTCATCCTCGCGCTCGAAGCCGGCTACCAGATCATCGGCGTAGCGCACGACGATCATCTCGCCCTGGGCCTCGCACCGTCGCCAGTGTTCGGCCCAGAGGTCGAAAACGTAGTGCAGGTAGATGTTGCCAAGGAGCGGCGAGATCACCGAGCCTTGGCCAGTTCCCCTGTCGGCTACCGTCACGACCTGGTCTTCGAGAACACCCGCCCTCAGCCATTTACGGATCAGGCGGATGATGCGCTTGTCGCCGACGCGGTGCTCCAGGAAGCGGATCAGCCATTCCTGGCTGACGCTGCCAAAGAAGTCCCTGACGTCGGCGTCCAGGATATGGTTCACCTTCCGACTGGTGATCGCCACCGACAGGGCGTCCGACGCATCATGCGGCCCTCGTCCGGGCCGGAACCCGTACGAGAACCCGAGGAAATCCTCTTCATAGATGGCGTTCAACACCATGACGCATGCGCCCTGGACGATCTTGTCCTCCAGAGCCGTGATCGCCAACGGCCTTTGCCCTCCGTCCGCCTTCGGTATGTATGTCCGGCGTGACGGCTGGCTCCTCACCTTCCCGCCGCGGACCATCCTGCCCACCGGGCGGATGGCCAACCCGGAGATATCCCGGTTCCCGTGCAAAGAGCGTCCGTGCGTGCCAGGGTCTCAGACCAACCCCCATAAATGCTGACACTTGGCGACGTCAGGCGACCGACCGATAGCCCTCTCCCCGTTCTAACGGGGAGAGGGTGGGGTGAGGGGTTTGCCCGCGTGACAGGCCCTTCCGGAGAGATCGCGGTGGCGGCGCCACCCCTCACCCCACCCTCTCCCCCGCAAGTGCGGGGGCGAGGGCTAAAGTTGGCATGAGTCATGTTCAGTGGGGACTGGTATCAGACCACGCCGGATCAGACAGGCGCTCGCGAAAGCGCGCCTGTCCATGGTGCCTTCCGCAGGGTGAACGGCGTCGGCATCCGGGATGAACAATCTTTCGCGGCTCAATGGCTGGCCCGCACGCTCCCCTACCGACGCTTCGCCGACATCCTCGCGGATGCCCGCGCACGGCTCGGGGCCGACGTGGGTCGCTACTCCTTCATCGCAGTGGACTTGCACCACCTACTCCTTGCCGGTCTCCCGGCGCACTCACCCGTTTGACCTGGACCGGAGCGCTTGCACAATGCAGGCGCCGCACCGCCGTTCGCAACGCCACCCCGGCCAGCGCGATCCGCTAGCGAACCGTGTCCAGTCTCGCCAGGGCCGTTTCGAGGCGATCGATGGCGGCGTGGGCTTCGGCGAGGCGGTCGCGGTTTTCATCGAC
>DASRLN010000104.1:0-4452 GCA_035648435.1 Caulobacteraceae bacterium
GTGGTCGCCGCCATCGTGGCGGTGGTCTTCGCCTACCTGCTGGCGCGGCCCCTGCTCGGCCATGGCGACAAGGGCGCCAAGACGGACGCCCGGACCAAGGCCGCGGCCCAGAACGCCCCACCCCTGGTCCAGGTCAGCGTAACCCCGGAGGCGGCCCACCCCTACGCCGTCGTCCTGCGCGGTCGCACCCAGGCGGCACGGACGGTGATCGTCCGCTCCGAGACCGCCGGCGTCGTCGCCGCCGCGCCGGTGCTGGTGGGAACCTATGTCCGTGGCGGCGCCATTCTCTGCCGACTGGCGGTGGACGCGCGGCAGGCGGCGCTCGACCAGGCCAAGGCCGAGGTCACCTCCAAGGCCCTGCAGATGAACGCCTCGGCCAACCTCGCCGCCAAGGGCTTCCGCTCGCGGACCCAGGTGCTCACCGACCAGTCCGGTCTTGATCAGGCCAACGCCGCCATGCGCCAGGCCGAAGTCGCCCTGCGCCAGGTTGACATCCGGGCCCCGTTCGCCGGCGTTTTCGATCACCGCGACGCCGAGGTCGGGACCTATCTCGCCCCGGGCCAGCCTTGCGGCACGATGATCGAGCTCGATCCGCTGCTGGTGGTCGGCGACGTGCCAGAGACCGACATCGGCCGAATCAGGCTGGGCGCCGTCGTCCACGCCAAGCTGGTCTCCGGCGAGAACGTCACCGGCTGGGTGCGGTTCGTCGCCCGCGACGCCGATCCGGCCACCCGGACCTATCACATCGAGGTTCGCGTCCCCAATCCCGGCGCCAGGGTGCGCTCGGGGCTCTCGGCCGACGTCCAGGTCGAGGCGGGGGTGGGACCGGCCCACGAGGTCCCGGTCTCGGCCCTGGTTCTCGACGCCGCCGGCCGCCAGGGCGTGCGCTATGTGACGGGCGCTGGCGTCGTCGCCTTCGCGCCGGTCAAGGTCCTGGAGGAGACGCCGGGCGGCGTCTGGATCTCCGGCCTGCGCGGCCAAGCGTCGGTGATCACCGTCGGACAGTCCTATGTATCCGAGGGCCAGAAGGTCCGGTTGTCGTCGCGCCCCGCCGCGCCGGCCTGAGAAGGCGCATGACGAGCGGATCTTCCCATACTCCGGAGCGCGGGTTTCCAGCCCGCACTTGGAATCGTCGGTTCGCCACCCCCCAGGAAATTGCGGGCTGGAAGCCCGCGCTCCGGTCGAAGTCGCCTTCATGATCGGCGCCCTCATCGACGGCGCGATCAAGCGGCGCAAGGTGATCCTGGCGGTGACCCTGGTGCTGAGCCTGTTCGGCGTCTGGGCCTACCTCACCCTGCCGCGCGAGGCCCAGCCCAACATCACCGTTCCCTACATCACCATCGTCGTCCCCTACCCCGGCGTCAGCCCCGAAGACGCCGAGCGCCTGCTGGTCCGCCCGATGGAGCGCGAGCTGCAGTCGATCCAGGGCCTCAAGGAGATGAACGCCCGCGCCTATGAGGGTACGGCCGTGGTCAGCCTCGAATTCGAGGTCAACTTCGACAAGAACAAGGTGCTCGAGGACGTCCGCGCCAAGGTCGATCTGGCCCGCGGCCGCTTCCCCCCCGACGCCCTGCCGCCGATCATCGAGGAAGCCAACATCGCCGACGATCCGTCGATCGGTATCGTGCTTTCCGGCCAGGCCCCCGAACGCGCCCTCGACGCCACCGCCCGCGCCCTCAAGCAGCACCTGGAGGGCCTGCCCGGCGTCCTGCGCGCCGACGTCGGCGGCGGTCGCGAGGAGGTCCTGGAGGCCGACGTCGATCCCCTGCGGATGGAGGCTTACGGCGTCGGCGCCGGCGATCTGGCCGGCGTCATCGGCCGCAACAACCAGCTCGTCCCGGCCGGCGACATCCTCACTCGCCAGGGCTCCTTCGCGGTCAAGCTGCCGGGCGTCGTCCAGAACCCCCAGGACATCCTCAGCCTGCCGATCAAGACCAGCGGCGACAAGCTCGTCACCATCGGGGACATCGGCGAGGTTCATCGGACCTTCAAGGAGCCGACCTCGATCACCCGGTTCAACGGCCAGCCGGCGTTCACCGTCGAGGTGGTCAAGCGCCCGGGCGCCAATGTCCTCGACACGGTGGCGGCCGTGAAGGCGGCGGTCGCCGCCGACCAGAAGCACTGGCCGGCGACCATCCACGCCGACTACACCTTCGACGACAGCGAGTTCATCGGCCACACCCTGACCATCCTGGAATCCGGCCTGATCACCGCCACCCTGCTGGTCATGCTGATCATCATCGGGGCGCTGGGCGTCCGGCAGGGGCTGATGGTCGGCGCGGCCATCCCGACCTGTTTCCTGATCGCCTTCCTGGTCCTCGACGCGCTCAACATCACCCTCAATCAGATGGTCATGTTCGGCCTGGTCCTGGCCGTGGGAATCCTCGTGGATGGCGGCATCGTGGTGGTCGAATACGCCGACCGCAAGATGGCCGAGGGCATGGGCAAGGAGGCCGCCTTCGGGGCCGCCGGCAAGCGGATGTTCTGGCCGGTGGTCAACGGCACCCTGACCACCCTTTCGGCCTTCGTGCCGTTCATGTTCTGGAACTCAATCCCCGGCAAGTTCATGAGCTTCCTGCCGCTGACCCTGTTCTTCGTCCTGGGCGCCTCGATCTTCGTCGCCCTGGTCGTCACCCCCGCCCTCGGCTCGCTGATCGGGCGCAAACAGGGCGCCGATCTCGCCCACCTGGCCGAAATCGAGAAGTCCGAACACGGCGATCCGCTTCAGATGACCGGCTTCATGGGCTGGTACGCCCGCGCCATCGATCGTGCTTCGCGCCACCCGTGGATCGTCACCGGCGGGGCCCTGGCGACTGTCGTCCTGATCGTCGGCCTGTTCGCAGTCCAGCCGCACAAGGTGCTGTTCTTCCTCGACGAGGATCCCGACGAGGCCACGGTCTACGTCAAGGCCCGCGGCAACATGTCGGTCACCGCCGACGATGTCCTGGTCGGCCAGGTCGAGAGCAAACTCTTCGGCATCAGGGGGGTGAAATCGATCTACACCCGCTCCGGACCGCTCAACGGCAACGGCCGCTACAACGCCCCCAACGACGCCATCGGCCGCATGGAGATCGAGTTCGTCGATTTCGCCGACGAGAAGAAGCTCCATCTTACCGGCCGCGCCATCGCTGGCGAAATCCGCCGGCGCCTCGGCGAAACCCCCGGCGTGCTCACCGAACTGCGCCTGCCGGAAAGCGGCCCGCCGGTCGGCAAGGATGTCCAGATCGAACTCCGGGGGCAGGACCCCGAGGCCCTGAGCAAGGCCGCCGACCTGGTGCGCGCCAAACTCGCCGCCGATCCCCAGATCATCGAACTCGAGGATACCCGGACCTCGCCCGGCATCCAGTGGAACTTCACCGTCGATCGCGTCGCCGCCGGCCGCTACGGCGTCGATGTGCTGTCGGTCGGCCAGGCCATCCAGTTTGTTACCGACGGCATACTGGTCGGCAAGTTCCGTCCGGTGGACGCCCAGGACGAACTGGACATTCGCGTCCGCTTCCCCCCCGACGCCCGCAACATCGCCGCCTTCGACCACCTGAAGATATCGACGCCCCAGGGTCCGGTGCCGGTGAGCTATTTCGTCAGGATGACGCCGGCCCAGCAGGTGACTTCCATCGCCCGCCGCGACAGCCAGCGCCTGGTCATTGTCCAGGCCAACGTCAGGGGCGTCGCCGCCAACCAGAAGATCGCCCAGCTCAAGCCGTGGCTGGAAAAGGCCCCCCTCGATCCCTCCGTGCACTGGAAATTCCGCGGCGCCGACGAGGAAAACGCCGACGCCGGCGTGTTCTTCATCGTCGCCATGGGCGTCACCCTGTGCCTGATGGCGACCATCCTGCTGTGGCAATTCAACAGCTTCTACGGCGTCTTCGTCACCCTCTCGGCGGTAGTGCTTTCCACCGTCGGCGTGCTGCTGGGCGCCGATCTCAACATCGCCCACACCTTCGACTACATCTCGACGATCATGATGGGGACCGGCATCGTCGCCCTGGCCGGCGTCGTCGTCGGCCACAATATCGTCCTGGTCGATACCTTCTATCAGCTCCGCCGATCCGGCCACGGCGCCGATGAAGCCGCCGTCCGCGCCGCCACCCAGCGCTTCCGGCCGGTGATGCTGACCACCGTGGTGACGGTGATCGGCCTCTTGCCCCTGATGTTTCAGCTCCACCCCGATTTCCGCGCCGGCGGCTTCGACTACAAGGCCCCCGGCTCGGAGTGGTGGGTGCAACTCTCGGCGACAGTGGTCTTCGGGCTGACGTTCTCGACGCTTCTGACGCTCTTCCTTACCCCCGTCGCGCTGGCCGCCCCCCGCGCCCTTAGCCGTGGTTTCTCCGGCCTCGCAGCGCGTGTGGGGGTGCGGCAGGCGCCCGCCCAGGAACTCCCAAAGCCCGGAAGACTGCCCCAGGCCGCCGAATAAAACCCTTCTCCCGTGGGGAGAAGGGTTTTATTCGGCGG
>DASRLN010000105.1:0-6429 GCA_035648435.1 Caulobacteraceae bacterium
CGCTGATCGCTCCGGCGCGGTGCGGCGGCGGGAGGCGCTGGCGGCGGGGGCGGCGGAGCAGCTGTCGCGGTGGCTGCGCGGCTACCGCACCCTGCCGGGCATCCCGGACGAGCTCTACGACGCCACCGGCACGCCGCGCGACTACTGGCTGAACTTCCTGGGCGACCTGGCGGAGTATCCCGACGAGGAGATCCGCTCGCGCTTCAGCCTCGCCACCCGGCACATCCGCGACACCGGCGTCTCGCACCGGATCTATGGCCAGGAGAAGGAGCTGAGCTGGCCGCTGAGCCCGGTCCCCCTGATCCTCGGCCAGCGCGAGTGGGCGGTGATCGCCGCCGGGGTCAGCCAGCGCGCCGCGCTGATGGAGGCCCTGCTGGCGGACATCTATGGCGAGGGCAGGCTGATCGCGGAAGGCGCCCTGCCGGCCGCCGCCCTCACCGGCAGCGCCGACTTCGTCCGCCCGATGGTCGGCGTGAAGCCCCCCGGCGGTCGCTGGCTGCAGCTCTACGCCGCCGACCTGGGGCGCGGTCCCGACGGGCGCTGGTGGGTGCTCAGCGATCGCGCCCAGGCCCCGTCCGGGGCCGGCTACGAACTTGAGAACCGGCTGGTGCTGTCGCGGGCCTATCCCAGCCTCTACAACCAGATGAACGTCGAGCGGCTGGCGCCGTTCTTCGACGCCCTGCGCAAGGGGCTGGCGGCCAGCGCCGAGCGCAGCGATCCGCGCATCTGCCTGCTGACGCCGGGACCCTACAGCGAGAGCTATTTCGAACAGGCGCATCTGGCGCGCTATCTCGGCTTCCTGCTGGTCGAAGGCGACGACCTGGTGGTGCGCGACGGGCGGGTCTATGTGCGCACCATCGCCGGCCTGAAGCGCATCGACATCATCCTGCGCCGGGTGGACGCCGATTTCCTCGATCCGCTGGAGCTGAACGGGGCCTCGCGCCTGGGCGCGCCCGGCCTCATCGAGGCCATCCGGCAGGGCGGCGTGGCGGTGCTCAACATGCCAGGCTCCGGAGTGCTGGAATCGCGGGCCCTGATGGGCTTCTTTCCCAGACTGTGCCGCCGGCTGCTCGGGGAAGAGCTGATGATGCCCAACATCGCCACCTGGTGGTGCGGCCAGCCGGCCGAGCGGGAGATGGTCGCGGCCAATCCGCACCTCGCCGTCGCACCGGCTTTCAACACCGTCCAGCCTGACGGCGGCCTGGGTGGCGCGCGACTGATCGCCGACATGTCGGGCGCCGAGCGCGAGGCGTTCTGGGCGCGGTTCGACGACCGGCCGGGCGACTTCGTCGGCCAGGAGGTGGTGCGGCTTTCGACCACGCCGGTGCTGCGCGACGGCGTGCTGGCCCCGGCCCCCTTTGTCCTCAGGGTATTCGTGGCGGCGACGCCGGAGGGGCTGACGGTGATGCCGGGCGGCTTCTGCCGAACCTCCGACCGGCCCGACGCGCGGGCGATCTCCATGGGCGAGGGCGCGCGCACGGCCGATGTCTGGGTGATCACCGACGCGCCGGTCGAGCGGGTGACGCTGATCGCGCCGCAGGAAGAGGTCCAGGTGCGCCGCATCCTCGGCAATCTGCCGAGCCGGGCGGCCGACAACCTGTTCTGGCTGGGCCGCTATCTGGAGCGCGCCGAGGCCACCCTGCGCCTGGTGCGCAGCCTGTGCACCAGTCTGATGGATTCCGAGGCGGCCCTGCACGGCGTCGGCGAAACCCTGGTGCGCCTGCAGGAGTTGCTGATCGCCTGGGGCGCCCTGCCGGAGACGGCGCTCGGCGGCCGGGCGCTCGACGCCGCCCGCGACACCCTGCACGACGAGAGCGCCTACGGTTCGGTGATCTCACTGGTGCGCAAGGCCCGGCGCACGGCGGCCAGCATGCGCGAACGCCTGTCGGCGGACTTCTGGACCCTGCTGCTCAACCTCGAGAGCGGCCTGTCCGATCCCGATCGCCATCTGCTCAGCGAAGCGGACGCCCTGCAGGTAGTCGAGACCGCCCTGCGCGCCCTCGCCGCCCTGGCGGGCTTGGCGCAGGAGAACATGAACCGCGCCGCCGGCTGGCGGTTCCTGGACATCGGCCGGCGGATCGAGCGGGGAATCAACACCTGCCGCTTCGCGCGGACCCTGGCCCATCCGGCCGCCACCCCCGACGATCTCGACCTGCTGCTCGACCTCGCCGACAGCCAGATCACCTACCGCGCCCGCTATCTCGTCGGCCTGGCCCTGACCCCGGTGATCGACATGGTGATGCTCGATCCGTTCAACACCCGGTCCCTGGCCTTCCAGGCGGTCACCCTCCAGGGCCACCTCGCCGCCCTGCCCTCCCTCGTCGCCGATGGCATGCTCGAGGAGCCGGCCCGGATCCTCATTCCCCTGGCGACGCGGATCGAGGTCGATGACGCGGCGCGCATCGGTCCGGACGAGATGTGGGCCTTCGAGGCCGCCCTGATGTCGCTCTCCGGAGCGGTGGCCGACCGCTATTTCCTTCAAGGCGCCAAGGCGGTTCCGACCGTCAAGCTCGCCAGCCTGGCATGATCTACGCCGTCCGCCACCGCACCACCTACACCTACGAGGCGGCGGTGACGTTCGCGCGCTGCGTGCTGCGCCTGACGCCGCAATCCTCCAGCGTGCAGAGCGTGCTGGAGAACTCGGTCGTCATCACCCCGCAACCTTCCCAGGTCCTCATCCGCACCGGGCCGTTCGGCGAGGAGACCCGCACCGTGGTGGTCGATACGCCGCACAAGGTGCTGGTCATCGAGGCGCGGTCGCGGGTGGACGTGCACGCGCCCCAAGTCGCCCTGCCGTTCAGCGACGCCTGGGAGCGGGTCCGCGCCCGAAGCCTGGCCTGGGCCGTCCTCGGCCCGGAAGGTCCCGCCGCCTATCTCTATCCCACCTTCCGAACCCCGCTGGTCGCGGCGATCACCGACTACGCGCGGGCGAGTCTCGCGCCCGGCCGGCCGATCGTCGAGGCGGTGGCCGAACTGATGAGGCGGATGCACGCCGATTTCATCTACGACTGCGACGCCACCGACGTCTCCACCTCGCCCGGTGACGCCTTCGCGGCCCGGCGCGGGGTGTGCCAGGACTTCGCCCATATCATGATCTGCGGCCTCAAGGGCCTCGGCCTGCCGGCCGCCTATGTCAGCGGCTATCTGCGCACCCTGCCGCCGCCCGGCGGCGTGCGCCTGGAGGGCGCCGACGCCACCCATGCCTGGGTGCAGGCGTGGTGCGGCGAGGAGCGCGGCTGGATCGGCTTCGATCCGACCAACGCGATCATCGTCCACGACCACCACATCGTCCTGGCCGTCGGCCGCGACTACGCCGACGTCGCCCCCATCGACGGCATCCTGCTCGCCCCCGGCGACCAGACCCTGAAGGTCGAGGTGGACGTCGTCGCCGGGGGGCAAGGCCGTCGGCGCTCGGAGCATGGCAACCACCGGTGACCGGCGGCCTCAGCCTTCCTTAATCCGGCACGCCTAGAAATGGCGCCGTGACCTCGGGCGGCGAAATGTTCAAGCAGAAGCTGATCAGAACCCTGATCATCGTCGCCTTCGTCGTGGCGGCGGCGGTGGCCAGCGATTTCGTGCTGAATGACCTGGTGTTCTCGACCCCGGCTTCGTTCACCCCCGTGAACACGTCGCTGATCTCCCTGCTGGTCGGCATCCCCGTCACCTACTTCCTGATCAGTCAGCGGCTGGACATGCAGCGGGTGAAGGAGGCGCTGGCGGCCAGCCTCGCCGACAAGGACCGGGCCGTGGTCGAGAGCCGGCAGAGGCGGGAGGAAGCCGAACGCGCCCTCGAGCGACTGCGCGAAAGCGAGGCGCTCTATCGCCTCCTGGCCGACAATCAGACCGACGTCATCTCGCTGTGGGATCCGCGAGGGGAGAGGAAATACACCTCGCCGTCGGTGGAGCGCGCCTTCGGCTTCACCGTCGCCGAGACCATGGCCGCCGACGGGCGGGCCAATATCCATCCGGCCGAGGCCGACATGATCGGAAACCTGATCGACTCCCTGATCCCCGGAGGCGAATCGAGGACGGCCGAATTTCGGATCATTCACCGCAACGGCTCGGAGATCTGGGCCGAGGGGACGTTTCAGCGCCTGGCCGACGGGAGCGGCGACCTGCTCTCCACCATCCGCATCGTCGCCGAGCGCAAGAAGCTCGGCGAGGAGCTGGTCCGGGCCCTCGACGAGGCCAACGCCGCCTTGGCGGTGAAGGCGGATTTTCTCGCCAACATGACCCACGAGCTGCGCACGCCCTTGAACGCGATCGTCGGATTTACCGGTCTTCTGCGACAATCTCCGGCCCTCGACACCAACGATTCGCACCAGGTCGAACTCGTCTGGGATGCGAGCCAGACACTGCTGCGCGTGGTCAACGACGTTCTCGACTTCTCTCGGCTGGAGGCAGGGGCCGTCGAGCTGGACGACCATCCGTTCGATCCGACCTGGGTGGCGGAATCTACCCTGGGCCTGCTCGCCGGCCAGGCCGCCGCCAAGGGGCTGACGCTTGGCTCGAGCACGGTCGGGGCGTCGGGATTGCTGCTCGGCGATGGCGGCCGGCTTCGACAGGTTCTGCTCAACTTCGTCTCCAACGCGGTGAAGTTCACCGTCCGCGGCGAGATCGAGGTTCGCGTCAGCCAGACAGCCGACGGCGGCGCCAGGCGGCTGCGCATGGAGGTGAAGGACAGCGGCATCGGTGTTTCCGCCGATCAGATCGATACGATCTTCGGGCGGTTCACCCAGGGTGACGCGTCGGTTTCGCGCCAGTACGGCGGCACCGGCCTGGGGCTGGCGATCTCCAAGCTGATCATCGAGGCGATGGGCGGCGAGATCGGCGTCACCAGCGCGGCGGGCGAGGGTTCGACCTTCTGGTTCGAAGTGACCCTGCCGGCCGCGACCGCGATCCGCGTGGACGACGCGCCGGTCCCCCCTCCCCGGGTCGATCGGACGCTGCGTCTGCTTCTGGTCGATGACAACGCGGTCAACCGGGAACTGATCCGCGCCCTTCTGGAGCCGTTCGACCTGATCATCGAGACCGCCCGGGATGGCGTCGAAGCCATCGCCGCCCAATCGCGCGCGGACTTCGATCTGATCCTCATGGACGTGCAGATGCCGGTGATGGACGGCCTGACGGCGACCCGGCGGATTCGCGCCGCCGCGCCCGCCGGGGCGCGCCGGGTTCCGATTGTCGCCATGACCGCCAATGTCCTGCCTGAGCAGGTGGCCCGCTGCCTCGACGCCGGCATGGACGATCACCTCGGCAAGCCGATCGACCCGGCCAGGCTGCTGGAAACCCTGTCGCGCTGGTCCCGCGCCGACCCGGAGGGGGCGGACGATGACACGACGAACGGACCCCCCGACCGCCTCCTGGCCGCGGGTTGAGGTCCGCCGCGGCGCCGGGCCTGGTCCAGTCGGCGGTCACGCTTCCTCGCGCGCGAAATCCGCATATCCCCCCAGCCGGGCATCGGGCCGACGGGCCGCCTCGGCGACCCGTGGGTCGATGAGGGCCGCCAGTTCCTCCTCGTACCGATACCCCGCCGCCGCGCCCGCGAACCCGCCGCGCGTAGCCGGATGGAGATAGATTTCGCTCAATCCCGGCGGGAGGGTCTCGATCAGGCCAAGCAACCGCTCGGCCGTCATCGCCCCGCTCCAGCGCAGGCCGTACACCTGGTCGGGAACCAGAAAACCCCAATAACGGAACATCCTCCGGCTGGTTCGGGCCCAGAATCTCATCAAACCCTCGCCGGGAGACGCCGCTTCACTCTCGGTGTGGTTGAGTTCGACAGGAATGCGAACTCCGCGGAGCCCGTAGCGGGGGCCGATCTTCCCGATCAGCCCCGCGATCGTCGGGTGAAGGTGAAAGTGCTTGTGGGCGTTGACGTGATCGAGGGCGAGGCCGGTGGCCGCGAAGGCCGCGAACTGGGCCTCGATCTCGGCGGCGAGTTCACGGCGCGCCCGCGCATTGAAGAACATGTTCGCCGCCGCCGGCCCCATGTCGTCGCGGAAGCGGCCGCCCGCATCGACCAGCCGCGAGACCTCCGCCGGCGGCAGCGTCGGCCGCCCGTCCACCAGCACCAGGTGCAGTCCCACCCTCAGGCCCGGCATCGCCCTGGCCCGCGCCACCGCGTCAGCCGCCGCCGGCGCCGCCACCATCAGGCTGGCGGCGGTGAGCACCCCTTCGCGGTGGCCGATCTCCACCGCCTCGTTGACCTCCACCGCCACGCCGAAATCATCGGCGGTGATGATCAGGCGGCACGTGGGCGTGGCGTGCGGCCGGAGCGCGGGCTTCCAGCCCGCCCCTTTTTTCATCACCCGACAGCCAATGCGGGCTGGAAGCCCGCGCTCCGGGTGCTCGCTGTGGCCCCGGGAGGGCCGAGTAATACCATCCCCCGCTGAAATTGACTCATGCCAACCTTGGCCCTCGCCCCTGCAC
>DASRLN010000106.1:0-8059 GCA_035648435.1 Caulobacteraceae bacterium
GATAGCGGTCGAGGATGCCGGCGAGCGCTTCGTCGGTGAACAGCGCCCGTTCGCCGAGGCGATGGCGAAAGCACAGGGTTTCGCGCCCGAAGGCGGCGGACTTCTGCTCATTCCAGTCGTCGATCATGTCCGCTCCGCTCATGACCGGCGCGTCGCCACGCGGCGGTCGTAGGCCCCGAAGGCCTCCATCAGGCTCTGGATCCGGCCGCCCAAGGTCAGGCGCGTCAGGGCGATCTGGTCCATGCGCCGGCGAAGGCGGCCGACGGCCGGAATGGCCGACACCGCCGGTAGCGCCCACAGATCATCGACCGTCCCCGCCACCCGGCCACCCAGGGTCGGCGTCGTCGCCAGCCCGGCGCCGACCGAAACCCCGCCTTCCGCGAAGAGGCTCTTCCAGTGGGCGAAGCCGGGACCCAGGTCGTAGGTGGTCAGCCCCAGGCTCGGCATGGCCTCGATCGCCATCCACTGATGAACCAGGCCCAGCGAATGGAGGCGAAAGTCGGGGTTCGACGCGCCGATCCAGGGATGGAAGTGGTCATCCAGGCGCACCCCGAAGTGGCTGCAGAGGTGGGTCGATCCGGCGAACAGGCTGATGGTGAAGCCCTGGAAATTGCCCTCGCGGGTGTCGAAAAGACGCTGGAGGAGGGCCTGCGCCCAATCCGTTCCCAGGAAGTCCTGGACGCCGGTGCGGCGGATCTGCTCGCGCTTCCAGTCCAGCAGGGCGTCGAAGGTGGTCTGGTCGTGGGAGGCGACGATCCGCGGATCGCCCAGTTCCCGCCTCAACTTGGCGCTGTAGCGGCGAAAGTTCTGGCCGCGGTTGCGGCTGCCCGCCGCCAGCGCATCCAGATAATCCTCCGGCCTGGTGTTCAGCACGATCCGAAAGCCGGTGGTCCGCTCCCGGACGCTGTCATCGAACAGGCCGGCCGGGTCGATCAGCCCCGAGAAACGAAATGCGCCCAGGCCCGCGCCTCGCAGCGCCTCGCCGGCGTCGAGCGTCTCCCCGGGCGCGGTCACCAGGGCGTGATAATCGGAGAACGGAGCGCCGATCGGTCTGGCGAACCCCGTCGGCCTGCGGTGATGGGCGAGGTAGCCCACGGTTCGGCGACCGCGCCGGAAGATGGCCACGCGGGCGTCGCCGCGAACCTCTCCGACCGCTCTGGCGAATTGCGGACCGACCAGCGGGGTGGCGAAGGCGGGCGTCGCGGCCTGCATGTCACTCCACTGGCCCGCGTCGCTGTCGCTGAGATCGGAAGGGTGGAGAACCTGGGTGTGCAGCATCGGCTCGGGCTAGTTCGGGACGGGCCGTCGCGCGGCGCAAGAGCGGCGCCAACCAGACGGCAAGCCGTCAGGCGCCGCGCACCAGGGTGACGACATGGACGAGCAAGGCCACCAGCACCACGAAGGCGAGAGTCATCAGCAGACGCCAGGGGATCAGCCGCGGCGCCCTCGAAGGCCGCGCCGGGCGCGCGCCCGCCCACCCGAACACCGCGGTTGAGGCCAGGGCGGCGACGGCCAGCGCGAGCGTGATCCCGAGATTCATTCTTAGGTCTTTGTTAACCTTCGTTGAGGCACAGAAACAGCATGGCCGGCGGATCGATCCGTCCACAGGTCATGAGCCGAGACCCTACATTTAGCGCTTTCCGCGCGTTTACACGCTAGGAATCGACCACTACCGTCCTCGAGAAGGCAGCGGGGAGAAGCGATTCGGATGAGCGGCGCGGCGAAACGCAGCGCGACCGGGGTCGACCCGATAACGCGAGAGATCGCCGAGCGCATGGCTCGTCAATCGGGCCTCAGCCTCGACGAATGGCTGGCTGGACTTCGAACCCTCGACGCGGCCGAAGCAGCGCGTTCCACCGAGGGTCCGGCGCCCGGCGTCGTGGCGTCGTACCTCGAGACACCGCGCCGAGGAGACACCGCTCCGGCCCGATATGAGGCGCCGGATCATCCGGCCGATGAGATGGCGCGCATGACCCAAGCGATAGACCGCCTTTTCCAGCGGATGGAGGCGGCGGAAGGCCGGGCGAGTTCGGCCATCGGCGTGGTGGAGGGCTCGGCGCCGGGCGCGGTCCATCGCCTGGATGGTGACGAACGCGAACAGATCGCCATCGCCGCCCGTTTCGAAGGGGCGGTCCAGGAGATCGGGGCCGAGCAGTCGAAGATCGCCGAGCGTCTGCGCCGCATCGAGCAGGAGGCCCATGGCCCACGCTCGATCGAGGCGCTTCGCGCCTTGGAAAATGCGCTCGGGAAAGTGGCCGGCCATCTCTATGAGGGTGAGAGCCGCACGCGCGAGGCGATCGCCGAGGTCACCGCTCGCGTCGATAGTCTGGGGGCCGGTGAAGGCCGGGCGGCCGACGTGGCCGAGGCGGTGGCCAGCCGCATCGGGGAGCGTCTCGAGGTCGCCGCCGGCCGCACCGGCGAAGCTCTGCGGCAGTTGCAGAGTTCCTTTGCCGCCCTCGACGCGCGACTGGCGTCGGTGGAAGCAGACACTTCCGGCAGCGACGCCGCTGTGCGGCTTGAGCACATCGCGACCGGCGAAGCTCTGCGTCGGTTGCAGAGTTCCTTTGCCGCTCTCGACGCGCGCCTGGCGTCGGTGGAAGCAGACAGCGCCGGCGGTGACGTCGAAGTGCGGCTCGAGCACCTCGCAACCGGCGAAGCTCTGGGTCGGTTGCAGAGTTCCTTTGCCGCCCTCGACGCGCGCCTGGCGTCGGTGGAAGCAGACACCGCCGGCGACGACGTCGACGTGCGGCTTGAGCACCTCGCCGACAGCCTGTCGATGCGTCTCGAAGCGGCCCGCGCCGAAATGGATACGCGACTTCGCATCACGACGGAGGGACGGATCGATCAGGTCGAGCGCGGCCTGGCCCAGATCGCCGACCATCTGCAGACCGCCGAACGACGGTCCGCGGAGGCCATCGAACGCATGGGCCGCGAAGTCACGGATATGGCCGGCGTCCTCGCCCGCAAGGTCCAGGCGGCGGAAACCCGTGGCGCGGGAGCCATCGAACAGGTCGGCGGCGAGGTGGCCCGCATCGCCCAGGCGGTGGAAGCCAAGCTCGGCCGCGCCGACGGCATCCACGCCCAGGCGCTGGAAAGGCTCGGGGAGGAAATCGCCCGTATCAGCGAGCGCCTCGCCGAACGTATCGCCAATTCCGACCGCCGGGCGGCCCTGGCGATCGACGAGGTCGGCGAACAGGTCGCCCGAAGCTCCGAGCGGGTCAGCCAGCGTCAGGAAAGGGTGTCCGAGGATCTCGCCGAGCGGATCCGC
This sequence comes from Caulobacteraceae bacterium, assembly GCA_035648435.1. Taxonomy (GTDB): domain Bacteria; phylum Pseudomonadota; class Alphaproteobacteria; order Caulobacterales; family Caulobacteraceae; genus Acaudatibacter. Next base: position 3,269 of record DASRLN010000106.1, read on the forward strand.
CTCAGCGAGCAGCGTACGGCGCGGGTGCTGGAGGAGGCTCGCGAGCGACTGGAGCGGGTGGCCGCGGCGCGTCAAGCCGGAGAGATCGCCCGGCAGGCTGTCGCGGGTCCCATGGAGGACGCGGGAGAACCGATCTACGGCGACGATCCGTTCATGGCCTTTCATCCCCCTCCGCCGGCCGTCTTCGCCGCCGCCTCGACGCCAAGGATGGAGCCCGGCCAGGCTCCGGCGTTCACCCAGGCGGACTTCGAGGCGGCCGACACCTTCTCCGCGCCAGCGATGGAACGGACCGCCATGGCCGAACCCCCATTGGGCCGTCTTGATCCGGAGGATCCTGATCCGCTGCCCGAATCGACGCTGGCCGAGGAACCGGCCTTCGGTCGCCGCGAGGAGCCGCGGTTCGACTCCGCTCCGTCGTCCCGACCGTCCGGACCGACTTGGGAAGTGATCCAGAAGGCGAGAGCCGCGGCCAATGCCGGCGAGGCGGCGTCGAGCGCGCAGCGACCGCCGCACGGCACGGCGTCGGAAAGCGAGGGCCTGTTCTCGCACCGCTTCTCGCGTGGGCGGAAGGGTTCGGGCGCCGGCAATGTGATCATGGGTGTCGGCATGGCCGCCGCGGTCGGCTTGGCCATGGGCGGATTCTGGGTCGTGGAGCGTGAGCCCAAGGCTTCGGCGCCCGCCGGTCTGGCCGACCTCATCGGCGCGAAACGCTCGCCGCGCGACGCCACCGCCGCCAGCACGCTGGCGGCGGGTCCGCCCTCGCTTCCGCGGGAAGCCGTCGCGCTCAACCCGACCCGGATCGCCGACGCGGGCGATCGACTCCAGCGCCTTCCCGCTCCGCTCCAGGATCTCGCGCCGCGCTATGCCGCCGCCGTGGCGCAGATCGACGCCAAAAAGGCGCAGGGTGTCGAGTCTCTGCGGCGGGTCGCCGACCTCGGCTACGCGCCGGCGCAATTCTATCTTGCCAAACTCTATGAGTCCGGCGCCGATGGTCTCGCGAAGAATTCCTCCGAGGCGCGGAGATGGACCGAACGCGCGGCGCGGGGCGGCGAGCGCAAGGCCATGCACAACCTGGCCCTGTATTATTTCGAAGGAACCGGCGGATCGCGCGACAGCAGCCTGGCGGCCGAGTGGTTCCGGCGCGCCGCCGACCAGGGTCTCGCCGACAGCCAGTTCAACCTCGGCCGGCTCTATGAACAGGGGCTCGGCGTCCAGCGAAATCCCGCCGAGGCCTATAAATGGTACCTGATCGCGGCGAAGTCGGGCGATGCGGAAGCCCGCGCCGGCGCCGCCCGCACCCGGACCACGCTCACCATCGAGGCCCGCGTCGCCGCCGAGCGCTCCGCCGCCGCCTTCCACACCTCGCCGGCCGTCCAGATGGCGATCGCTTCGCTTCCGCCGACGCCGGGCGGAGATCTGGTCACCGCCCAGAAGGCGCTGCTGGCCCTCGGCTACTATCAGGGCCCGGTGGACGGCGCGCCGTCGCCGGCGTTGAGGCTGGCGCTCTCGGCCTACCAGCAGGACCAGGGCCTGCCCAATTCCGGCGCCCCCGACCCCGCCACCATCGGCAAACTCTCCGCCCTGACCCGGTAGCGCAGGGGCCGTGCCGCGTGCATCCTTCTCCCCTTGCGGGAGAAGGTGGCCCGCGAGAGCGGGTCGGATGAGGGGTCGACGGGACCCGTCCGCCAAGCCCTCGACGCTACTCGCCAATCGCCGGCGCGACGATCGGACCGCCGGACGCCCTAATCTCCCCCCAGCGAACGCCAGCCCACCGCGTGGACGCGCGCGGCGCCCAGGATCGCCGCCAGGGGGCTGCGCCTAAACAGGGGCCGAAAGGCCAGGTCCCGCACGTTCAGGCCGCCCGCGAAGGCGCCGAACGCCGGCAGGACGATCCGCTCGCCGTCGGTCACGAAGCATCGCCGGCGCACGCCCATGCCATAGCCCCGCAACCTGGCGCAGGGGTGAAGGTGACCGGCGACCTCGGCCCCGCCCGACACGGGCGAGGGCTCGTGGACCAGATCGAGCCCCCCCACCGTCAACCGATCGACACTGTCGCCGGGAAGGTTTCGCGGAGCTTCGGCGTCGTGATTTCCGGCGACGAAGACCAGCGACCGCCCGGCGGCCAACGCTCGCAGCCGCGCCGCGTCCGCCGCCGACAGCCGGCTTTCGGCCGCGCGGTCGTGAAAGGTGTCGCCGAGCAACACGATCAGGCGCGGGGCGAGAGCAGCCGCCTCGGCCTCCAGGCGCGACAGCGTCTCGCCGGAATCGTACGGCGGCAGCATCTGTCCGCGCAGGGCGAAGGAGGACCCCTTCTCCAGATGCAGATCGGCCACGATCAGAGCGCCCGCCATCTCGACCCACAGCGCCCCGCTCGGCCGGCAGATGACCGGGGTTCCGGAGAGCGTCAACGCCAGGCCGCCCAGCTGATGGTCGGCGAAGACGTAGCGGTGCGGGGCGCCGGCCAGGCTCACGCCACGGCCTCGGCGATCAGGTCCTCTGCCGCTTCGGCGAGGATCATTTCCCCCGCGCCGCCCGGCGAACGCTGACGGCCGATCTCCAGGATCATCGGCACCGAGAACGGCGACAGATGATCGAGGCGCGCATGGCGGATCCGCCCCTTGATCCGCGCCAGCATCGCCCCCAGCCGCTCCACGTCGATCAGCCCCCGCGCGGCGTCTTCCCGCGCGCAGCGCAGCAGCAGGTGATCGCTCTGGTGGCGGCGCAGGACATCGTAGACGAGGTCGGTGGAGAAGGTCACCTGCCGCCCCGATTTGCGCTCACCCCGGAACCGGCGCTCGATGAGGCCGGCGATCAGCGCGCAACCCTTGAAGGCGGCCTTCATCATCGTGCTCTCGGCCAGCCAGGATTCCAGGTCGTCGCCGAGCATGTCCTGCGCGAACAGGTCGGCGAAATCGAGGCGGTCCATGGCCTTGAGCGACCAGATCGCGACCGCGTAGTCGTTGCACACGAACCCCATGGGACCCACCCCCAGCCGCTCAAGGCGCCGGGTCAGGAGCATGGCCAGCGTCGTGTGCGCCAGCCGGCTCTCGAAGGCGTAGCAGACCATGAAGTGGCGCCGCCCTTGCGGAAAGGTCTCCAGCAGCATCTCCCCCAGCGCCGGGATCGCCGACTTCTCCCGCTGGATCTCCAGCCATTCGCGAACATCGTTCGGCAGCACCCGCCAGTGGTGCGCGTCCGACATCATCGCCCGCACCCTTGCGGCCAGATAGGTCGAAAGGGCGAACTTCGAGCCGCCCCAGGACGGCATCTTTGCCTCCTCTCCGGGCGCCGGCGTCACCAGCACGTCGAGGCCCGTGACGCCCACCAGCCGCCAAGTCCGGCCGGCGAAGATGAAGGTGTCGCCGGGCTCGAGCACCTCGAGATAGCCTTCCTCGACCTCGCCGATCTTGCGGCCCGGCGTCGCCCGCCGGCCGGCGGCGATGCGCACCGAAAGCATGGCCGGCGAGACGATCGCCCCGATGTTCAGCCGGTGGCGCAGGGCGGTGTCGGCGTTGCGCACCCGCCACAGGCCATCCTGGCCGCGGACGATCCGCGCGAAGCGGTCGTAGGCGCGAAGGGCGTAGCCGCCGGTGGCCACGAAATCGACCACCGCCTCGAAATCCTCCCAAGTCAGGTCACGGTAGGGCCCGGCCGTCCTCACCTCCTCGTGGAGGGCGACCAGATCGAAGGGCTCGGAGCAGGCGCAGCCCATGACGTGCTGGGCCAGCACATCCAGGGCCCCGGTCCTCTCGGCCTCGGAATCCAGGGCGTTCTCGGCGATCGCCTCGCGGGCCGCCTGGCATTCCAGCATCTCGAAGCGGTTGGCCGGCACGAAGAGGGCGCGGCTCGGCTCGTCGAGCCGGTGGTTGGCCCGCCCGATCCGCTGCACCATCCGCGAGGCGCCCTTGGGCGAGGCCAGCTGGATGACCAGGTCCACGTCCCCCCAGTCGACGCCGAGATCCAGCGTCGAAGTGCAGACCACGGCGCGCAGTTCGCCGCGCGCCATCGCCGCCTCCACCCGCCGCCGCTGCTCGGGGGCCAGCGATCCGTGGTGCAGGGCGATGGCGAGATTGTCCTCGTTGAGCCGCCACAGCTCCTGGAAGGCGAACTCGGCCTGGAAGCGGGTGTTGACGAAGATCAGGGTCGTCCTCGCCCCGCGCACGGCGTCATAGACCTCGGCCATGGCGTGGCGCGCGGTGTGGCCGGCCCAGGGCACCTGGCCCTCGCAGAGCAGCATATCGACCACCGGCGCCGCGCCGGGAGAGCCGCGGACCAGATCGACGTCCCCGCCGTCGGCCGTCGGGCTGAGCCAGCGGCGGATGATGTCCGGATCGTCCACCGTCGCCGAAAGGCCGACCCGGCGGCAGGCCGGCGCGAACGTCGCGATCCGCGCCAGATCGAGGGCCAGCAGGTCTCCCCGCTTCGACGGCCACACGGCATGGATCTCGTCGAGGATCACGCATTTCAGATCCTCGAAATACCGCCGCGCCCCCTCCCAGGCGCAGAACAGCGCCAGCTGTTCCGGTGTGGTCAGCAGGATGTCCGGCGGCCTGACCCTCTGCCGCTGGCGCCGGGCGATGCCGGTATCCCCGGTGCGCGACTCGGCCTTCACCGCCAGGCCCATCTCCGCGATCGGCGACATCAGATTGCGCTCGACATCCACCGCCAGCGCCTTCAGCGGCGAGATGTAGAGCGTGTGGACGCCCCGACCCGGTTCGGGCGCCCCTCGCGCCGTCAGCTCGATCAGGCTCGGCAGAAACCCCGCCAGCGTCTTCCCCCCACCCGTCGGCG
>DASRLN010000107.1:0-4036 GCA_035648435.1 Caulobacteraceae bacterium
CGCTGGAGCGTCGAGCGGCGGCTGGCGTTCATCGGCGATCGACTGACCTGGGAGGGCCGCATCAACCGGCTGGACCTCGTTCGCCGGTTTGGCGTCTCGCCGGGGCAGGCGACCGCCGACCTCAAGCGCTTCGCCGAGTTCAACCCGGACGCCCTCGTCTACGATGCGAAGGCCAAGACCTACCGCGCCGGACCTGGTCTCGCGCCGCCCTCCGCGCCGGCGGCCGAGGCGCTGCTGCGTGAGCTGCGGCTTATCGCCGAGGGGGTGCTCGCCGCCGACGATGGCGCCCTGGCTTGGCCGCCGGCGGCCGAGGTCGCCGAGCCGCCGCTCCGGCCGGTCCCCGCCCCGGTGCTGGCCGCCGTCATCGCGGCAATCGGCGCGGGCGCGGCGCTCGAGGCGACCTATCAATCGTTCTCCTCCCCCCGGCCCAGCCGGCGGCGGCTGGAGCCGCACGCCCTGGTCTTCGACGGTTTCCGCTGGCACGTCCGCGCCCGGGATGTCGGCGAGGACCGGTTTCGGGATTTCGTTCTCGGCCGGCTGTCGGACGCGGTGATCTGTGGGCCGGCGACCAGGGGCGCGGACGGCGACGCGGAATGGAACATCCGCGTCACGCTGGAGATCGCCCCCCATCCCGGCCTCGCCGCCCACCAGCGTTCGGCCATCGCCGCCGACTACGGCATGACCGACGGCCGCCTTATCCTGCGGCCCCGCGCGGCCGTCGCCTGGTACGTCAAGCGCCGCCTGGGCCTGGTCGCCGGCCACGCCCGCCGGGCGGCGGAAGAACAGCACATCGTGCTGGTGTCGGAGAGCGCGGAGGGGGATCCTGGATGACTCGGCTCGAATTCGACTGGGATCCGGCCAAAGCCCGGTCGAACCGGGCCAAGCACCGCGTTACCTTCGATCGGGCCATGGAGTTTTCGCCGACCCCATGGCGTTGAGCCGCTTCGATGACGATCAAGATGCGCACGGTGAAGAACGGTGGATCACCCTCGGCCGTCCAAACACTGGGGGCCTGTTGCTGGTGGTCCACACCCACATCGAGCTTTTCGATGATAGATCGCGATCCGCATCATATCCGCTCGACCAGCGACCCGCCGTGAGGCGCGGCAGTACGAGGAAGCAGGGAAAGCATGAAAAACGAATACGATTTCACGAGCGCCGAGCGCGGCAAATTCTACGTCGATGGCGCCGTCCTCATCCCGCCGGTCCATCTCGAACCCGATGTGCCGGCCTATATGCGAGCGCGCGCCGAGGCGCGCGGCGCGTCGCTGGACGATGTGGTCAATGGCCTGCTGAGGGCCGACATGGCGCTCATCGAAGCGGCGGGATAGCGGGAGCAGCTCCATGAAGACCATGATCCACAAGGGCTGGGCGGCGCGGATCGACTATGATGGAGACGATGAGATCTTCGTCGGACATCTTGCGGGCGTGGGCGACATCGTCGGCTTCCACGCCGATACCGTGAAGGGTCTGAAGCTCGCCTTTCACGAGGCGGTGGACGATTACATCGCCAGTTGCGCGGCGGCCGGCAAGGACCCGGAGCGGCCCTGTTCGGGGCAGATCATGGTCCGCGTCGATCCGGCCGTCCACGCCAAGGCGCTCCTGGCCGCCCAGCTGTCGGGCAAGAGCCTCGCCAAGTGGGCGGAGGAAAAGCTCGATGGGGCGGCGCGGCGCGAACTGGGCGAGGTCGCCGTCTGAGAGGCGGCGATACGAGGAACAGCAGAGTACCCGGGAACAGCAAACCGGAAGCGTCGTTCGGCGCTCAGGCGCCCGTGGCTTCCTTCTTTGCGTCGCGGTTTGCCGCCTGACGCTCGCCCTTCCAGAACGTCCGCTTGGTCCAGCGTAGGTGTTTCCACCATTCGCCGGCCGGGGTCAGAATGCCCTTCTTCACGGAAGCCATATCGACAACATAGACGCCCGATCCCCCCGGCGCCATGCATGCAGCACGGGGGGAACTCGCCTGCGCTTCGCCCCTCTCACCCATCCGCGAAATCCGCCGCCCGATCCCCCAGCAGGAACCGCGGTCCCGCGCCGGCGCGCGCGGCCCGGTCGCCGGGGTTGTAGAGGGCGCAGCGGTCGAGGGAGAGGCAGCCGCAGCCGATGCAGCCGTCGAGCAGATCCCGGGTCCGCTCGAGAGTGGCGATCCGCGCGTCCAGGGCGCCGCGCATCCTCCCGCTGATCGCCTGCCAGTCCTCGCGGCTCGGCGCCCGCCCGCGCGGCAGGGTGGCCAGCTCGGCCTCGATCTGCGTCAGGCTCAGTCCCAGCCGCTGGGCGATCAGGGCGAAGGAGAGGCGCCGGATGTCGGCGCGCATGAACCGCCGCTGGTTGCCGCCGGTGCGGACCGGGGTCACCAGGCCGCGGCTCTCGTAGAACCGGATGGCGGAGACCGACAGCCCCGTCCGCCGGGCCAGGTCGCCGATCGAAAGGGTAGGTTCCACGCCGCCCGCCTCCAAAGAAATATCTTGACCTCAAGTTAACTCGAGGTCGTACGACCGGCAATGGGCGCGAGCTCCCGCGTCGGCGACAAGGATGAAACGAGATGCACACTCCCCGAATCGAGCATGTGAACGTCACCGTCTCCGACCCCGATCGGGCCGCGGCGCTGATCGAGGCGGTGTTCGGCTGGCAAGTGCGTTGGCGGGGACCGGCGCGGGACGGCGGCCACACCATCCACGTGGGCTCGGAGGACGACTACCTCGCCCTCTACACCGGACCCGGCCAGACCCATGCGGCGGAAGACTTCGCCAAGGGCCGGCCGCTCAACCACATCGGCGTCGCGGTCGAGGATCTCGACGCCACCGAGGCCCGCGTCCTGGCCGCTGGCCTGACGCCGTTCGCCCACGGCGACTACCACCCCGGCCGCCGGTTCTATTTCCTCGATCCCGACGGCATCGAATACGAGGTGGTCAGCTACAATTGACGGCGGGAGGTTCGGCGCCCGCAATTGGCAACACGAACCAAATGCAAGCAGGCATTTGGATCATGTCGCCCATTGCGTCGAGGCGCCCAACGCAATGGGGACTTGATCGAATTCGCCTCTTGGCGAACTTCGTTCATGTCCCCTGATTTGCGCGCGCCGGCGCCAGCGGATGCGATCCGCGCCCCTCACCCCGCCACCGTCTCCACCACGTCCGCCAGCCGCTCCGCCGCGTCCGGCCGGGCGACGCTGCGCGCCGCCGCCGCCATCGCCGCCAGCCGGGCCGGATCGCCGAGCAGGGCGGCGAGCACGTCGGTCAGCCCCTCGCGGGTCAGTTCGCTCTCCCGCAGCACCACCGCCGCCCCGGCTTCGGCGAGAACCCGCGCGTTCTGGCCCTGGTCGTCGTCGAGGGCGATCCCCAGGGGGATGAGGATCGAGGGCCGGCCGGCCACCGCCAGTTCGCACACCGTCGAGGCGCCGGAGCGGCCGATGACCAGATGGGCGGCGGCCAGGCGCGCGGCCATGTCGCCGAAGAAGGGGGCGATCTCGGCGGCGACGCCGGCGTCGGCGTAGAGCCGCCGGGCGATGTCCAGGGATTCGGCCCGGGTCTGCTGCTGGACGTCCAGCCGCGCGCGGAGGGCCTCGGGTAGCGCCGCGACCGCGGCCGGGACCAGTTCGGAAATCAGCCGCGCGCCCTGGCTGCCGCCGGTGACCAGCAGGCGCAGCCGGTCGCCGGGCGGCGCGTAGGCCAGGTCGGCCAGGGCGCGGATCTCCGGCCGCACGGGATTTCCCACCACCACCGCCCTCGCCTTCGTCCGGGCGCTCGCCTTGCCCAGGGTCGGGAACGCCCGGGCGATGGCGGTCACCCACGGCGCCAGCAGGCGGTTGGCGCGACCCAAGACCGCGTTCTGCTCGTGGATCAGCGTGCGCCGGCCCAGGCTGACCGCCCCGATCAGGGCCGGCAGGGACGGATAGCCGCCGAACCCGACCACGATCGCCGGACCCGTCCGCTTCAGCGCCGCCCGCGCCTGGCCGACGCCGCCCAGGATGGCGAGGCCGGCGCGGACCATCCCCGCGCGGTCGCCGGCTCGGAAGGTGGCGGCGGCGAGCGCGCGGGGA
>DASRLN010000108.1:0-4284 GCA_035648435.1 Caulobacteraceae bacterium
GATGCGGATGCGCTGGTTCTCGCCGGCGATCCACGTCGCCGCGGTGATATCGACGTCGATCAAGGGTCCCCGCGCCTCGTGCAGGTCGAGGACCACGCTCTGCGCCGCCTCGAGGCCGGCGGCCAGTTCATCGACCTCCGGATCATCCCCCGGCGCGATCGCCTTGATCGCCCGCATGGCCTCGGCGATGACGACGCGGCAGGTCGGCATGGGTCACCTCTTCTTCGGAGCGCGGGCTTCCAGCCCGCTCTTTCCGGCCAAAGATGCGGGCTGGAAGCCCGCGCTCCGAAGGCTCACCTCGAACCACGGGTTCTGGTCGAGCGTGGCGACGTGCGCGTCGGCTATGGAGGAAACCTCCGCCCATTCGCCCGGCGGAAACTCCATACCGAAGACGATCACGCCCTCCTCGGTCCCGATGTAGCGGATCCTCGGCATGATCAGACCTTCGGTGGCGCCGCCGGCGAGACCGCCTGGCGGCAGACGATGGAAAGGAGGGCGGCCGAGGCGCTGACCAGGGCGCCGACCTGCTCGCCGGTCAGATGCAACCCGAACGCGGCGCCCAGCGCCAGCGAGGCCTGCACGCCGCCCAGGATCAGCACCGGCTCGGACCGGATGAGGGCGAGGGCGGCGTTCACGCCGTCACCAGCAGGCGGCGGTCGGCGCTGGCGGCGACCAGCTGGCGATCGGCGCGCTGGATGACGATGCACCCCTTGCTGGCGGCCTCGCCGGTGTCGCCGACGAAATCGCCGTGCATGAAGAAGCCGCTCCGCCCATGCGGATCGAAGCCGGGGATGGGCTCGAGCGGCATGGCCAGCGGTCCCAGATGGTCGGGCGGATTCCTCGGCGGCCCGATGATCCAGATCCCGGCCGGGATCGGCCCCACGTCCGGATCGGCCTCCATCGCCGGGTTGTTCAGCCCCGCGCCGTGGCCGGAATAGCCGGTCCCGACCCACTCGCCGGAAGGGTCGCGGAGCTTTCCGGTCGCCTGGCTGTAGCTCCAGCTCATCGAAGTCCTCCGCGCATGCGCTCGAGCGCGGTGTCGAGCCGCGCGATCGACTTTTCCAGGGCGCCCACGGTGGCGCTGAGCGAGGCCAGGACGCTGTGGGTCGCGCCGGCCGCGTCCTGGGCCTTCTCCAGGCTCTCCAGGCGGTTGTTGGTCTCGCCGCGGGTGTAGGCGTAGCGGACCACGTGGACCAGCAGCGCCACCACCCCCACCGCCGCGGTCACCGCCGCGCCGGCCCCGGTGGCCAGGGAATAATCCATGGCGCGTCTCCAAAGGATTCAACGCGGTTCAAAAAAGGATCGCGCCGCCGCGCCCGGGGGAGGAAAAACGCGGCGGCGCGAAGGCGAGCTAAGCCGCTTAAGCGTGCGAGCCGGGCGTATCCTCGACCCAGTAGGTGACATCGAGCTCCAGGGTCCCGGCCGCGCCGGTGGCGGCGCCGGCGTGGGCGGTGGCGAAGATCAGCTGCTTGGCCCCGCTGGTATTCTTGTAGAGCGTGCCGGCGGCGGCGTTGGTGGTGTCCACCGAGGCCCCCGCCGCCCGCCCGACCGTGGTCACCGCCGCCTTGAACAGCTGCGCCGTGCCGGTCACCCCGACGTCGAAGGTCAGCGTCGGCGAGCCGTTGGAATCGAGCTGGGCGTCGGCCTTCAGCGTCACGCCCGAGACCACGGCATTGGCCGGAATATAGCCGAACTGGACGACGTCATTGGTCGCCAGGGCGGCGGAGACATAGGCGCTGGTGTGCAGATGCTGGGTGATCTGGCACTCGCCATGCCCGGTGCCGGGCGGCTGATAGCCGTAAGTGGTGACCTGAGGGGCCTGGTAGGTGGCCATGGGGATGGTTCCTTCCTGAAACGGAGCGCGGGCATCCTGCCCGCTCTAGGGGGCGGCGCCGAAGAGCGGCCTGGAAGGCCGCGCTCCGGTCCGAGGGGGTTTTAGGAATCCGCCGAGGCGGCGCAGAAGACGGTGACGACGCCGTTATCGACGGAGTTGAAGTTGATCTTCTTGACCCCCAGCAGCTCCTCGATGGCGACGCCCGGGCGGAAGCCGTAGTCCTTGATCATGTCGGTCCGAGGGGTGGGCTCCTGGCCCCAGGCGATCCCCACCGCCCCGCCGCCGCAGAGGAACACCGGCCGCACATCGCCGCCCGATCCCCCCGTGCCGGTGAACATCGCCCCGCCGGCGGCGTTGGTAGTGGCGCAATAGGTGTCGATCTCCGGGATCTCGCGGTGGATGACGCCGTCGTAGATCAGGTCGCCGTCCTGGAAGAGGGGGTTGTCCTTCATCCCCGCCGACTCTCGCGCCCGGGCCTGGGTGTTGGCGGCCACGATCACCGTGTCGAGCTTGAGGTCCCGGAACGTCCGCGCCCCGTGGAAGGCGACATAGAACTCCCGCCCGTCGCCCTCGGTGGCGCGGAACGGGCGGATGTGCGGCGAGGCGTTCTTGGCGATCCTTTTCGCCTTGCTCATCATCGCCGAGGAGCAGGTCGCCCCGGTCGCGACATTGCCCAGGGCCGTCGCGAAGGTGGCCGAGTAGTTGGCGAGGTTGGCCCCGAACAGGACCCGGTCGGGGACCGCCGCGGCCCAGGTGTTCTGTTGCGCCGCGGTGGCCGCATCGATGTTCACCGCCGTGCCGTTGGCGTCCACGATCACGGATGCCAGGGCCTTGATGATGTCGTCGCGGATCTTCTCGCTCTCCCACACCCGCAGGGCGTCCTTGGCCGCGTTCCACAGATTGATCTCGGTGCGGAAGGTGGTCGACTTGGGCAGCCGCACGCCGTTGCGACGCCAGTCGATGGTGATCGGGCAGTTGTAGTTGGTCAGCTCCTCTTCGCTGCCGTCCAGCACCTGCGCGCCGGTCACCCCCGCCGCCTGCAGCCGGCCGATGAACGGGATGTTGATCGTCCGCTTGGCCTCGCTCTCCTCCTGGAACTTGGTCAGGATGATGCCGCCTTTGTTCAGGTCGGCATTGGTCATGTAGGGCATGAACCGGCTCTGCCGGACATACTCCTGGAAATAGGTGGTGACCCACACTTGGCGCTCGGATGCGGTGGCGAGAATGGTTTCGGCCATGGAAGGCTAAGTCCTCTATCGGGGGATGACGCTCGCGAATGCCTCCCCCGGACCCACGGGAATGTCGGGGCTGCCGGCCGCGCCGTTGCCGGACGCGGTGGCGAGCGATCGGGGAAGCTTCGCGGGCTGTTGCGGGGTTTGTGTCGCGGCTTGGGCCTGCGCGGCGCGCCAGGCCCGATAGGCGTCGAGTTCGCCGGGCTTGACCTCGGCGAGCACCTGTTCGCGCTGGTAAGCCTGGTAGGCGGCCTCGTAGGGGTCTTCCGATGAACGCATCTGGGTGTTGAAGGCCGGGTCCTCGTCACACCGCCTGGCGGCCCAGTCGTGGACCGTGGCGATGCTCTCCTTGCCGTATTCCCGCTCGGCGAACCGGCGGGAAGCCCGCAGGTTCTGCCCATAGAGAGCGGCCTCCAGCTGCTCGTCCCGCGTCGGCGGAGGAGGCGGGTTCGCCCGGGCCCGCATCTGCGCGAGCTCGCGATCCGACGCCTGCCTCTTCTCCCGCTCGTCGAGGAGCGCGGAAAGCGGCACATGCCCCGGCTCGACCGGCGCGACCGGAGCGCGGGCTTCCAGCCCGCTCTCCTGCCCCGCCGCCCTGGCCGCGAACTTGCCGTCGGCGCCCCTCGCGGGACCCTCCGGAGCGGCCTCGACCCGCGCGCCCTCGGGCTGCGAAGTCTCCGGCGAAGCAGCCTCTTCAACCTCCCCAGCGGATTGCTCCGCCAGGAACCCCAGCTTGTCCTCATCCATCTTCTGATTGCCCTCGCCCATCCGGTGGCGGCCCGTAACGCCCGAAGAGCCCGGCGGCGGCTTTGGAAGAGGATGCGAAACGCAAATGGGGCAAAGGGGGACTTGATCGAATTCGCTTCCCGGCGAACTTCGTTCATGTCCCCTTTTGCCAGCGCCGGCGCTCGCAAATCGGCAACACGAACCGATCGCCGAGAAGCGATCGGATCACGTCGCCATTTGCGCCAGCCTTCCCGGCGCCGCCCAATTTCCGACTATGCGTATTGCAACATATTTCCGACCGGTTGTCAAGCGAAATCGGCAATTGCGAGCGCCGGCGTTCGCAAATCGGCAATACGAACGCGATGCGAGGGGGCATCGCGATCATGTCGCCATTTGCGTCCGGCGACGGACACGAATTCGCGCCTTGGCGAACTTCGTTCATGGCCCCGAATTGGGGACACCGTCATCGCCAGCCTCGCCCGGCTCCGGCAC
>DASRLN010000109.1:0-7609 GCA_035648435.1 Caulobacteraceae bacterium
AGCGCCGAATAGGCCGCCGACAGCGTATAGCCGCCGGTGATCGGAGTGGTCAGAATTTTGGTGGTCATCGCCCGGCCTGTCCCCCGTCTCGAACGGCGGCGGGCCATGGCCCCGCGGCCGGCAGCCGATCGGCAAGCGCCCGGACGAGACATGACCCGTGACCATCGCCGTCCGGGCGGACGACCGGCGAACTTCCGAAGCCGCGATTGGCGCCGTTTTGGCGGCGCGAGTCAAGCTGCCGGACCCGCGCCTCCAGCAACGCCTCCAGGACTGGTGCGAGGCAGACGAAGGTCGAGTTTTCGACATCGGCGGCAGCGACCGGGGGTCCGCCATCCAGGATAAAACCACGCCGGCAAGGCGGTGGAACCGGCGCCTGACGTCATGCGGGGGGCAATCGGCGGCAAAGTTTTCGACAGTTTTCGACAGTTTTCGGCCGGAAAACGCCCGAAAGCACCCTGTTTCCGGCGCCTCCGTGCCCATTTTTCGACAGGTTTTGGCATCGCCGACGGCCGGGCCTGGACACCGGCCGCGTTGAACTGGCTGAGGGTGGCGCCTCCCCCATCCCCGGCTTCGCCGGTACTTCCCCCGGAGGGGGAAGAGAGCGCTCTTCCATCGTCACCCTCGCAAAGGGCAACGCTGGTTTACTGCCCACGTCAGCCTACGCAGGTCGCAAACATCTACGCAATCCCCCCCGCGTCGAACCGCCGCGCATAGTGCGAGAGGTGGCCAGGTCACGGCGCGTACCCTTCTCCCCTTGCGGGAGAAGGTGGACGCCGAAGGCGGCCGGATGAGGGGTCGCGCCGGCGACTGGGGAGAAGCGTCGAGGACCTGGCGGATGGGTTCCGGCGGCCCCTCATCCGACCCGCTCTCGCGGGCCACCTTCTCCCGCGAGGGGAGAAGGTAACCAGGGGTCAGCCCGCCCCCATCATCTCCTGGAAGTTCCCACTGTAGAACCGTTCCCTGGCCGCCTCATCGACGCCCCCGAACGTCCGCTCGAACCTTCCGATCGGATCGGTGGTCCCCTCCGGGTGCGGGTAGTCGCTGGAGAACAGGAACAGCTCCGGGCCGGCGTCGGCGATCATGCGGCCGACGTCCTCGCCGGGGAAGGGGGTGAACTTGACCTGGCGGCGGATGTATTCGGAGGGCTTGAGGGAGAGGCCGCCGACGGCGGGGTCGGACTTGCGGAAGGCGCGGTGGGCGAGGTCGAGTTGGCGCAGGAAGCCGGGGACCCAGCCGGCGCCCAGTTCGATCACCCCGCCGCGAAGGTCGGGGAAGGCCTCGAAGACGCCGTCGAAGACCATGGCGGTGAGGAACATCTGTGGCGCGAAGGCGAGCACCATGTAGTCCTTGACCCGCAGGTTCTCGCCGCCGCCGAGCAGATCGGTGGGACGCGGCTTGCCGTTGTTCTCATAGGCCTTGGGCAGGCTCCGCGTGCCGGCCCCGATGTGCAGGACGAAGGGGACGCGACGCTCGGCGAGGAGGCGCCAGATGGGATGGAAGTCGGGATGGCCGGGCGAGCGGTCGGCGCCGGGCGAGGCGGGGATCCAGAACGCGCCGACGCCCAGCGCCAGGCCTTCCTCGACTTCGGCGAGCGCCCGATCGGGATCGGCCAGCGACACCTGGCCGACGGCGATCAGGCGCTTATCGTGGCCGCAGAAGGCGGTCATGGCGCGGTTGTGGGCGCGGATGCCGCCGTAGAGGATGTCGGGATCGGCGGAGGAAAGGTACTGGGTGGCGGAGAAGGTCGAAAACACCAGCTGGCCAAGGAAACCCAGATCGTCGAGGGCCTTGCGCCGCTCGGCGGGATCGAAGGCGCCGTAGGCCGCCCAGCCCTTGGGTCCGGCGACCACGTCGTGGTCGATGAGGGCGGTCTTTTCAGGATTGCCGACGCGGGCCTCGGCCTTGGCGATGAAGGTCTGCGTGGCGTTCCCGGCCGCGCCGAGGGCCAGGGGGGGCAGGCGGCCCCGGATATGGGGATCGGCGAACCTGGTCACCCAGTCGCGGGTTTCGAGGATATGGCTATCGGCGTCGTAGCAGACGCGGGACGCGGCGTAGGTCATTTGGGGCGTTTCTCCATCGATGAAAGTCTAGTCCCGACGATCTTGGGCGCCAATGGGGTGTATGGCGGCGGCGCCAAGAGATCGGATTGGCAATTCATTTCTCTTCTCCCCTTCGGGGAAGTACCGGCGAAGCCGGGGATGGGGGAAACTTACCCGTCAGCGGGCGTTGACGCGGCTTCCCCCTCCACCGCTTCGCGGTCCCCCTCCCCCAAAGTGGGGGAGGAGAATCCCCCTGTGGGAAAGACGTCGGTGCCCATGAGGCGGTCCCAGAGGCGGAAGTGGAGGCCGAAGTTGCGGTCGTAGCGGGTGTGGTGGAGGTCGTGGTGGGTGGCCGAGATCATCCATCGTCCGACCGGCCCGTGGACCAGGCCCTGGGGCAGAACCTCCCAGCCACTGTGATTGAGCACGGCGGTCACCGTCATCGCCATCAGGATGGCGACGAGGACGGCCGGATGGATCGGAATGACGAACACCAGGGCCGGCAGCAGCCAGGCGTTCAGCGCCGCCTCGCCGGCGTCGAAGGCGAAGGAGGCGAAGGGCGTCGGCCGGCGCGAGCGGTGATGGCCGGCGTGGAGATGCTTGAACAGCGCCGGCCGGTGCATGGCGCGGTGCAGCCAGTAGTACCAGGCGTCCTGGATCAAGAGATAGATCAGGCCGCTGGCGATCAGCCACGGCCAGCCGTAGCGCAGGGGATCGAGATAGATGCGCGTGCCGCCGGCCTTCCAGGCTTCCAGCGCCAGGGCGGCGGGCAGGGCGTAGATCCACGACGACAGCAGGGAGAGTTTCAGTTCATGCCGGATCAGGGCGGCGGTGGGCGTGCCGGCGTTGAGCCGTCGTCCCGCCACCCGGGCCGGGTCGCGGCGCCACAAGAGGACCCAGGCCGCGCCGGCCACGGCGAGATAGCGCAGGGCGATGATCGCCGTCAGGGCGGCGGTGGTGGCGAGGATCGCCAGGGGGTTCATGGCTGACCCTTCGGCTTCTTCGTCCGTCGCGGCAAGCGGCGCGGGGGGCGTCGGCGGGCGCAAAAGGCAACACGAACGATTTCGCGAAGCGGCGCGAAGTCGATCATGTCGCCCTTTGCGTCGAGGAAGTCGATCATGTCGCCCTTTGCGTCGAGCAAATGGGGACATGTAACCATTGCGCCCCTCCGCAATGGGTACGTGTCCCCGATTTGCCAGCGCCGGCGCGAGGCGCTCGACAAATGGGGTCCGGCGCCCACAAGGAAATCCCGACGAGGCTTTCAAGAGACGAGGAACCCCATGGATCGCATACTGCCGCAGCCGACGCCGGAGACCCGGGACTTCTGGGACGGCTGCAAGGTGGGCGAGCTTCGCCTGCAGCGCTGCGCGGCTTGCGGCGACAGCTATTTTCCGCCGCGGCCGTTCTGCCCGGGCTGTGGTTCGCGGGCCGTGGAGAGCTATCGCGCCAGCGGCAGGGCGAGCCTCTACAGCTATGTGATCAATCACCGGCCGAGGGCCGACATGGGGACGGCGCCCCATTCGATCGCCGTGGTCACGCTGGCCGAGGGTCCCCGGATGATGACCAACATCGTCGGCTGTCCGCAGACGCCGGAGGCCCTGGAGCTGGACATGCCGGTGGAGGTGGTCTTCCAGACCTTCGGGGAGATCGCCCTGCCGTTGTTCACGCCGGCGGCGAGGAGCGGCGCATGAAGCCCGGCTCGATCGCCGTGGTTGGGGCGGCGGAAACCACGCGGCTGGGCAAGATTCCCGACATGTCGGTGATCGGCCTGCATGCCGACGCCGCCCTCAACACCCTGGCCGACGCCGGCCTGAAGCCGTCGGACATCGACGGTGTGGCCACCGCCGGGGAGAGCCCCACCGCCATCGCCCATTACCTGGGCATCACGCCGACCTGGGTCGATGGCACGCAGGTCGGCGGCTGCTCGTTCATGCTCCACGTCCGCCACGCGGCGGCGGCGATCAACGAGGGTCTCTGCCGCACGGTGCTGATCACCCACGGCGAGAGCGGCCGCTCCCGCGTCGGGGCCGGCGGCGGGTTCGGTGGCGGGCGGTCCGGCTCCAGCCTGATGGGCCAGTTCGAAATGCCCTTCGGGGTCACCTCGCCGCCGACCATGTTCACCCTTCCGGCCCTGCGCTACATGAAGACCCATGGCCTCACCGAGGCGGACATCGCCATGGTCTCGGTGATCCAGCGCGAATGGGCGGCGATGAACCCGCGCGCCAGTTTCCGCGATCCGATCACCGTCGATGACGTGCTGTCATCGCCGATGATCGCCTGGCCGTTTAGGATGCTGATGTGCTGCCTGGTCACCGACGGCGGCGGAGCGCTGATCCTGACCAGCGCCGAACGGGCCAGGGATTTCCCGCGGCCGCCGGTCTATGTCCTGGGAACCGGCGAGAGCGTCGAGACCCCGATGGTCAGCCAGATGGAGGACTTCAACAGCTCGCGGGCGTTCCGGGTGTCGGGCGCGAAGGCGTTCGACGAGGCCGGGATCAGCCACGCCGACGTCGATCATCTGATGATCTACGACGCCTTCGCCCACCTGCCGCTCTATGGCCTGGAGGATCTGGGTTTCTGCAAGCCGGGAGAGGCGGCGGCTTTCGTCCGTGAGCGGAACACCGCGCCGGGCGGCGCCCTGCCGCTCAACACCAACGGCGGCGGCCTTTCCTACATGCACTCGGGGATGTACGGCATGTACGCCCTGCAGGAGAGCGTGCGCCAGATGCGCGGGATCGCGCCGGCCCAGGTTCCTGGGGCGAAGATCTCGGTCAGCCACGGCGTGGGCGGCATGTTCGCCGCCTCCGGCACGATCATCTTCGGCAGCGAGGCGCCATGATCACCCTCTACGAACACCCGCTGTCGCCCTATGCCCAGAAGGTGAAGATCGCCCTGCGCGAGAAGGGCGTCGACTTCGTATTGGCGCTTCCCGGCGGCCTGGGGGCCGGCGGCGCCGACCCGGTCTTCGTCGAGGCCAATCCCCGCGCCGAGGTGCCGGTGCTGGTGGATGGCGACCTCGCCGTCTTCGATTCGACGATCATCCTGGAATACATCGAGGATCGCTGGCCGAGCCCGGCCCTGCTGCCGGCCACGGCGGCCGACCGCGCGCGGGTGCGGATGGTCGAGGAGGTCATGGACACCCACTTCGAAGCGATCAACTGGGGCCTGGGGGAAATCCACTGGTTCCACCGGGCGGAGGGCGAACTCGCCCAGACCCTGCAGGACAACGCCGCCCGCCAGACCCAGGGATTCTTCAGCTGGCTGGAGGGTCAGATCGGCGAGCGCGCCTGGTTCAGCGGCGAGACTTTCGGCTGGGGGGATCTGGCGGTGGCCCCGTTCGTCGGGACCTCGGTCAGCGTCGGCAACCGCCCGGCCCCGGGCGGGGTCCTGGCCCGGTGGCTGGATGGGGCGATGGCCCGCCCGTCGGTGGGCCAGACGATCAAGGAGGCGCGCGACTTCGACATCGGCACCGCCAACGTCGCCGACCTCGTCGCCAAGGGCCAGTTCAAGCGCCAGTACCGCGACCATCGCCTGGAGTGGATGATCAAGTCCGGCGGCCTCGAGGTGGTGCTCAAGGGCCTCGCCGCCGACAACATCCGCTTCGCCCCGGATTTCTATTAGATGTTCACGCCCGCTGCGCGGCCTCACGCCCGGCGACGAACCGCCGGTTTCCGCGCCGGCGCCGGCTCGGTCGCCCGCGTGGCCTTGGCCGCCGCCGGGTCGGCTTCATGGCCAGCCCGCTCGAACTGACGTCCGACTTCCTGAAGGCCCGCCTCGATGGCGTCGAGGATCTGTCTGCCGGTCATGTCCTTCATCGGCTCTGCCCTTCAATGGTTTGCCAGCGGGTCGCGTCATGAACCGCCAGGAACCCGTCTTCCCACCGCTCCGCGATCAGCACGCGTTCCTCATCGGCATTATCGTAGATGGCCGCGACGTCCGCCAGTTCAAGATAGATATGTCGCATGTTCCTGATCCCATTGAGGTATCGCCTCGCGACGACGTCGGGCGGAATGCCGTGCCCTCCCTCCGTGACGCGCCGGGAGACGCGGGCCTGGGCCATCTCTATCGAGGGCAGCCACAAATATAGCAGCGTGATGCGCCAGCCGTCGATCTTGCATCGCCGCAACCAGTCCGCGTGGAGCCTTCCCGAGCATGTCGTTTCGAAGGCGAAGCTCACCTCGGCGCTGACGAGACTTCTCAGTCGCTGGATCATCAGTCGGCCCGCCGCCAGGGCGACCGCATCGGGGTTGAAGGGAGACAGCCCGCGGGCGATCTCGTCGGCATTGACGAACTCCCGGATGCGGAGGCTCTTCGGCAGCAGCACCTGCGCCGCCGTCGTCTTGCCGGCGCCGTTGGGGCCGCCGAGGATGACGATGTCTTTCAACGCAATACCCACGCTCTCAATGACCTGGCCAGAGTCGGCGATGCAAGGTCGTCGGTCAATGTCAACGGAGCGCGGTCGTCCCGACCGCGACGCGGACGAGACGTCCGCGCTCCAAGGGCCACCCGCGACTATCGGCGGGGGTGGCGCGCGCCTATAGGCGTCTTGCTCATGCTCGACCAGTTCGACCCGGACCTGGATCCCACTTTCGCGGCGGTCGATCGTCGGACCTTGATCGCGCGCCTGGCGGCGGTGCTTCCGGGCGACGGTCTGATCACGGCGGCCGAGGGCATGGCGGTCTATGAGAGCGACGGGCTGGCGGCCTATCGGAGCCTGCCGGGGCTGGTCGCCTTGCCGCGCACGGCCGGCGAAGTGGCGTCGGTCCTGAAGGTGTGCGCCGAGATCGGCGTGCCGGTGGTCGCGCGGGGCGCGGGGACCGGCCTTTCCGGGGGCGCCCTACCCTTCCCCGGCTGTGTGCTGCTGAGCCTGTCGCGGATGAGCGCCATCCTGGCCATCGACGGCGAGGCGCGCACGGCCAGGGTCCAGCCCGGCGTCCGCAACCTGGCGATTTCCGAGGCCGCCGCGCCGCTCGGCCTGTTCTACGCCCCCGATCCCTCCTCGCAGCTGGCCTGCAGCATCGGCGGCAACGTGGCCGAGAACGCCGGCGGGGTGCATTGCCTCAAGTACGGCCTCACCGTGCACAACATCCAGCGCCTGGAGGTCGTCACCATCGACGGCGAGACGCAGGTCATCGGCGGCGAGGCGCTCGACGCGCCGGGATTCGATCTGATGGCGTTGATGACCGGTTCGGAAGGATTGCTCGGCGTGATCACCGAGGTGACCGTCAAGCTGCTGCCGGCGCCGGTTCACGCCCGGGCGATGCTGGTGGCGTTCCGCGACCTGCGCCACGCCGGCGAGGCGGTGGCGGCGATCATCGCCGACGGGATCATTCCGGCCGGGCTGGAGATGATGGACCGCCTGGCGCTGGTCGCCGCCGAGGAGCACGTCCACGCCGGCTACCCCACCGACGCCGCCGCGATCCTGATCTGCGAGATCGACGGGGCCGGGGGAGATGTCGCCGAGGACCTCTCGCGGGTGGCGGCGATCTGCCGGGCGGCGGGGGCGAGCGAGGTCCGGCTGGCCCGGGACGAAGCCGAGCGCCTGCGCTTCTGGGCCGGCCGCAAGGGGG